>NZ_JAQRFK010000004.1 GCF_028598745.1 Xenorhabdus sp. IM139775
GTGAAAAAAGTCAAACAGCCCCTTTACCCACATCATCGGCAAAAAAACATCGAACCGTTTTTTCCATTCTCGGTGCTATCAGCTTATCCCATATGCTGAACGATATGATTCAATCGTTGATTCTGGCGATTTATCCATTGCTGCAATCCGAATTTACCCTCAGTTTTATTCAGGTTGGCCTGATCACACTCACCTATCAGGTAACCGCATCGCTGTTGCAGCCCCTTATCGGTTTATATACCGATAAACATCCGCAACCCTATTCGCTGCCTATCGGCATGGGATTTACCTTATCCGGTTTACTGCTATTAGCTTATGCTGAAAGCTTTTCAGTCATATTAATGGCTGCCGCGCTCGTGGGTACGGGGTCATCGGTTTTTCATCCGGAATCATCACGCGTCGCACGTATGGCTTCAGGCGGGCGCCATGGGTTAGCACAATCTTTATTTCAAGTCGGGGGTAATTTAGGCAGTTCGCTGGGGCCATTGTTGGCAGCGATTTTCATTGCGCCTTATGGCAAGGGAAATATCGGTTGGTTTTCTCTGGCAGCACTATTGGCTATCGTCATCCTCTTGCAAGTCAGCCAATGGTATAAGATGCAACATCGAACCATAACGCCCCTGTCTGCGAAAACAGCTCCCCTGCCAAAGCTGCCCAGAAAAACAGTCATCAATTCTTTTGCCATTCTTCTGTTACTGATTTTCTCCAAATACTTTTACCTGACCAGTATCAGTAGCTACTATACGTTCTACCTGATACAGAAATTTGATGTGTCAGTGCAAAACGCCCAGATCCATCTATTTATCTTTTTGTTTTCCGTCGCGGCAGGCACCCTGATTGGCGGGCCTGTTGGGGATAAGATAGGCCGGAAATACGTTATTTGGGTTTCCATTCTTGGCGTTGCACCTTTTACCCTGATGTTACCTTATGTCTCCTTATTCTGGACAAGCATACTCACCGTCATTATTGGCATCATATTGGCCTCTGCATTTTCGGCTATTTTAGTCTATGCCCAAGAACTCATGCCCGGCAAAACAGGCATGATTGCCGGTTTGTTCTTTGGCCTGGCCTTTGGTATGGGGGGTATTGGGGCTGCTGTACTTGGCTATGTCGCAGATAAGGCCAGCATCGAATTGGTTTACAAAATTTGTGCCTTTCTACCACTTCTTGGTATTTTTACACTGTTCTTGCCAAATATAGAAAAAAACTCTTAAAAATACCGATAAAACATCCAGATAGCCACCATAATAATGACGTTATCCCTCTTTGTAAACAAGCGTAAATAATAGCAAAATCTACATAAAATTACATTAAGATGGTATTTATGTAGATTATTCTCATTTTCATCACCCAATATATTTTTTTGTAATCTCATCTTTAATTATTTATAGAATATATTATTACCTCACCTAACCATACAATTTATGATATTCGCTACCCAGAAGGAGCCTTGATGGAGCACTCGACACCTCTTATCACGACCATTGTTGGCGGTTTTGTTCTTGCCTATCTGCTTGGCATGCTTGCACAGCGCCTGAAAATCTCCCCTCTGGTAGGATACCTTGTCGCAGGTGTACTAGCAGGCCCCTTTACCCCTGGTTTCGTTGCCGATACATCGTTAGCTCCAGAACTTTCAGAAATTGGCGTGATCTTACTGATGTTTGGTGTCGGTCTACATTTTTCACTTAAAGATTTGTTAGCCGTCAAATCCATTGCCATTCCTGGTGCAATCGCCCAAATTGCAGTCGCTACCTTATTGGGTGTCGGATTATCAATGCTGCTCGGTTGGGGATTAAGCAGCGGCATTGTATTTGGCCTTTGTCTGTCCACCGCCAGTACGGTGGTATTGCTCAGGGCATTGGAAGAACGGCAACTCGTTGATAGTCAGAGAGGACAAATTGCCATTGGTTGGTTGATTGTTGAAGATCTGGCGATGGTGCTGACGTTGGTATTACTCCCGGCAGCAGCAGGAATTATGGACAACCACGACGCCAACCTGAGTCAATTACTGCTCAAAATATCGCTCACCGTTGGAAAAGTCATTGCTTTTATTTTGTTGATGATTTTCGTCGGACGACGTGTCATTCCTTGGTTACTGGCGAAAACCGCCGCGACAGGCTCCCGTGAATTATTCACGCTGGCGGTACTTGCCATTGCATTAGGTGTTGCTTATGGTGCAGTGGCACTCTTTGATGCTTCATTTGCCCTTGGGGCATTCTTCGCGGGTATGGTCTTGAACGAGTCAGAATTGAGCCATCGGGCCGCGCAAGATACTCTACCGTTAAGGGATGCTTTCGCCGTTCTTTTCTTTGTTTCCGTTGGCATGCTGTTTGACCCGATGGTCCTACTGCAACAGCCCTTGGCTATTTTGGGAACCCTGATCATTATTATCATTGGCAAGTCACTGGCTGCCATGCTATTGGTCAGAATGTTTGGACACTCACGACGTACTGCCCTGACTATCTCTGCCAGCCTCGCCCAAATTGGTGAGTTTGCCTTTATCCTCGCCGGGCTTGGCGTCACACTGGGATTCTTGGATGGCGAGGCCCGTAACCTTGTATTGGCGGGTGCCATCATTTCCATTATGTTGAATCCTGTTTTATTCAGTTTACTGGATCGCTATCTGGAAAAAACAGAAACCATTGAAGAACAATTACTCGAAGAAACGCTGGAAGAAGAAATCCAGATCCCGGTTGATATTTGTGGTCATGCGATTGTGGTAGGTTATGGCCGGGTGGGCCGTCAACTTTGTCAGCGTTTACAAGAAAAGCACTTTCCCATCGTGGTTATTGAAGATACGCGAGTCCGATTTGAAGAGTTAGGTGAAATGGGCATCAGTGCAATAATAGGCAACGCCGCCAATAAAGAGATCATGGCCCTGGCACGGCTCGATTGTGCCTGTACGTTATTCCTGACCATTCCCAATGGCTATGAGGCCGGCGAGATTGTTGCGAATGCCAGAGAAATCAGGTCAGATATCAGCATTATTGTTCGGGCTCATTATGATGATGAAGTCACTTACATTACGGAGCGTGGTACTAACCACATTATCATTGGCGAGCATGAAATAGCACGGGCAATGGCTGATGCTCTACCGGAAGAAAATGAAGCGGGCTGTTCAATGGTGCCTCCGGCATTGCATTCACCAGCGACGCCATCATCAACCTAACCGGCTAATCAAGGAATATCCCCATAACGTGGGGATATTCCAGTCATTCCAATAAAACAGCCAAGGCAATATGTCAGGCGACCAGAATCAACGTTCCCAGTAAGACTCTTCCAGACTATCTTCTTTCTCCGGCAACCCACGGGTTAAACGTGGAGAGTGCTGGCTCAATACCTGATAACTCACTCTGTTAGCGTATTTGCATACCTGAGCCAAAGAAGAATAAGTTAAGTAAGAACGCATATGCTTACTGGAGTTAGGCACATTCATACGATGATAACTGTTGGCAGTGATATCATGCAGTAATGCAGATAATGCACCATCTCCGGCACCATTGGTATTCATGATTTTTTCAGGTCCTCCCATATAAGGCTCAATATGGGAATAGACCCGCATTGGGTTTTGGCAATCGCCCTTACGCATCGCCCGGCTGAATTCATAACGGTTAAATTCTGCAATCGCGCCTGGCAACAAAGGATACGATGTTTGGCGTTTGTACTCCTCATCCGTGTAACCCGCCATATACAAACCAGCAGGACCGGCGGTACACAACACCAAATCCACCCAATTTAGCGCCATGTCAGCCGCTAATAAAGGATCACTGAATCCCGTCAATTCACAGGCTTCATCTTCATTCATCGCAACAACAGAAATATTTTCAGCCAGAAAATCGCGCCACCACTGCGGATCATCCGCGATGACGTATTTTGTTCCTAACGTTAATACAACAGGTACGTTATGCTTTTTCGCATACTCAATGGCTTTCATCGTCGCTTCCGGCATGGGTTCGCCCGGTTTACAACGCACCAGATAAGCGGTGATCACCAAAGCTGAGGCTTCCGCGATAATGTGTTCAGGAATATTTTCTGGACGAAGCTGATTCATTAAACCCGGGCTGATAGCAAATGTTCTTTCGCCATTTTCTGTCACTAAGGTAAAACAGCGGCCAATAGGCCCATCAACCCCCTGAAGATGATTTAAATCCATACGGCTGGATGTATTGCAAAGATAACAATACGCATAACTGCCTATTTGGATATTATTACACATGGCACCAAGCAGGACGGATTTATCGTCAGCCAGAACAGAATAATTGTGCAAGGTATTACCGATGGTGCCACCCGCAAATTCGTGGCTGATAAGGTTTTTGTCTGCCAGCTCGTTGTAGAGCGCCTCAGCGACATCATCTTCAATGACTAAGGAGTGTCCCTGGCTCAGGTGATAACGTTGAATAAAATCCTCATCAACTTTGGCTTCGATATCAACCAGTGTCTGGTCAATGCCAACAATATAGGCTCGGTTATTTTCGCTATCCATCATCTCTTTGATAGGTTGGAGCAGAGGATCTCTTAAACTGACAGGAAAATAGTGTTTAGATTTACGTTTACCCGGGAATTTCATAACTTATTGCTGCTATAGCGCCAAAAAATATGCCGCATGTTAGCACAATACCTCGTTAGCACAATACAGTGTGTCACAATACCGGCGCGAAACAAAAAATACAGTGACGAAAACGAAGACAGCCAATGCGATTACGGCATTGGCTGTCGGAACATCAGCTAGCAGAACATTATCTCATTAAGATAATATTAAGCCTCTTGTTTCTGGCGGCTACGTACCATGTGGCGCAGCAGAACATACATGACAGATAAAATAAAACCAATAAAGCCCGCGCCAATCAAAATCAGCAAACGCTTAGGTGAATCTTTTGACGTTGGTTGATAAGGTTCCTGCATGTATTTGAATGGCATAAAATCAATGGTATTAACATTCACTTTTTCTAAATTTTTGATATACAACTGACGGTTACGCAGGTCAGCATCAATTTTAGTGGGATCAGTGACTTCTTCTGTAATCTGTAATTTACGTTGCAGTGCATCAGAACCCAGTGCGATCGAATAATCCGGGTCATCCTTAATCATCGCCCCGCCATTCGATACGGGTTTTTTCACCCCGGCAGAATCAGCAATAGAAATCGCATACTTCAATCGCTCAATATCCACGCTACGCATATTACTGATACGTTCTAAATCAATAACATAAAGCTTTTGTGAGTACTCCAGTTTCTGATGAACCATATCATTCAGTTCTTCTTTCACTTGGTTCCGAACCACCGAAGAGACGAATTTGATATAGCCACTTAATAGATTGTAAGCATCTTCTGCGTTGTCAGCACTGAAAGAAAGTTTAGCTTCATTAACATCGTCATCTTTCTTAGGTAAAGACAGGGCAATGTTTTTATTAACAATTTGCTCAATCAGTTTCCTTTTTTCCTGCGTAGAATCGTCATGGTTCTTAGCAAGCAAGGTTTTAAAATAATCGGTATTCACCAAATATTCTTCACGTAATACCCGCGAGTTATAGTTTTCGATAAACCGATTATACAATGATCCTTCTGTTACTTTGGGATCGATATTCAGAACATGTAAATCCGTTAACGTATTTTTCAACGGCTGAAACTCTTCCAACCCTGATGTCATCACCGCCGCTGTACTGGTCCATTTTTGCGGCAAAAATGATGCGATACCGAAACCAATAATCGCAAGCACGAAAGATACTGCAATAATCAAATATTTTGATTGGAAGAGTACCGAGAATAACTCAAACAAATCAATTTCATCTTCCCGCGCCGGATGATAATAGTTTGCCTGCTCTTCGTAAAAATCGGGGTGTTTAATAGGTTTATTACTCATTATCTCTATGTCCAATCCAAATAATTTTGCTTTTCATTGATATGCCAGCCCTTGTTCTCGCTTATCGTATTTATTGGGTTTAAAACCCGATCCCTGAAATCATACGACGATCAATGTCCGCCATTCACCAATGTGTGATAATATCCCATAGCAGGCAACGACAAGTGAGTTATTTCATGCCATGATTGACTAACTGTTCAAGCAAGGAAATGTGAGCTTTATTATCATTAAGTGCAGAGATATATTCAAACTTTTTCCCACCCGCATCTAAAAAGATCATTTTATTTTGTTGCTTAATCTCTTCCAATGTTTCCAGGCAGTCAGCCGAAAACCCCGGACACACCACTTGGACATGTTCCACTCCCTGACTGGGTAATGATGCCACGGTTTTATCGGTATAAGGAGATAACCACGGTAAACGGCCAAAACGCGACTGATATGTCATCACGATTTTATCTGCTGGATAATCCAGTGCCTGACTCAACAGTTCAGTCGTCGCTTGACAATCCTGTGGATAAATATCACCCATCTTTGCCAGGCGTTCAGGAATACCGTGATAAGAAACAATTAAACGATCGGGTTGGCCATGTTTTTCAAAGCTCTGCTCAATGGTTTCCTTCAACGCTGCAATATAAGCGGGATGCGTGGCATAACTACGGATAAAATAGAGGGTAGGAAGGGTCCGATACTCTCGCAATATTTTACTGATACTGTCAAAAACCGCGGCCGAAGTTGTACTGGAGTATTGAGGATAAAGTGGCAGGATAATCAGATTATCAATACCCTGTTGCAGCAAACTGTCTATTGCCTGAGGCAAAGAGGGGGAGCCATAGGTCATTCCCAACGCAACGGGGATAGCCAACTGTTCACCCAGCAACGCCTGCTGGCGGCGACTGTAAACTAATAACGGAGAGCCTTCTTCCGTCCAAATTTCTTGATAAAGTTTCGCCACCCGAAAAGAACGAAAAGGAAGAATAAAACCATGCAATAGGGGTTTCCAAATAAATGGCGGGATATCAACGACCCTTCTGTCACTCAAAAACTTTGCCAGATAACATTTTATTGCAGCGGGTGTAGGTGCATCAGGTGTACCCAAGTTGACTAACAGGACACCATATTTCTTGCTACTCATTCCTCAGAACCCCATAAAAATGACTGACAACCGAGTATAAAACATGAATGATAGTGACATGTAACATTTCATGGAGTAATTCTTTCATCGCGTATGAGTAAACGGCAAAAATTCAGGCGGTATGAAAGCCGCCTGTTCTAACAATTCGTGAAGTATCCCTTTCACCTTTCAAGCAAAGGCCCGAAGCTTCTGGGGATAATCATTCTAGGCAGACGAAATTATTCGCCCAGAATGTTAGCCAATTCTGCGCTAACTTCCGCGACTTGGCGAGTACCATCAAGTTTGAAGTATTGTGTGTTACCCGCCTGTGCTTCTTGCTGATAGTAAGAAACCAAAGGTGCAGTTTGTGCGTGATATTCAACCAGACGTTGACGGACAGTCTCTTCCTGATCATCTTTACGCATTGTCAGCTCTTCGCCCGTCACATCATCTTGGTTTTCCACTTTCGGTGGATTAAATTTGATGTGGTAAACACGACCTGATGGCGCATGCACACGACGGCCAATAATACGTTCAACGATGATTGCATCAGGAACATCAAATTCCAGCACATAATCAACCTTGATACCGACTTCTTTCATGGCATCGGCCTGAGGAATGGTGCGTGGGAACCCATCCAACAAGAACCCATGATGACAGTCATCTTGTTTGATGCGCTCTTTAACCAAGGCAATGACCAGCTCATCAGTCACTAGCTTGCCGTTATCCATCAACTCTTTTGCTTTTAAACCCAATTCGGAGCCCGCTTTTACTGCGGCACGCAACATGTCACCTGTCGAAATCTGGGGGATCCCATATTTCTCCATGATAAATTGTGCCTGAGTCCCCTTACCGGCGCCTGGTGCGCCCAGCAGAATAATACGCATTGCGTAAATCCCCTTGCTATTTGCTTTTCGTATTTTAAAGAAAACGTACCACCTTACCATTTGTATGGGGGATGGCTCAAGAAAACAGGTAAACGTTTTCGCATTAATCAAAAAAAATAAACCACGCCTCATTTTTATTGAAGCGTGGTTTATTATCATTTATCTCAAGAAGCTTACGCTTTTTCAGTTAATAATAATTGATTCATTCGCCGAATAAACTGGTTTGGATCATCTAATGTGCCACGTTCAGCAAACAGGGCCTGCTCCAGCAGCAACTCGATCCAATCAGCGAATTGGGCCTCATCATCAATCTCAGCGGCTTTCCTGACCAGCAGGTGTTCCGGATTCAGCTCAAAGTTATAACTCACTTCCGGCGCCGACTGACCTGCCGCCGCAAACAGCTTCGCCATTTGAGTGCTCATGGCATTAGCATCGGTTGTAACGATAGCCGGTGTATCAGTCAGGCGGTGTGTCAGTTTCACTTCTTTCACACGTTCACCCAACAGGGTCTTCACGCGCTCAACAAATGGCTCCAGTTTTTTATCGGCTTCTTCCTGTTCAGCCTGATTTTCATCCGCCAGTTTATCGAGGGATTCATCAGATTTGCTGACAGATTGGAATGATTTACCATCGAATTCAGTCAGGTAACTCATCATCCATTCATCAATGCGCTCAGACAGCAGCAGAACCTCGATGCCTTTCTTGCGGAACAGCTCCAAGTGTGGGCTATTCTTCGCCGCAGCATAACTGTCCGCAGTGATGTAATAAATCTTCTCCTGCCCTTCTGCCATGCGGCCAACGTAATCTTCCAGAGACACGGTTTGCTCGGTGCCATCAGTATGGGTCGTCGCAAAGCGCAGTAATTTGGCAATGGTTTCTTTGTTTGTACCATCTTCGGCAGGCCCTTCTTTCATCACCAAGCCGAACTGCTGCCAGAAGGTCTGATATTTTTCTGCGTCGTCTTTTGCCAGTTTCTCTAACATTTGCAATGCACGTTTAGTCAGCGCACTCCGCAGATTACGTGTGATGGTGCTGTCTTGCAAAATTTCACGGGAGACGTTCAACGGCAGGTCGTTGGAATCGACCAGTCCACGAACAAAGCGCAGGTAATTTGGCATGAACTGTTCAGCTTCATCCATAATGAATACACGCTGCACATACAGTTTCAGACCATGCTTATGTTCGCGGTTCCACATATCCCACGGCGCTTGGGAAGGGATATACAGCAAGCTGGTGTATTCTTGCTTACCTTCAACGCGGTTGTGGCTCCAAATCAAAGAGTCAGTAAAATCATGGGAAATGTGCTTATAAAACTCTTGGTATTCCTCATCACTGATTTCTGATTTACCACGCGTCCACAAGGCTTGGGCCTTGTTGATTTTGTCCCATGTGACGGTAACCGAGTCGTCTTCTTCGTTTTTAGTTTGGGTTTCAATTTCAACGGGTAAGGCAATGTGATCAGAATATTTGCCAATGATAGAACGCAGGCGCCAGTCATTGAGGAAGTCACTTTCCCCATCGCGCAGATGCAGGGTGATTTCTGTACCACGCCCTGCTTTTTCAATATCTGCAACGGTGTAATCACCTTCCCCCGTTGATTCCCAGAACACACCTTGTTCCGTCGGTGCACCTGCTGCACGGGTACGTACAGTGACTTTATCCGCAACAATAAATGCAGAGTAGAAACCGACACCGAATTGACCAATCAATTGGCTGTCTTTTGCCTGATCAGAACCAATGGATTCAAGAAAGGCTTTAGTCCCGGATTTTGCAATCGTTCCCAGATTGTCGATCACTTCATCACGGGACATGCCGATACCATTATCGCTGATAGTAAGGGTTTTCTGCTCTTTATCCACAGCCAGACGAACACGCAATTCACCCTCATTCTCATACAACTCAGGTGCGGACAATGCACGGAAACGCAATTTGTCAGCAGCATCAGATGCGTTTGAAATCAGTTCGCGGAGAAAAATTTCTTTGTTGGAATAGAGAGAGTGGATCATCAATTGCAACAGTTGTTTGACTTCAGACTGAAATCCACGGGTTTCCTGATCTTTCATGCTCATTTATTACCTCAATCTAAATCCAGTTCAGATATGTAAAATCGGACGATGGTAATCAAATGGGGATAGATAGGAGGAGTTTCAAGTTAAGATAATCAGAAGAATGTAAAATTTATTGGGTAAGCCAGTCAGCCGGCGATGGATGGCGGCATAATCAGCAGCACCATCCATTGGAATGACCCATTTTCATTGGGAATGAAATCACCAATCCGTGATTTTTTGACGACCCGCCAGCGAATGGGACAATGTTGTACCATCCACCATTTCAAGCTCTCCGCCCACAGGAACACCATGAGCAATTCGGCTGGCGGTCACACTATATTGAGAACACATTTCCGCAATATAGTTTGCCGTTGCCTCTCCTTCGACAGTGGGATTGGTTGCCAGGATAATTTCTGACAAGGTTTCAGAAGATAAACGCGCTTCCAAACGATCCAAACCAATATCCATTGGCCCAATACCATCCAGCGGCGATAAATGCCCCATCAGGACAAAATATCGTCCCGCAAACTGCCCCGTCTGTTCGATGGCATGGATATCTGCGGGGCTTTCCACGACACAGATCTGACCATTCTGTTGACGGCGGGAATTGGCGCAAATCGTGCACTGTTCCTGTTCCGTGAAGGTCCGGCAATCCTGACAGTGACCAATTTCAGACATGGCTCGCGTCAGTGCCTGTGCCAACCGCATTCCACCACTGCGATCTCGCTGCAAGAGATGAAATGCCATCCGCTGCGCAGATTTTGGACCTACGCCGGGCAAACAGCGCAGGGCTTCCATCAGAGATTCAAGAAGAGGGCTGGTCTGCATTAGAATGGCATCTTAAACCCAGGCGGTAATTGCATTCCGCTGGATACACCGGCCATTTTTTCTTTCTGGGTTTCTTCAATGCGACGAGCCGCATCATTGAAGGCCGCAGCGATCAGATCTTCCAGCATATCTTTGTCATCGTCCATCAAGCTTGGATCGATTTCAACACGACGGCAGTTATGTGCACCGTTAATTGTGATTTTTACCAGCCCTGCACCGGATTCGCCCGTCACTTCCAGATTTGCAATTTCTTCCTGCATTTTCTGCATTTTTTCTTGCATCTGCTGGGCCTGTTTCATCAAATTGCCCAAACCACCTTTACCAAACATAATTCTCTCTCTTCGCTATAGCCACAGCATACAAATACACTGCGGCAGTTAAACAGGCCGGATACTTTCTTCATCCAATTCTGCATCGAATAGTTGCTGAAGTGTTTGAATTGTTTTATCCGAAATAATGGATTGACGCGCTTGTGCCAATTTTTCTTCATAAATGGCTTGTCGCCACTCCAGAGGCGTTTTTACCGCAGGATTATCATCTTCAATGATACTGAGTTCAATCGATTTTCCATGCAGTTCACTTAATGCTTCGGCTAATGCTTTCTGAGCCGATGCTGAATTAAGATGGCGTTGCTTTGAACGTAAATGCAGACAAAGACGATTTTCATCAATCTGTTCTTTAAATGCATTCAGCGCAACTTGCTGAACCAATTTGGGAATACACAGTTTATCAATTTCCGCCGCCCATGGATCCCTTTGTTTCGACTCCATAGCCAGCTTCTCGACCAATTCGGCTGTCTTCTCGTGCTCCAGCGCCGCTTTAATCGCTTTTGGTGTCGTCGTCGAGCGCGGCTTCTCCTCGCCGGCATTCGTTGCCCGCCAGCGGTAAGCCTCTTGCTTGACTGGCTTAGGCGCCTGTGTTTTCGGGAGATAAGATGAAGGCCGCTGTTCTGCTACCGCCACCAGTCGCTCTAGCGCCGAACTTGCCGGCTTCGCCTTCGCAGGCTCTGCCGGCTCAGGCTTTTTTGCTGGCGTGTTTCCTTGACGAGTCAGCGAGTGTTTCGCTTGCAATAGCTTCGCTGTTGGGCTGTCTGCTATCGATTCACTGCCCAACTGCGCCGAAGGCGGTGCTACAGGCGCGGTGCCAACGGGCGCGGCAAAATTTTCCACCGCAGGTGGGGATGTTTCCTCAATGACTGCTTTAGGATGAAAAGCCAAGGCGCGCAGTAGCGCCATCTCAACACCTATCCGCCGTTCCGGCGCATAAGGAAGCTCCTTACGCCCTACCAGCAACGCTTGATAATAAAACTGCAAATCTGTCGGGGAAATGGATCTTGCCAGCAAACGCAACCGCCCTTCCGTTGAAGACGGCTCACTTTCGGGTTGCTGAGGCAACAGTTGGAGCATGGCAATGCGATGCAACAGCGACAATGTCT
Source organism: Xenorhabdus sp. IM139775 (assembly GCF_028598745.1). Taxonomy (GTDB): domain Bacteria; phylum Pseudomonadota; class Gammaproteobacteria; order Enterobacterales; family Enterobacteriaceae; genus Xenorhabdus. Next base: position 12,169 of record NZ_JAQRFK010000004.1, read on the forward strand.
CAACCAGCAGATTTTCCCAATCCACACCGCGGGTTGCTGCTTGTTCCACCAGAGCCATCATTTGTTGGCCATCTGTACGCACCAACGACTCAATGATCGCCAAGGGTTGGTCATCATCCAGCGTTCCCAACATCTGACTGACGATATCCGATGTCAGCGTTCCCCCGCCAAGCGCAATGGCTTGATCCGTTAAGCTCAAGGCATCACGCATGCTGCCATCCGCAGCACGGGCAAGCAGCTGACGGGAACGCACATCGCTCTCTATTTTCTCTGCATTAAGCACATGCTCCAATTGACTACTGATTTGATCCACATCGAGCGTTTTCAAATGAAATTGCAAACAGCGTGAAAGGATCGTCACGGGCAGTTTCTGTGGATCGGTGGTTGCCAACAGGAATTTCACATGTTCCGGCGGCTCTTCCAATGTCTTCAACAGCGCATTGAAACTATGGCGGGAAAGCATGTGAACTTCATCGATAAGGTAAACTTTGAAACGACCACGGGCCGGGGCATACTGGACGTTATCCAGCAACTCGCGGGTATCTTCTACTTTTGTTCGGGAAGCAGCGTCGATTTCAATCAGATCAACAAACCGCCCCTGTTCAATTTCAAGACAGTTGGCACACTGACCACACGGCGTCTTTGTTATACCCGCTTCGCAATTCAGTCCTTTTGCCAACAGACGCGCGATAGTCGTTTTTCCCACGCCACGAGTGCCGGAAAAAAGATAAGCGTGATGAAGGCGCTGGTGTTCTAGACCATTTGCCAACGCAGTCAGCACATGTTGCTGACCAATCACATCAGAAAATATTTGTGGGCGCCACTTACGGGCAAGTACCTGATAGCTCATGAATACCGAGGAAATTGAACACGACTGTCTATCATGCTAGCACAGCCTCCCCACTAACGGCGAGGCTGATGTGCCAATATGTCTTAATAATGCAAAAAACTGAATAATCAGTGGCCGGAAAATTCAACCAGCGTGTAGCTGTCAATGCCTTGTTTTTTCAAGCGATCAGCACCACCTAAATCCGGCAATCCAATGATAAATGCCGCTTCAGAAACTTGACCATCCAGACGACGAATCAAGCGTACCGTCGCCTCGATCGTCCCCCCCGTTGCCAGCAGATCATCAATAACCAGCACTTTATCGCCTTCCTTGATGCTACTTTTATGGATTTCCAGTGTATCTGTACCATATTCCAGATCGTAAGTTTCGCTCAACGTCTCACGCGGCAATTTTCCTTTTTTACGAACAGGAACAAAACCCACGCCCAGACGCAGTGCAACAGGCGCTCCGAATAAGAAACCCCGTGCTTCAGTACCCACAATTTTTGTGATGCCTTGATTCTGATAACGGGCCACCAATAAATCTATTGTCGCTTGGTAGGCAACTGGATTATCGAGCAAGGTGGTAATATCACGAAAAAGTATTCCCGCCTTTGGATAATCAGGGATTGTTTCGATACTATCTTTAATTAATTGCAGTTGTTGCGCGTTAGCGGTCATAATCGATGCCAGCCAAGTTAAAAACGAAAACGGTAAAATCTATTCAAACTACCGGAAAAAAGCAACTGCAAAGCAAGTTGCTGCTTATATTTTGTTGACTTAAGTCAAGCCCCTTATGAGGATTCCTTACTCCCCGCAGCGCGAGGAGTAAGGATGTGCTCTACAATGTTGAATCGCTATTTAACAAACCGATTATTAATGATAATGAGATGCTAATGGGCATACAAAATTTATTAAGTGCACTTGAAAAACAGGTCAATATTCTGGAAACAGAACTCGCTTTACTGCCCGACCTCCCTTTTTCCAACGCCCGTTTTGATCAAGCACTATTCCACCATCGCAGTCATAAACTCGGTGGATACATGCAGGAAATCAGACAAAATATGGAACAACTCAGCACCTGTGTAAACGGGGTCCGTACTGAACAAGTGAAATTCCTTGCCGAACGTTTAGTGACACAAATCGAAGCACTTAAACGTGAGATAGCAACTCAGGCGCTGCGGAAACAGGAAGATAAATTTGCACACCGATCACAAGAACGGGATCTTTACCAACGTCTGGCAGAACATCAAGATTATGAACGTCGCTTAACGGCAATGGTTGATGACAGGGAATTACAGTTAGACAAACAAACGACGCTTACCAACAAGTATAAACTGCAAAAAGAAATTGCAGCCTTGGCTGGCAGGCTCGCCCGTTGTCGTCAAGCATTAATGCGGATCGAAAAATCGATAGAAAAACGAGAGAACTCAGATTAATCCTAAAAAAACAAGGCGCAATGATGACGCTAGAACAAGCACCACCTGAAATGCAACTTGCAGTCGATCTGATTTATCTGCTTGAGTGTAACGAGGTTCCTCCCGCTATCGCACTGGCAGCATTAGAAATCGTCAAACACGATCTTCAAGGGAAATTGGAAAAACAAACGCAACAGTCTGAGGAATAAACCTGATTAACACCGGTTCCTCAGACTGCATGGCTAAACAGAGGGGGGAAAATTGCTTAAGGTAAAAAGGGCTTGTCATCTGGATGGCGGTTACCATCATTCAATGGCTTTTGTACTTCTTGCAAACTATCACCTTGCCCATTATGCAAATAAACCTCCAACTGATTAAAGGCAATATTGATGCCGTTTTCGCGGCATAATTTATCAATACTGCGATTTACTTCATCGACAGTCCGGCTACGATCACCCAATTCCCGAACATAGAGCCTCAACTCATGATCCAGTGTACTGGCACCAAAATTCATAAAGTAGACTTGTGCTCCCGGCTCACTCATAACGCGGGCGTTTTCACTCGCTGCTTGTAACAAAACTTCTTTGACCTTATCAAGATCAGAGCCATATGCGACGCCAATCTTAATAATAATTCGGGTAATGGTGTCCGAAAGTGTCCAGTTAATGAGACGTTCCGTCACAAATGCCCGGTTGGGGATAATGACCTCTTTACGGTCAAAATCGGTAATTGTCGTCGCACGAATGCGGATTTTACTGACCGAGCCGGAATAAGTGCCTATCGTTACGGTATCGCCGATACGCACGGGACGTTCAAACAAAATAATCAGCCCCGAAACAAAGTTGGCGAAGATTTCCTGTAAACCGAAGCCTAAACCGACCGACAGTGCCGCCGCCAGCCATTGTAATTTATTCCACGAAACGCCCAGTGTTCCTAATGCCGCAATACCTCCGACACCAATGATCAAGTAAGTCAATGTCGTTTTAATGGCATACGAAGAACCCTGTTGTAACTGCAAACGGGATAACACCAGTACTTCCAGTAGGCCCGGCAAGTTTCTCATCATGACCCATGAAATGACCAACATGGCGATTGAAAGTACCAAATCTTTCAAGGTCACATGTTGCAGAACATTGCCCAGTTCTGTTGTCGTGCTGTATTGCCACAAATTGACCCCATCAAGGTAAGAAAATACCGTCACCAGATCAGACCAAATCCAATAAAATGCCCCTAAAAAGATCAAAAACAGCACCATGGTCGTTAAACGCAATGACTGCTGATTGATGAGATCCAAGGCCATTGGCGGCTCTTCCATCACTTCCCCTTCTGCCCCTTCTTTTGTCAGGGACTGACGCCGGGCAGCAGCACGTCGATAAGCAATGCGACGCGCTGCAATGCCTAATCCCCGCAAACAGGCTTGATAACTGATATGCCAGAGGAACAGTAAATACAAGCTATAAAGCCAACGTTCAGCCAAACGCAGGGTTGTATAGAAATAACCCGATACCATCAACACTATCAACACCAGAGGGGCAAACGTTAATGCCGTGACGACGATAGTCCGGATCATATGGGAACTTTTTTCACGCCATACATAGCGACAGAATGGGAAAATAAACAGGAAGACGAAAAACAGGCAGATCAAGACGGTACATTGACCAATCACATCATCAGACAGCCGTAAGGGATATTTAGCACCCAAGGTTACCCAGAACAAAATGGGCAACAGCGCGATCGACAGGCGAACCAGATTTTTGCGGAATAAGTGACAAACCGCACTGTCCAGAGAAAAATGCTGTTCGCCAATCCCACCTTTCACAAGGATTTGGTAGCTGTAACTATACATCATCCAAAAAAGCGCCAGTTGGCAGGAAAAACCCCAAATCAAATCACCAAAGCTATCACCAGTGCTATCACCAGAACTTCCCCCTGAACTCCCACCTGATTTCGAATACCAATAACCTACCGCCAATACGATAAAAGCAATCGGTAATGTTTTTATTAAGGTCAGTATGAGTGCCAATGGTGTATGTAATTGACTGTCGCTGCGAAACTGCCCGACTTCACCCGCTATTTTTTTCAACTGCGCGTTAATGCCTTTGGTTTGCCAGCGTAAAAACAGGCCAACCAACACAAGGGGAATGACGAAATGGATGGAGTTTTTCAGCCCCGTCATCAATCCACTGAACGTCAAGCGAATATCCAAGTGACTCAGCTCTTCTTGAACAAGATCAGGCAAGGATTTCAACCACACCACATTCATCGGTTTGTTGCTATTCACCCAAAAGATTTGCTGGACAAGGGTTTGTTCCAACGATTCAGAGACATCCAACAACTGTTGCTGATCCATTTGTAAGTTGATGGCATGGGTAATCTGATTTCCCAATTGATTATTGAGCTGCTCTGAAAGTTCACAATGAACATCCAGAATCTGGTTAATCGCATGATGGATTTCATCCACCACTTCCTTGGATTCGTTTTTTATTTGATGATGATTATTTCTCAATAAGTTATTGATATAATCGTTTCCCTGACAGAGCTGATCGCGCTCCTGATTAATTTCGAATTGCTCTAGACGCAAGTCTGCTATTTTCGTTGGTAAATCTTTTGTCAAAACATCCTGTGGTACTTTCAACTGTTCCTGAAACAAGATGCGTGACAGCAATAAACTGCCGCGTAAGACCTTAATTTGCTCTTTGAGATTGCGCTCTGATTGAATGGCCCGTTCCAGAAAATTCTTAACGCGAATACTTTGTTGCGCCAGTTGATTACTATCACGCGTTGCTGCTACCAACCGCTGACTCAATTCACGATTATGTTCAATTTCCGCCTGAACCAAGGCGTTATCCTGAATATATAAATTTTTGCCATCCTTCGTTTGCGCTTCTTTCGCGGTTTCTTCCGAAAGCACCAAGCGCTTTCCACTCATCACACTTTGAATAAACTGAACATGACGCTCCAATTGCTCAATTTGGCGAGTCGTATAATCCCGTTGCCGCTGTAAAAGAGCTTGTAAGTGAGTATTCGCCTGTAGAGATTCTCTTTGATATTCATTTTGCTGGGTCAGGAAAAACTGTTCTACCTGCAATAACTCTATCTGGGTACGACTCGATTCTGACTGTTCAGCCAATACGTTATTGAGTTGATTACGGATTTGCTGCAATCTCTGCATATTACGAAAGAGCACATTTTGCACGCGCTCTGGTTGAGTTTGCAGCCCAATCAACTGGCTATTGTAGCCGGCAAGATTTTCCTGTGCCCGCTGCAAGTTATACCATGTGTTATTCAGTTTCGATTCAAGCTGCTTCAGAGACAGTGTTTCCAGTGTCTGTTGATAGGCATCCTGCTGATCGTTATTTTTCAGATTCTCCAGTTCGGTCACAACCTGATGTGATTTTTGGGGCACATCTTGCACATTTTTTCTAAGCAGCTCGAAATCCAGTTTCAATTGTTCAATTTTGTCAAAGAAAGAGAGCGCCTTTTCCAAATCAGCGATCGACACCTTTTCTTCAACCGTATGTTCCTTGCGTTCTGTCAGGATCTTAAGCTGGTTTTGAATATCATTACGGGTTGGAACATCGCCACTGGCCGCTGCATTGGCAGAAAAAAAGACAGGTGACAGGAGAAAAAACAAACACATTACCAACACAAAGCGAAAAAGCAGTATCGTAGGGAATTTGTTACACAAGCTCCCCTTATTGAGCAAAACACCCAAGCATCGGTTAACGGAAACCATGAACTCATCTACCCATCATTATTCGTTTTCTTCGCTGTTGCGCAAATGGTGACTGTATTTCAGTGTATCGATGAAACCATCCACTAAATGAACAGCCTGCTCTTGAATATTAAAACCGTCTGATGAGAATGACCAGTTCTCCAATATCCCGGTCATCAATGCTCTCAACATGATGGCAGAACGGTTGGCGTCAAGATTATAGGGTAACTCCCCAGATTGAATACAAGCAGTCAACATTTTTTCAATCTTCTGGTAATCAGAAATACATATCTCTCTAATTTCCGCTAGTACTGGGGATATTTCGCCAACGAATTCACATTTATGGAAAAAAATTTCTATTAATTGACGAACCTGAGAATCATCAATCATCATTCGTAACATAGAAATTAATAAATATCTCAACGCAATAAGTGGATTATCAGGATATTTTGATTGATACTCTTTCTCTAGCTCGTCTATTTTATGCTCTGGCATTCGACAAACAACAGAAAGTAGATCTGTTTTATTTTTAAAATGCCAGTAAATCGCTCCGCGCGTGACACCTGCGGCCGTGGCGATATCAGATAGTGAGGTAGCAGAAACACCGCGCTCAGAAAAAGTCCTTATCGCAGCATCTATGATTTGCTGACGAGTTTGATTTGCTTGTTGTTTAGTTTTTCGTGCCATTTTAGTGCCATAATCTTTGTTTTTGACTGAGGCTGATTTACATACATTCATGTATGTTTGTACTATAGCACCCTTAATCAATGAAGTAATGATTTCACTTGTTAGATTAGAGAATCGACATTGAAAAATTGAGGTTTACTTATGCGAAAGAACAGGGGAGTTTTGCCTCTGGCCACATTATTGGTGATTTCAGGCAGTTTTATTCTTTCAGGATGTAATGACAACACAAATACACAGCAAGGAGCGGCTGGCCAGCCTGTTCCTGAAGTGGGTATCGTAACGCTGAAGGCAGAACCTTTAACGGTTATTACTGAATTACCAGGCCGTACATCGGCTTATCGTGTTGCCGAGGTTCGTCCCCAAGTCGGTGGCATCATACTGAAACGTAACTATAAAGAAGGAAGTGATGTTGTTGCCGGAGCGTCGTTATACCAAATAGATCCAGCCACTTATCAGGCAGAATACAGTAAAGCCAAAGCAAACCTGGCCAGATCGCAAGCCAACGAGAATGTTTCCCGCTTAACCGTTGAACGTTATCAATCCCTGCTGGGCACACAATATGTGAGCAAGCAGGAATTTGATAAAGCAAGTTCAGAATATGCGCAAGCAAAAGCAGATGTTCAGTCCTCACAGGCAGCATTGGAAAATGCCAGAATCAACTTGGCATACACCAAAGTGACATCCCCTATTTCTGGACGTGCAGGTAAATCCACTGTCACAGAAGGCGCACTGGTTTCGGCTGGTCAGCCAACAGCCCTCACGATTGTTCAGCAATTAGATCCTATCTATGTTGATATCACGCAATCAAGCGACGACTATCTGCGTTTCAAAAATGAAATTGCCAAAGGAACCGTTCAAAAAGAGAGCAAAAAAACCAAAATCCGCCTCATAGCGGATACCGGCCAAGAATACAGCCAAGAAGGTTACCTTGAGTTTTCTGACGTGACAGTTGACGAAACCACAGGTTCTATCACTATGCGTGCTGTGTTCCCAAATCCGAATGAAGAATTACTTCCGGGTATGTTTGTGCGCACCAAGTTAGAAGAGGGTGTACGCAAAAATGCGATTTTGGTTCCTCAGCAAGCCGTGACCAGAACACCACGCGGTCAGGCAACCCTACTGATTGTCGATAAAGATAACAAAGTGGAATTGCGCAATATCAACGCGACTCAGGCAATTGGTAACAAGTGGTTGGTGACAGACGGCCTGAAAACCGGCGATAAAGTCATTGTCACCGGGTTGCAGAAAATAGCACCGGGAATAACAGTCAAGCCAACGGAAACAGATCTGAATGCCAGTCCTACGGCTAATCAAGCTGAGTCCGCAAAGAAGCCTCAATAAGGAGTCGGTGATTCATGCCTAAGTTTTTTATCGAACGGCCGATTTTTGCGTGGGTAATAGCAATTATCACCATGCTATCTGGCCTGCTGGCAATCATGAAATTACCCGTGGAGCAATACCCAGCCATTGCCCCACCCACCATTTCCATTTCAGCAAATTATCCAGGAGCTGACGCGGCAACAGTACAAAACACTGTAACACAGGTTATTGAACAGAACATGAACGGTGTCGATAATCTGGTGTATATGTCTTCCAGCAGTGACTCGGCAGGAAGCATGAATATCATGCTGACCTTTGAAGCGAACACTGATCCCGATACCGCACAGGTTCAGGTGCAAAATAAACTGCAATCGGCAATGCCACTATTGCCTCAGGAAGTTCAGCAACAAGGTGTGACTGTTGATAAAACCACCAGTTCGTTTTTGATGATGGTCGGTTTCATCTCTCAGGATGGTTCCATGACTCAAAATGACATCGCCGACTATGTCGGTGCCAATGTCAAAGATAGCTTGAGCCGTGTGGCTGGCGTGGGGGAAACAATGCTCTTCGGCACACAGTATGCCATGCGTATCTGGCTCAATCCTGACAAACTGCTCAACTATAAAATCACCACCCAAGATGTTATCAGTGCAATCCAGGCACAGAACAATCAGGTTGCCGCCGGGCAATTAGGCGGAACACCACCGGTTCCGGGTCAGCGTCTGACGGCTTCGATCATCGCCCAAACCCGGCTGAATTCAGCGGAAGAATTTGGCAACATTTTGCTGCGCATGAACCCCGATGGTTCACAAATTCGCTTGCATGATGTCGCGACCATTCAATTGGGGGCTGAAAATTACAGTATCATTGGGCGCTTCAATGGCAAGCCAGCGACAGGGATTGGTATCAAACTGGCAACCGGTGCCAACGCATTGAATACCTCCAAGGCTGTCCAAGAAGCCCTGGCTGAGATGCAGCCTTTCTTCCCGCATGGGCTGACTGTTGTCTATCCCTATGACACCACACCATTCGTTAAAATTTCTATTTTCGAAGTGGTGAAAACATTGACAGAAGCCATTCTGTTGGTATTTATCGTTATGTACCTGTTCCTGCAAAACTTCCGCGCCACACTTATCCCAACGATTGCGGTTCCAGTTGTTCTGCTTGGTACGTTTGCCATTCTTGCTGCGTTTGGCTACTCCATCAATACATTAACCATGTTTGCTATGGTCCTTGCCATCGGGCTGCTCGTGGATGATGCCATTGTTGTGGTGGAAAACGTCGAGCGCGTCATGCAGGAAGAGGGGCTTTCACCGAAAGAAGCCACCAAAAAATCGATGGGGCAGATCCAAGGCGCGTTGGTCGGTATCGCGCTGGTGCTTTCGGCTGTATTTGTCCCCATGGCCTTCTTTGGCGGTGCAACAGGTGCCATTTACCGCCAGTTCTCAGTCACGATCGTTTCAGCAATGATATTGTCTGTGCTGGTGGCCTTAATCCTGACCCCTGCACTGTGTGCCACGATGCTCAAGCCTGTAGCCAAAGGCAGCCACGGGACTCAAGCCGGATTCTTTGGTTGGTTTAACCAACTGTTTGAAAAATGCACACATCATTATACTGATAGTATCGGCCGGATGTTACGGGGCACAGGGCGTTATTTGGTGATCTATGTCATGTTGCTCTCTGGCATGGCCTGGATATTCAATAACCTGCCCTCCTCTTTCCTGCCAGAAGAAGATCAGGGAGTTTTAGTGGCAATGGTTCAATTGCCATCTGGCTCAACTCAGGAGCAGACACAAAAGGTATTGGATCACATCAATGACTACTTCTATACCAAAGAGAAAGATGTTGTTAAATCTGTGTTCACAGTAAATGGCTTTAGTTTTGGTGGTCAGGGGCAAAATACCGGTCTGGCATTTATCAGCTTAAAGGATTGGGATCAACGCAAAGATCCAAAAGACAAGGTTCCGGCCATTGTTAATCGAGCAAATGCGAGTTTTGCCCAAATCAAGGAAGGCCTTGTCTTTGCGTTTAATATTCCTCCCATTGTCGAGTTAGGTTCTGCCAGCGGTTTTGATTTCCAGTTGATTGATAAAGGAAACCTGGGACATGCAGCACTGACAGAAGCACGTAATCAATTGCTGGGTATGATGGCAAAACATCCAGATATGCTGACAAGTGTCCGCCCCAATGGGCAAAATGACACACAACAATATCGCGTGCATATCGATAAGGAAAAAGCAGAAGCACTGGCGGTATCCACGACGAATATTAACTCAACCCTGAGTACGATGTTTGGCGGTGCTTACGTCAATGACTTTATCGACCGCGGCCGGGTCAAAAAAGTCTATATTCAAGCTGATGCCCCTTACCGTATGTTGCCAAGCGATATCAGCAAGTTGTATGTTCGTAACTATCATGGGCAAATGGTTCCGTTTTCTGCGTTCATAGATGCCTCAAAAGAGCCGTGGGTTTATGGTTCACCACGTTTGGAACGCTATAACGGTCTTCCTTCCATGGAAATTGTGGGCGAAGCTGCTTCCGGGAAAAGTACGGGTGACTCCATGGCGCTTATCGAGCAACTGGCATCACAGTTACCTCCTGGGATTGGTTATGACTGGACCGGAATGTCTTATCAGGAACGTCTGTCTGGTAATCAGGCACCAGCGTTGTATGCGTTGTCACTGATTGTTGTGTTCCTTTGTCTGGCAGCCTTATATGAAAGTTGGTCTGTTCCGTTCTCGGTCATGCTGGTCGTTCCTCTGGGCGTTATTGGCGCATTGCTGGCAACATCAATACGCGGGCTGGATAACGACGTTTACTTTAAGGTTGGCTTATTGACGACCATCGGCCTGTCAGCGAAAAACGCTATCCTCATCGTAGAGTTTGCCAAGGATTTGATAGAAAAAGAAGGCAAGGGATTAATAGAAGCGACTCTTGAGGCAGCCAGGATGCGTTTACGCCCAATCCTAATGACTTCGTTAGCCTTTATGCTTGGGGTTATGCCTATGGTATTGAGCAACGGCGCAGGTTCAGGTGCACAAAATGCCGTAGGGACAGGCGTATTGGGTGGTATGATTGCCGCGACATCGTTGGCAATTTATTTCGTCCCTGTATTTTTCGTTGTCATTAAGCGGCGGTTTATGAAGAAAAATGAGGCAATTGAACACATCTCAACCCCTCATTAAATTCAACTATGCGAAAAAGGCCACTGATGTGGCCTTTTTAAAATGGATAAAAAAACACGTCAAACAACAAATTGCCAGTGACAATGACTGCGTTAAAGTTCATCCATGGCCTATTAAAATAAATAGTTATGAAACGCAGGTTAAGTTTAAAAGATAACATCTTTCTGTTTTTTATAATAAGCAGAAGATAACTTAGTAACTTGCCTTGTTTTTCTCTTGATTACACCTTTAATGGTAAAAAGTGTTCCATCTCGATGGTGACATATGTAATAATGACGCCATATTGATTTTGAAAATCGCAATACAATCGCCTATAATGACTTCTGCGCTATTGCTACAGCGTTTACTGTATTAGTATAATTCAATATATTTAACAGTATATGCAGAGATGGCTACCCTTCGCAGTAGAATGCTAGCACTTACCAGAAACAGGGCTTTGCCAGAACTAAGCGTTTTTGTCATAACCAAGCGTAAATTAGCCATGGTTAAACAATCTGGTTGGCAGGTACGTAAAATAGAGCTTTAACATTAATAAATAATAATCATGTTTTGATAAGCTCTATTCTAAAAGAATGACTATAATAATTAACATGTGTAAGCCTTAGTTCAAATAAACTGTGCGTCGTTTACGGAGGTGATTATGGATGAATATTCACCAAGAAGGCATGATATTGCTGAATTAAAGTACTTATGTGAAAATTTAATTCATGAGGCGTTATCAGTCCTGAATCGCACTGATAATCATTGGATTCACGACCTGACCTCCGAAAAAAGTTTAAAACTAAACGAATTGATTGAACACATTGCAGCTTTTGTCTGGAGCTTTAAAATTAAATACTCAGATAACCACACGCTGAGCACCTTAATTGATGAGTATCTAGATGAAACATATAATTTATTTGGAAGTGATAAGATAAGCTTTCTTGAACTTACAAAATGGCAAAAAACAAACGAATACTTAACTAACATTCTGTTACATGATTTGAACGCTTCACTAAGCAAAATCTGATAAATATATTTCTAACTATTTTTTATACCAAATAAGATAAGGCGACTATGACTAAAACTGACTATCTGATGCGTTTGAGAAAATGCACTTCTATTGAAACACTGGAACGTGTAATTGAAAAAAATAAATATGAGCTTTCGGATGATGAGCTTGAATTGTTCTACTCCGCAGCTGATCACCGTTTGGCTGAACTTACTATGAATAAACTCTATGATAAAATCCCATCATCTGTTTGGAAGTTTGTCCGCTAAGCTGTAGTGTTCAGATAGAAAGTGACTAAGCCGGTAACTATTATCGGCTGACAGTATAAGCTAATGATGAACTTGAAATTGGTGAGGGTTCTGCCAGCGACATCCCGGCACACACATCCCTTGCTATGGCTGCTTCTTTCCAGACCTGACCAAGTTAACAAGTTAGCGTTGCGGGAGAACCAACAGAACCCTCATTGACGTTAGCTTCAAATTTCGAAGCGGTGGTCATTATCTTTCAAACATAATGAAATAGCAAGGAAACTTGATTTGAATGCTGATTTATTATTCATAATGTTGTAAAAAACATCAAAGCCGGTGTCAAATTTAGTATTTTTCCAATCGCCGGATTACTTTCAATTTTTTCAGGCTATAGCTCATATCATGATAGATAAGCAGTAAACAGATGCAATAATAAATATATTTAATAATATTAATGAATCATTGCCATGTCATATAAAAACCACATAATTTCACAGATTCAACTTAAGTAACATACTAACTTCCCTACCTTTATTATCATTCGAAATAAAAAATAATCATATAAATCAATAAATAACCATAAAAACAATCCATTCGCATTATTTGATAAGCATTGTTAGAATTAACAGTGATAATTCACATTTAAAATAAAAACACAAGGATAATTTCATTTACAATTTAATCCATTTATTTTCAAATAAATAAAAACTTATTATTCATCATCTTTCGTTCATACTTTTTAAACAAGCTTAAAAGTAAAGGCATGTTATGAGCCAAGCATTACAAAACTTAATTAACTTGATACATTTAGAAAAAATAGAAGAAGGAATTTACCGAGGACAAAGTGAAGACTTAGGATTTCCTCAAGTTTTCGGTGGACAAGTCATAGGCCAAGCGCTATATGCAGCAAAACAAACCGTCGTGAATGACAGAATGATTCATTCCTTTCATAGCTATTTTCTACGTCCGGGTGATAGTCATAAATCCATTGTTTATGATGTTGAAATATTGCGTGATGGAAAAAGTTTCAGTGCCCGCCGCGTCAGCGCAATACAAAATGGTCATCCTATTTTCTACATGACAGCATCCTTTCAAGGACATGAAGAGAGTTTTGAACACCAAAATACCATGCCTCTGGTTCCACCGCCTGAAGGGTTAGTGTCCCAAGAAGAAATGGTAAAAAAAATGGCTAACTCACTTCCGACAAAACTAAAAAAAGCTTTTTCTATCCCGCCCTTGGAGATGAGACTTGTCCCCCTTCAAAGCCAACCCGATCATTCATCTCAGGTCCCCGTGCGTTATGTTTGGTTCCGTAGCAATGGAAAAATGCCGGAAGATCCATTCATTCATCACTGTTTGTTGGGCTATGCCTCAGATTTCAATTTTCTGCCCACGGCATTACAGCACCATGGCATAAAATTTATGGAAAAAAATATGCAAATAGCAACCATTGACCACTCAATGTGGTATCACCGCCCTTTCAATATGGAGGATTGGTTACTCTATTCAATCGAAAGTCCATCAGCATCAGGTGCCCGTGGTTTTGTTCGTGGACATATCTATAACCGCGCGGGGGTGCTTATCGCTTCTGCGGTTCAGGAGGGCGTCATCCGCAAGCTGTCATGAATTAAATCAGTACCGTATGCCGTAATAACAGAAAGTTACTACGGCATGGAATACCTATCTCCACGCGAATAAAAATGCTCAGTTATAAGCGCTTTCACCATGTGAAGTAATATCAAGTCCTTCCCTTTCTGATTCAAGGCTCATGCGTAGCCCAACCAACTTATCTGCGATCTTAAACGAGATATAAGCCGTTATTGATGACCAAACTATACAGACCAAGATACTAATAACCTGAATACCGAGCTGCCTTAACATTGTCATGCCTTCAGAAAACCCGGTTCCCCCCAAAGTGGATGCCGTAAAAACACTGGTCAATACACAACCGACGATGCCACATACGCCATGTACCCCAAAAACATCGCAAACATCATCAACACGTAACCATCTCTTCAGTATGACCACACCCCATAAGCCGGCAATACCTGCAATCAATCCCATCACCAATGCGCCACCAATCCCCACGGTTGCAGCAGCAGGCGTAATGACCACTAAACCCGAAATACACCCAGAACATGCCCCTAAAAGTGAAGGTTTCTGGCGAAATAACCACTCACAGAAAACCCATGACAACACCGCTCCCGCCGTTGCTACCATCGTATTTACCAGAGCTAGCGCTGCGATGGCATTCACTTCACCCGCAGAGCCTACATTAAAGCCAAACCATCCAATGTAGAGGATCGCTGTGCCAATAAAAGTCATGGGTAAGTTATGAGGTTTAAATGCTTCCCGTCCAAAACCTGAACGCTTGCCAAGCAAGTGAGCACCAACCAATCCTGCCGCCGCCGCATTAATATGGACAACCGTCCCACCTGCAAAATCCAAAGCGCCATCCTTAGCCAGCCAGCCACCTCCCCACACCATATGTGCCATAGGGATATAAGATGCTGTCAGCCATAGCGCACTAAAAATCAGCAGTGCAGAAAAACGCACTCTTTCACATAAGGCCCCGACAACTAAGGCAACAGTAATACACGCAAATGCGCCTTGGAAAACAACGTGAATTAACTGATAGAAGCTACCATTCAGATCGGTTATGGATATATTTTTTAACATCACCTGACCAAAGCCCCCCCAAAAAGAGTTGCCTGCCTCAAAGGTCATGCTGTACCCATACAGAATCCAAAGCACGCAAACCAATGAAAAACTGACAATCACCTGTGACATCAATGACAAAACATTTTTACTGCGTAGTAATCCCCCATAAAACAGGGCAATGCCGGGTATTGTCATAAAAAGGACAAGTATCGTATTAACCAGCATAAACACGGTGTCTGCTTTATTGAGATTATTTTCCACAGCAAAAGCAAATGAAGGAAAACAGGCCGCAATACACGCGATGGATAAAAGTTTCTTCTTCATTTTTCGCCTCCTTACAACGCTGCATCATTCGTTTCACCCGTCCTGATCCGAACGGCATGTTGTAATTCAAAGAGAAAGATCTTTCCATCCCCCATTTTCCCAGTGAAAGCAGTCTGTTGAACAATATGGATAATTTCTTCAACTTTTTCGTCATTGGTAGCAATATCAATTTTGACTTTGGGCAAAAAATTAACGTTGTATTCGGCACCGCGATACAGTTCAGAATGGCCTTTTTGACGTCCGAATCCCTTTACTTCGGTTATAGTCATACCTTGTATACCGATATCAGCAAGCGCCTCCCGCACTTCCTCCAGCTTAAATGGCTTTATGATGATGGTGATGAGTTTCATATTTCCCCCGTTTTTTGCTGCGTTTGCACAAGGGAATACTGCAAGGGATATGCCAAAAATTAAAAATAATGTGTAATCAATTTGTTATCGAAAAATATCGCTAAGGGAAAGAGTAAAAAAGGGAACAGAAAACACACCTGCTCCCTATACGCACGCCAAATATGCACACTAAGCGTGCACTGATTCATTCAAAGTCTCACCAACTTTCTGGAGTTGGTACATTTGATAATAGCGCCCGCGTTTTTCCAGTAACTGTTGATGCTGTCCTTGCTCAACAATTGCACCACGATGTAGCACTAATATGGAATCAGCTTCGGTAATGGTTGAAAGACGATGAGCGATCGCCACCAGTGTCGTCTGTTTGCGGATCATTCCCAACGCTTTCTGTACTAATCGCTCTGTTCCAGAATCAATATTCGCGGTTGCCTCATCCAAGATAAGGATCTGCGGCGTCTGCACTAAAACTCTGGCCATTGCCAAAAGCTGTTTTTGGCCCGCGGAAAGCGTATTGCCTTGTTCTCCCAAGGCAGAATTCAAGCCATCCGGCAAATAGCGAACAAATTCAGCTAACTGAACCAATTCTAGCACTTCCCATACTTTCTCTTCACTGATATCCCGCCCGAGCGCGATATTGTCGAGGAATGACGCTGCCAGAACGACGGGATCTTGCTGCACCATCGCCACTCCATTACGTAACACTGCATGAGAAAGTGAAGATATGGGGCGACCATCAAGATAAATCTCGCCGTTTTGCCACGGGTAGTAGCCCATAATCAAATTGGCCAGAGTGCTTTTTCCACTTCCGGTATGCCCAACCAAAGCCACAAATCCATGTGGAGGAACATACAGGTTAATATCACTCAGAACACGTTTGTCACTGCGATAAGCAAAATTTAAGTTTTCAATCTCAATACTGCCGCTCTCTAATGCCCGCAAATCATTGCCATATCGTTGCTGCGGGCTATCCATCAGTTCAAAAACCCGTTCTCCTGAAACCACGGCTTGCTGCAATACTGATTGCTGTGAGGTCAACTCAATCAATGGCTCATTCAGTCTCCCAAGATAATTAATAAAGGCATACAGAACCCCCACACCAATTACCCCTGTCCCTTTGAGGCCAAACAATAAGAGCAAACCACACAAAATTGCGGCAGAGAAAAAGCTCAATAATGGCCTCAACAAGATGCCATCTAGCCGTAAAGCCTGCATACGGGCCTGATAATGCGCTCGGTTGGTCGCCAACATTTTCTCACCAAAACGAGCTTGCTGACGAAACTGCTGAATTACCGTCATGCCATTAATGGCTTCGTTGAAACCATCATTAATATCAGCCAGATAACCGCGAACCCGCCTAACTATCGGGGTACTAAGACGCTGATAGATCACCATGACAAGCAAGACTGCGGGAAATATCACCATCGCAATACATGCCATACGCCAATTCAAAACAAACATGGCTATCAGCATGGCACCAATCAGTGCGATACAGCGAAACACAACCGGGATGACATTAACAAACAGATCCTTAATGACCTCGGTATCATTTGTTACGCGGGATATCAGTTGTCCAACGGGTTGATTGTCAAAAGCACTTAATGGCTGGCGTAATGCTGAGTTCATCACATCAGTACGAAGTTTCTGCACCACGGCCACAGATGCCTGATTAAAAAATAATATTTGATAATAGTGTAAGACAGCAGAAATAAGCTGCAAAACCAAGAATACGGCGGCGAGCCCACCGACAACATCAAGTGGCAAATTCCCCGTTGCAACCATATTGTCGATAAAATAACTCACAAGCAGAGGTCCGCTCACTTCTGCCAATGCAGCAATCCATGACATCAATACAGCAATTAGCATTGGTTTACGGTAATTTTTACTGTAAGCAAGCAGGCGCTTTAATGACGGCCATAGCTTACTGATAGGCGTTTTAGTCATCTTCCCCATCCAATGCAGCTTCTAGTTGTTGGTAATGGTACATATCTGAATACCACCCAGATTGAGCGATAAGCTGCTTATGCCGGCCCTGCTGTGCAATCGTGCCATGCTGCATAACCAAAACATTATCTGCTTCCGTTAATGCTGACAGCCGATGTGCACTGATAATCACAGTGCGCTGTTGCCGCCATTGGCTGAGGTTTTTCATGATCTGGTGTTCCGTGTGTCCATCAACGGCTGACAGGGCATCATCAAGGATTAAAATTTCCGTATCCAGCAGCAAGGCTCTGGCAATGGATATGCGCTGTTTTTGCCCGCCAGAAAGCATGACTCCGCGCTCGCCCACTTCCGTTTGATACCCCTGAGGCAGGCGCAAAATATCATCATGCACACTGGCTAAACGCGCGGCTTCTTCTATTTGCGCTTGGGTTGCATTCGGCCGACCTAAAGCAATATTACCTGCAACCGTATCTGAAAACAGAAAAGGTATCTGGTTAACAATCGCCAATCGCGAACGCCACTCTTCCATTCGGAGAGTAGCGATATTTTTTGACTGGAAAAGAATGTCTCCATCAGTGACATCAAATTGCCGTTGCAGCAAAGCTAATAACGTACTTTTCCCTGCCCCCGTCGGTCCGCAAAGCCCCAATAATTGCCCAGGTTCTAGCTGAAAATGGATACCTTGCAAAACAAGCCTATCAGTTTGGGGATAAGTAAACGTATTGATAGTTGTCTGTAAACGCCCTCGATTAGAAGACAGAGACAACATTCCATCTTCAGTAACCAGAGGTTCCTGCAATAAACTGCGGATACGAGTATAAGCGGCACTCCCTCTCTCAACGATGTTGAACATCCATGCCAGTGCCAACATCGGCCAGATCATCAATCCCAGATACATCACAAAACTGGTCAGCTCACCAAGGGTCATGGTGCCGTTCACCACCATCCAGCTCCCTCCGCCAACAGCCAAGAGGTTGGCAACCGCGATAGTGATAAAAATAGTGGGATCAAAACGTGCATCTACACGTGCAACATGCATATTTTTACGCCCGGCATCAATGGCGACTTCTTCAAACTGACTGGATTGCTGCTTCTCCAGTCCAAACGCTTTTATCATGCGGATACTCGCCAAACTTTCCTGTGCATGATTATTTAGGATGGAAAATGCGCCTTGCGCAGATTTGAAACGATGATGAAGCTGATTACCATAATGCTTAATTGCTAAGGCCATAATGGGCATGGGCAACAGTGATAACAGTGTTAACTGCCAACTGATCTCTACACTCATGACAATTAGGACAGCACAGCCCATGACTAAAGCATCGACCAGAGTCAGGACTCCCTCGCCTGCCGCAAAAACAACTCTGTCAACATCATTTGTTGCGTGAGCCATGAGATCACCGGTTCTATGGCGTAAATAAAATTCAGGATTCTGACTACTCAGACGCCAATAGAAGTCACCACGCAGCTTAACAGCCAGCCGATAAGAAGCACCGAACAGCCATACACGCCAAACATAGCGCAGGGCATAGATTGCCAACGCAATAAACAGCATCACCCCCAGCCACATGGCTAGCTGGCTGGACGTCATGGTTTTTGTACTAATGCCATCAACGATAACCCCGACCAAACGGGGAGGGATGAGTTGCAGCACCGCAATCAAAACGAGGAAAGTAACAGCGCCCAAATAACGCCGCCATTCACTAATAAAATACCAGCTTAATTGTGAAAATAATCTCACACACCTATTCCTGAGGTAAAAATGAAAGAGTTAGTACCCGCCAACCAAAAGGATCTTTATGTTACTGAATCTGGGATTGGCAGCGCCGTTGTATATTTTATCTTTTCCATGGCAAAGTTAGAGGTAACATCAATCAAACCAGAAATCCCATTTACCATGCGTTTGTAGAAACGATCATAACTTTTCATATCAACAACTTCTACATGCATGAGATAATCATATTCACCAGCCATGCGATAAAATGTTAAGACTTCAGGCATCCCTTTTATAAAGGAGACAAACTGTTCATACCATTCACTGTTATGTTGCTGAGTTTTAATCATCACTATCACTGTCAGGCTCAGGCCAAGTTTTACCCCACTTAACAAGGCAACTTTACCTACAATATAACCTTCATCTTCAAGTCGTTTGAGGCGCTTCCAGCAAGGTGTCGAAGTCAAATTCACGGCTTCAGCCAGTGCATTCAAGGATAGACTACAGTCCTGTTGGAGCAGTTCCAGTAGCTTACGGTCTATTTTGTCTAGCATATCTAAATCCTGTAGAAATATTTCCCAAATATAACGGATAAACCCAGAAAAATAATAATCTATTTCTCTGAATATAAGGGTAATCTATATACCACTACGGTATTATTATTCAGGGTCAATTTATGTCGTCTTTATGGGCTGAAAATGCCATAAAAGCTATCCAAGCGGATTATCAACGCAGCGCTGATACACATCTCATTCGTCTTAACCTCCCAATGTTTCCGGGTATTCATTTCTATCTAAAAGATGAGAGTACCCATCCCACTGGTAGCCTCAAACATCGGCTTGCTCGTTCCCTGTTCCTTTATGCACTCACTAATGGCTGGATTAAGGAAGGAACTCCGATTATTGAAGCCTCATCTGGAAGCACTGCTGTTTCGGAGGCTTATTTTGCCCGTTTACTTGGTTTACCTTTTATTGCGGTAATGCCCTCCTGCACCGCTAAACGCAAAATTCAAGAAATTGAGTTTTATGGTGGTCAATGCCATTTTGTAGAGCATTCTGCCTTGATTTATCAAGAATCAGAGCGTCTGGCAAAAGAGCTGAATGGCCATTATATGGATCAATTTACCTACGCCGAACGAGCGACTGACTGGCGAGGAAACAATAACATTGCAGAAAGTATTTTCCGCCAAATGCAATTAGAACCTTTTCCTGAACCCACTTACATCGTGATGAGTGCAGGAACCGGTGGTACCTCTGCGACACTCGGCCGTTATATCCGCTATAAGGGGCACAACACGAAACTTATTGTTGTCGATCCAGAAAATTCCGTCTTCTACGATTGCTACCATCAGAACCGGCGTGATATTTACGGAAGTATTGGCAGCAAAATAGAAGGCATTGGCCGCCCACGCGCAGAACCTTCTTTTATTCCTACGGTTATCAATGACATGATTCAGGTTCCCGATCCTGCCACTATTGCTACCATTTATTGGCTTGAAAAATTAATTGGTAGAAAAACGGGAGCATCTACAGGAACTAATGTCTGGGGAGCTTTACAACTCGCCAAGCAAATGCACGATAACAACCAACAAGGGGCAGTTGTGACATTACTCTGTGATAGTGGGGAGCGTTACCTTGATACTTATTACAACCCAGAGTGGGTAAGCAATAATATCGGTGATATCACTCAGTATCTAACACAACTACCCAAGTTAAACGGTTATGAGTAACATATCTCCTTCAATTTACAGAGGCAGGTATCATGAAACGAGCCGTTGTTGTATTCAGTGGTGGGCAGGATTCCACCACTTGTTTAATTCAGGCACTTCGCCAATATGACGAAGTACACTGTGTCACCTTTGATTATGGGCAGCGTCACCGTGCTGAAATTGATGTTGCTTGTCGCATAAGCAAAGAGTTGGGTGCCGCTGCCCACAAAGTACTTGATGTTACTTTATTAAATGAGCTAGCAATCAGTAGCCTGACAAGGGACAACATTCCCGTCCCCGATTTCAGTGACAGTGAAAAAAGTGGCCTCCCAAGTACTTTTGTGCCTGGCCGTAATATTTTATTTTTAACTCTGGCGGCAATTTATGCCTATCAGGTTGAGGCTGAAGCCGTTATTACCGGTGTTTGTGAAACTGATTTTTCGGGCTATCCGGATTGCCGTGATGAATTTGTCAAGGCTCTCAACAACGCCGTCCGTCTGGGTATTGCCCGCGATATTCGTTTTGAAACACCGTTAATGTGGTTAAACAAAGCGGAAACTTGGGCACTGGCAGATTATTATCAAAAATTGGATTTTATCCGCAATCAAACCCTGACTTGTTATAACGGTCTTCAGGGTGATGGATGCGGCGAATGCGCTGCCTGCCATCTCAGGGCTAAAGGATTACATCATTATTTAAGCAATACCCAATCCATTATGTTAGACATGAAATCCAAAACACATCTAAGTTAATCAGAACGTTTTATGCCCTATAAACTTCAAGTTGTGGCTTGCAAGATGAACACGGCTAATGATCTCCCCGCCTACGGGGGGATCATAAATATATCTTGAAGTATGACGAGTATCGTTATCCGGCATTGTTCTTATATAGCTCCATTTTTTCTCGTAACTCACCTTCTAAAGCCAATGCTTTTTGAGTTTTCAAATCAATACAGGCAAATGTCGTTAAAGCATCTGCAATAATCTGATTATCACGCCTGCGTATAATTTCCTGAAAAAATGTACCGCTTTTATTACGTAATGCCTGTACCGAAGATTTCACTTCCAGCTCATCGGCAATCACGGCTGGATGACGATAATTAATATTGATATTCACCACGACAAAACCGATATTTCTACGATTTAACCATTCCAACATGTCATTTTCAGTCAGTAAATCCCAACGGGCTGCTTCCATAAATTCCAAATAACGGGCATTGTTCACATGCTGGAAAATATCAACATGATAGCCCCTGACTTTGATAATTGTGCTCATTGTTATTCTTTCCTTATACTCATCAGACCAGATAAGATGTAACAATAGCAAAACAATTTAATTACAATAGGGTTTGATGAATTATTCTTGATCGATATCACAGCCCTCTTGATAAAATTGCTGAGCATTCACAAGAGGGCCTAACATTTAGTAAGTTAATTTATCCCGATTTTTTTCTATAAACATAGGCCCAATGCCTTGTACTTCCTGTAATTGTTCTATTGCGGTAAAAGGGCCATATTTATCACGATACTCAATAATCGCCTGTGCTTTTTTAGCCCCCACGCCATTAAGTTCTTTCGCTAACTCTTCAGCATTTGCCGTATTAATATTAACAAGCCCCTTTCCCTGTATCTGCTGTTCCCCTTCCTCTTTCACCTTACCGTTTTCAATCGTGGTTTTGTCTTTATATTGACCAACAGGTTGTTTCACTATTTTATCAGTAGGTTCATTAGCTGTAGCTGCATGAGATAGTGGCATGCTAATACACAATGCCATAATGAGTGAATTGAATAATATCCTTAAATATTTCATGTAAATCTCTCCATATTTTGTTGGTGAAGGAAAGATTGCCACAACAATATTTCTGAGCAACAGGCAAGGTTCAGATATGCGAAAGGCCACGAAAGTGGCCTTTTTCAATTACGATGTTGCAAAAACAGATGCGAGCAGCTTCGCAATTTTATTCAAGTTGACCAAATTTAATATCCGCATCATCACGTAAATTCATGATGAGTGACTCCAGCATGCTATTACCTGTCTGGTATTGGTAACCCATCATATATTGTTTGAGCTGATCATCTGTCACAGAGCCCGGAACAACTTTATCCAACTGGATAAGCACCGCGTTACCCAGTTCGTCTTGAGCTAATCCATAGACAGGCTTACCCTCTTTAGGGTGCGGTAAAGTGAATGCCATATCAATCGCCTGATTAGTTTGTGACAGGTGTTTTATCACAGTAGGCTGCTCGAACTGAATTTCTGCTGCTTTCAGTGCCGGCTCACCTTTACCTTCTTTCAAGCCAGCCAAGAGTTTTTCACTTTCAACCTGAAGCTGTTTTTCCGCTTTCTGGCGTTTCACCAACTCAGCCACCTCAGATTTAGCCTGTTCAAGCGACTGGACTGTCTCAGGTTTAACCTCGTCAACACGCAGAATAAAGGCTCTGTCGCCCTCAACCGAAATGACATCTGAGTTTACGCCTGTCGCTCCTTTACCATCAATCAAATTGCCAGAGAAAATCGCCTGAACAACTTGATTGAAATTAATGTCAGCCGGAACATGATCGCGATCAAACCAGTCAGTGGTCACTGCCTGATAACCTGCCGCTTTTTCTGCTGCTGCCAATGAGTCATTGTCATTCGCGGCAGCATCACTCACTTTTCGCTGTAATGCATAGAACGCATCAACCGCTTTTTCCTGCTTAACAATTTTTTCTATTTCCGAACGCACATCCGCCAATGGCTTGACTTCCTGAGGCTTAATATCATCCAAACGGAAAATTGCATATCCATTAGATAATTTGATCACCGCTGAAAGTTGCCCTTTCTGGGTCAAATTCGTTGATTTAAGCTCATCCGGCAGAGCGCTTTCTTCCATCCAACCCAGATCACCGCCCTTTTGAGCAGAATATTTGTCGGTCGATTTTTCTGAGGCCAATTGACTAAAATCGGCGCCTTTCTTTAACTCATCCAAAACCGATTTAGCGGCAGCGTCTGAATCTTGTTGCATGAAGCTGTACTTTTTCTGTTCAGGCTTCGTGTATTTCGCCAAGTTATCTTTATAGTATTTTTCAATATCAGCGTCAGATACAGTGACATTTTTCAGTTCATTCTCTGCATCCATTTTGAGATAACTGACTTTCACTCTCTCCGGCACAGTGAAATGTTTACTATTCGCATCATAATAGTTTTTCAGCTCTTCATCAGTCACTGTTTGCTTCTCTTCAATTGATTTCAATTCAAGAGTGGCAAAACGCACTGTCCTTTCTTGAAAAAGTAAGGCCGCTTCCTGTTTTATTTCCGGCGGTAATGCAATTTCCGCACCTATAACCATTTGCTGCAATTGACGCGTAATCAGCTCCTGACGAATCTGTTCAGCCAGATTATCAAGGCTAGCGTTTGAACGGGCAAGCCAGCTTAAATATTCCTGATATTTGTTGTTGTCAAATTGGCCATCAGTCTGGAGAAACGGTAGATTACGTATCTCTTGGGCAACCTGATTATCACTTGCTGATAAACCCAGCTTACGGGCATATTGTTCAATCAAGGTCGCATTGATGAGTCTATCCAATGATTGGTGCCGAAGCTGCTGCAACCTTTGTTCATCGCTTAACAACGTTGAAAATTCATCACCCAGCTTCTCCTGTTGCGCATTTTTTTCTTGCAAAAATGCCTGCTCCAGTTGAGCACGACTAATGGTTTGGCCATTCACTTTGGCAGCATAACTACCGCTTTCGCTGGACAGGTAACCTGTTACACCAGTCAGCAAAAAAGTCAGGATAATTAGAGCCAACACAATTTTGAGCACAGGACCGTTCGCCGCCGTGCGTAGGTTGTCCATCATAAAGACGTAAAACTCCGCTTTAGTGAAAAAGAAACTGTCATATTACGCTAATTCAAACGTTAAGAGAAAAAAAGCGCACCAATCAATTGATGCGCTTATATTCTAGCCGATCAATACGGGCTAGTCAGTTGAAGTTTATCGCTATAACAAGAACCAGATCCGGTTTCCTGTCCATTAACCATTAACAGCATCTTTTAAACCCTTTCCAGCCCGGAAAGCAGGTACTTTTGCTGCTGCGATCTTGATTTCCTTACCTGTCTGAGGGTTGCGCCCTGTACGTGCAGCTCGCTCACGCACAGTAAACGTGCCGAACCCCACTAAAGCGATATCATCACCGTCTTTCAATGCACCAGATACTGAAGAAATGAATGCATCTACTACACGTCCGGCGGCTGCCTTAGAAATGTTTACATCAGCAGCAATTTTGTCGATCAGTTGTGATTTATTCACTCTTATTCATCCCCATTTTAGTTTTACTATCATAACGGAAACTGATTTATGACGGATAACACGACAGTTATGCCGTCATATCAACCCTTTCCAGTATTAGCAAGAAATCATAGAACAGCAAAATATTTAATCAGATAATTATACTAATCTAATTTAGTGACACAAAAAAAGGCTGGCAAGCCTGAATTGACTCACCAACCTGAATTTTATATACAGTTCTTGAGTTAGTTCACTATTTTTGTACTATCTTACTGATATTACATTACTTTAGTGATACTAATCCTGCACCAAATGCGGGTTCCTGCAACGCAATAGATAAAACATCTTCTATACGCTTGACGGGATGGATCTCCAAGTCTTGGACCACATTCTGTGGGATCTCTTCCAGATCTCGTTTATTGTCATCCGGGATCACAACCGTCTTTATTCCCCCACGGTGCGCTGCCAGTAATTTCTCTTTCAGGCCACCGATTGGCAGAACTAAGCCACGCAGAGTAATTTCTCCCGTCATGGCCACATCAGCACGAACAGGATTGCCCGTCAGACAGGAAACCAATGCAGTACACATTGCAATCCCCGCACTTGGACCATCTTTGGGGGTTGCCCCTTCCGGCACATGTACATGGATATCACGTTTTTCATGGAAATCAGCACTGATGCCCAGCTTATCCGCACGAGCCCGAACAACGGTCAAGGCGGCCTGGATAGATTCCTGCATCACTTCACCCAATGAACCGGTATAAGTCAGTTTACCTTTACCCGGTACACTGGCTGTTTCAATCGTCAGCAAATCACCACCAACTTCTGTCCACGCCAGACCAGTTACCTGCCCCACCCGATTTTCGGTATCAGCACGGCCATAATCTACTCGCTGCACACCCAGATACTCTTTCAGATTATCCGCATTGATTTCGATGTGCTTGAGCCTCTTATCCATCAATAATGCTTTGACCGCCTTACGACACAATTTAGAGATTTCACGTTCCAAACTACGAACGCCAGCCTCACGTGTGTAGTAGCGGATAATGCCAATAATTGCACCATCATCTATAGTCAGTTCGCCTTTTTTCAGGGCGTTTCGCTCAATTTGTTTCGGCAACAGATGACGTTTGGCAATATTCAATTTTTCATCTTCGGTATAGCCCGATAGACGAATAACTTCCATACGATCCAGCAATGGTGCAGGGATATTCATGGAGTTAGATGTTGCCACGAACATGACATCGGAAAGATCGTAATCAACTTCAAGGTAATGATCGTTAAATGCGACGTTTTGTTCAGGATCAAGTACTTCTAACAATGCCGAAGCGGGGTCACCACGCATATCGGATGACATTTTGTCAATTTCATCCAATAAGAACAGTGGATTTTTAACCCCTATTTTGGACATTTTCTGGATTAATTTGCCCGGCATTGAACCAATATAGGTACGACGATGACCACGGATTTCCGCTTCATCGCGTACACCGCCCAATGCCATGCGTACATATTTACGCCCAGTTGCACGGGCAATAGAACGACCCAATGAGGTTTTGCCCACACCAGGAGGCCCTACCAAGCAGAGTATCGGCCCCTTGAGCTTGCTGATACGGCTCTGTACCGCAAGATATTCAAGAATACGCTCTTTGACGCGTTCCAAACCATAATGGTCTGTATCCAACACTTCCTGCGCTTTGACTAAATCTTTTTTTACCTTGCTACGTGCAACCCAAGGAACTTGCACCATCCAATCAATGTAACTACGAACAACCGTTGCTTCGGCTGACATCGGAGACATCATTTTTAATTTCTGCAACTCAGCTTCGACTTTTTCACGCGCCTCTTTTGGCATCTTCGCGTCTTCGATCTTGCGTTTCAGCGTCTCGTATTCATCAGGTGCATCATCCATCTCACCCAATTCTTTCTGAATTGCTTTCATTTGCTCATTCAGGTAGTACTCGCGCTGGCTTTTTTCCATCTGTTTTTTAACGCGATTGCGGATACGTTTTTCTACCTGTAGCAAATCAATTTCTGATTCCATCATGGCGATCAGATATTCAATGCGCTCAACAATATCAGACATCTCTAAAACTGTCTGCTTATCGTTGATTTTCAATGGCATATGTGCAGCAATGGTATCTGCCAATTTTGCCACATCTTCAATACTGTGCAACGATGTCAATACTTCTGGTGGAATTTTTTTGTTCAGCTTGACATAACCTTCAAACTGATTAATCGCTGTTCTTACCAGAACTTCTTGCTCACGTTCATCAACGTCAGAGGATTCAAGGTACTCAACTTGTGCATAAAAATATTCGCCATTATCCGTCAACGTGGTAATGCGAGCGCGCCGCAAGCCTTCAACCAGAACTTTTACTGTGCCATCCGGCAATTTTAACATCTGTAACACAGAAGCCACTGTACCGACGGAGAAAAGATCATTGACTCCCGGTTCATCAGTAGATGCTTCTTTTTGCGCGACCAACATGACTTGTTTGTCATGCTCCATTGCTGCTTCCAGGCAATGAATCGACTTCTCACGCCCAACAAACAGAGGGATCACCATATGTGGGTAAACCACTACATCGCGCAAAGGCAATACAGGGATTTCTATGCGTTCGGAACGCTCAGGATTCATAGAGCTCTCTCTTCGTTTAGCTTTCGCCAGTTTTAGGAATCTCGTGAAACACGGTTTTCACGAGTTTCACTTCAAAGAATACAAAATATATGGGGACAGGAATCTGACATTCAATAGCCTATGTCTGCAAAAAACAAAATGAGGGAAAACCCCTCATTTTTTGTTTTTTCAATGCGTCTTGATAATCAGCACTTCCTTACCCCATTTCTTCACTCACCAGAAACTTGGGCATCCGGCTTGCTATATATCAATAATGGTGTGGAGTTATCTTCGACAACCGTTTCATCAACGACAACTTTCTCTACATGTTCCATTGATGGCAGATCGTACATTGTATCCAGCAAAACACCTTCAACAATTGAACGAAGGCCACGGGCACCCGTTTTACGCGCCATGGCTTTTTTCGCTATGGAAGTCAGTGCTTCTTTTCTGAATTCCAGTTCAACACCCTCAAGGTTAAACAGGGCCTGATACTGTTTCGTAAGCGCATTTTTCGGTTCCTGTAGGATTTGAATCAATGCTTCTTCATTAAGTTCAGTCAGCGTTGCCACAACGGGCAGACGACCGATGAATTCAGGAATTAACCCAAACTTGATCAAATCTTCCGGTTCAACCTGAGACAGCAATTGACCTTCTGTTGCTTTCTCCGATTCACCACTAACTTTAGCACTAAAACCAATACCTGAACTGATATTCAAACGCTGGCTGACCACTTTATCCAAACCGGCAAACGCACCGCCACAGATAAACAGGATCTTGGAAGTATCAACTTGCAAAAATTCCTGCTGTGGGTGCTTACGACCACCTTGAGGTGGAACCGCCGCCACAGTGCCTTCAATCAGTTTCAACAGGGCCTGTTGAACCCCTTCTCCCGATACATCACGAGTAATTGAAGGGTTATCAGACTTACGGGAAATTTTATCTATTTCATCAATATACACGATACCACGTTGTGCCTTCTGCACGTCGTAGTCACATTTTTGCAGAAGTTTCTGAATAATATTTTCTACGTCTTCCCCAACATAACCTGCTTCGGTCAATGTCGTGGCATCAGCCATCGTAAACGGAACGTCTAAATAGCGAGCCAATGTCTCTGCCAACAACGTCTTACCGCTACCTGTCGGGCCAATCAACAGAATATTACTTTTGCCGAGTTCCACGCCGTTAGTGGTATCACCATTACGTAGTCTCTTGTAATGGTTATAAACCGCAACTGCTAACACCTTTTTCGCTGTTTCCTGGCCGATAACATAATCATCCAGATGTTGGCGAATTTCATGCGGGGTAGGCAATGCGCTACGCTCACGATGTGGTACCAGCTCCTTAATTTCTTCGCGAATGATATCATTACATAAATCGACACATTCATCGCAGATATACACTGACGGGCCAGCGATTAATTTCCGTACTTCATGTTGGCTTTTCCCGCAGAAAGAGCAATACAGCAGCTTTCCTGAACCGTCTTTGCGCTTATCTGTCATCAGTCAACCTCACTTTATGAACTGTTATCCCAGTTTGTCCGGCATAACAGAAAAAACGCTGTTATTACTCCGACTAGTTTAGCGTCAACATCAAAAAACGCTCAGAGAAAGGCTAGCATCGGAGTAATAAGGTAATTATTAATAATTAGTTACGCTGGGTGAAAATACTATCAACCAATCCGTATCCTACGGCCTCTTCGGCTGACAAGAAACGATCGCGTTCTGTATCCCCAATAATCTTCTCAAGTGGTTGCCCGGTATGTTTCGCCATCAATTCGTTCATACGGGCTTTAACTTTGAGTATTTCCTGCGCATGGATTTCTATATCAGTCGCCTGTCCCTGAAAACCACCCAGTGGCTGGTGAATCATCACTCTGGAATTTGACAGACAGAAACGCTTCCCTTGCGCGCCAGCGGTCAGCAGGAATGCCCCCATTGAACAAGCCTGTCCCATACAAATAGTACTCACATCGGGTTTGATAAACTGCATCGTGTCATAAATAGACATTCCTGCTGTAATAACCCCACCAGGTGAGTTGATATATAAATGAATATCTTTTTCTGGGTTTTCTGCTTCCAAGAATAACATCTGGGCAACGATCAAGTTCGCCATATGATCTTCAACAGGCCCGGTTAGAAAAATAATACGCTCTTTCAATAAGCGGGAATAGATATCAAATGCACGCTCTCCACGTGCTGTTTGTTCAACCACCATCGGCACCAAAGACATGTTAGGTGCATATTGATCTTGCTTGCCACTGTATGACATTTCCGTCTCCTAATAGAACTCACGCTGGTGCCATTCATAACTGATTCTACTTGAGATAAGCGATGATGACCATGATCCAAAGTTAACTAACAAGGGGAGCTTCCCCCTCTAAAAAGTAGTAAGCCCCTACATAATAGTAAGAAAGGATATGAGGTTAAATCTGTTTTTTTCAAGAACAATAAAAAAACCCGCAAGCATAGCCTGCGGGTTTACTTCGGTTTGCTTCATTGAGTGCGAGGCTTCATCATCTCAGGCAATCAATAAATGAAACTTATGCCCATTGATTTTGGTTCATAAGATCATTGAAGCCAGTTTCTTTTTCAGAAACTTTAGCTTTACCCAGAACAAGTTCAACCGCCTGCTCTTCCAGAGCAATGTTGCGAACGCTGTTCATCATTTCTTTGTTTTTGCTGTAGTATTCAACAACTTCTTTCGGATCTTCATAAGCTGCCGCCATTTCTTCGATCAACGTAGTCACGCGATCTTCTTCGACTTTCAGCTCATTGCTGCTGATCACTTCGCCTAACAGCAAGCCAACAACAACGCGGCGTTTCGCCTGCTCTTCGAACAGTTCACGTGGCAGTTCCAGAGCTTGTTTTTCGTTGCCGCCAAAACGTTGGGTAGCCTGACGACGCAGTACATCGATTTCACCATCAACCACTGCCGCAGGCACTTCAATTTCGTTAGCCTTAACCAGACCATCAAGAACCTGAGTTTTGATGTTGTTACGAACAGCATTTTTCAGTTCACGTTCCATGTTCTTACGAACTTCGGCACGCAAACCTTCAACAGTACCATCAGTAACACCAAAACGGGCGATGAACTCTTCAGTCAGCTCTGGCAGTTCACGCTGTTCAACTTTTTTCAGGTTGATCACGAACT
This sequence comes from Xenorhabdus sp. IM139775, assembly GCF_028598745.1. Taxonomy (GTDB): domain Bacteria; phylum Pseudomonadota; class Gammaproteobacteria; order Enterobacterales; family Enterobacteriaceae; genus Xenorhabdus. The sequence continues at coordinate 43,293 of NZ_JAQRFK010000004.1, forward strand.
TCGCAGCTTTACCTTTCAGATTTTCTGCATGGTAGTCTTCTGGGAAGGTCACATCGATGGTAAATTCTTCACCTGCTTTATGGCCAACAACACCGTCTTCAAAGCCTGGGATCATACGACCCTGACCCATTGCCAGAACGAAATCAGTTGATTGACCGCCTTCGAACTCTTCACCATCAATGGAACCCGTGAAGTCAACAGTGACGCGATCTTCCGCGGTCGCTGCCTCATCGCTTTCTTTCCAAGTCGCCTGCTGTTTACGCAGTGTATCCAGCATGTTGTCAACGTCTGCATCTTTAACGTCAACAACCGGTTTTTCAACTTCGATTTCTTCCAGACCTTTCAGTTCAATTTCCGGATAAACTTCAAATTCAACTGCGTAAGTGAAGTCTTCACCTTCTTTAAACTGTTCAGGCTTGTAGCTTGGTGCGCCTGCTGGATTGATTTTCTGCTCAATAATCGCATTGATGAAATTGCGCTGCATCAGATCACCCAGAACATCCTGAAGAACAGAAGCGCCGTAACGCTGCTTAACGACCTTCATTGGCACTTTGCCTTTACGAAAACCGTCGATACGGACTTTCTTTGCTACATTAACCAGTTCACTGTCAACTGATTTTTCGATATCGGCAGCAGGAACGGTGATTGACACACGACGCCCAAGGCCTTGAGTGGTTTCAACAGAAACTTGCATCTTGTTACCTCAAAAAAATCATAGTGCTCGGTCAACTTCAGAATGACTGTAATGCTTATCACAAGCGAATGACAGTCTTCTTTAAGAACCGGGGGCGGTCGCATTTAAAAACCGAGAATCCCTGTGATCAGAAGCGTCCCGAAACCATTCTAAAAATTTAGACGCAACATTATAGCGACGCAGACGGTATGAGTCGAGAATTGCAGACAAAAGCATGCATGATTCGTTGACTGACTATGATAAACGTTGCTCAATGACTACATCACGATGTCGTTTATGATGCTATTTGTTGATGCAATAGCATCATAAACAAAAATACAGCCCGAAGGCTGCTGGCTAAAATTAACCCTGGATGAATCAAATAAAGATAAACAAGCTATTTGATTATCCTAAAAAATCACAAAGTTGACGTCGTTGTAGTGCCACCACGACATGCCGGGGAAGCCAGAACCGTATCTTCCAGTTCTGCCCACTCCTTTTCCGTATAAGTATGAAGCGCCAAAGCATGCACGCCTTCCTCTAATTCTTTAGCCAAGACACCATATACTGAACGGTGCCGATTCAGCATTCTTTGTTCAACAAATTCATTGCTGATGAGAATGATTTTAAAATGGCTTTCAGAACCCGCGGGCACATTGTGACGATAACTTTCATCAATGACTTCCAGATGAGAAGGCTTAAATGCCGCCTGTAACTTTGTTTCTATTTCTTGACGAACCATCTCATTCTCCTCAATCACCAAAGGTTGTTTATTAACCACACTATTGATTCTAGTTTATTCCCCATGATTTATAACATCGGGAAGTTATTAAATCCCTTTAACCGTGTTTACGTGAGGTATTTCTCACTACGTTTAAACTCTGTTTCAATCATCAGGGATATGCCGCTACCCGTGGCGATGCTATGATTACGGCGTTTATTCTTCCAGTATTAATATATTGAATATCTGAATCTTAAATTGAGAAAACCCAAATGCTAAAGAAAATATTTATTCCATTGATGACACTTTTCTTTTTAGCTGGATTATCTGGCTGCGCAGACTCAAGCAATACATTAGCTATCCAGCCGAAAATTACTCTGCCACTGGCTGATCCAACCATGAAAGCAATTACAGTCACTATTAGTGGGGATGACCAGCGTCAATCTCAAGCCCTGGCCCAAATTAATCGTGATGCACGATTAATCACACTGGTTCCTTCCCGCGATTTGCGCTTTCTGCTGCAAGAAGTCCTGGAAAAACAAATGGTGGCTCGTGGTTATATGATTGGTTCTCCCGCCAATGCCAATTTACGGGTCATTGTGAATCAACTCTACGCCAATGTGAAAGAAGGCAGCCTTCGTCACGATATTTCAGCAAAAGCTGAAATATCCATCATTGCTTATGCTCAAGACGGTAGTCAACAAACCAAAAACTACCGGACTAGCTACAATGTTCAGGGGCCATTGGGGGCAACAAACGCAAAAATTGCTGGCGCAGTCAATACGGTCCTGTCTGACGTGATCGCAGACATGGCTCAAGATGCGTCAATCAGCACCTTTATCAAGCAAAACATCCGCTAACAGGATAATGTATAAACTTTCTGCTTAATTCTACAGGATGATATGCAGAAAGTTTTGGGAGGCTCATGACTAACCATCGTTATTTAAACCTATCTGCATTACGCAACTATCGTACCCTTCTATTGCTGGGCTTTGCCTCAGGTCTACCTCTCGCGCTCACTGCTGGAACGTTACAAGCATGGATGACTGTCGAAAATGTCGATATCCGAACTATCGGTTTTTTCACTTTGGTTGGTCAGGCTTATGTGTTTAAGTTCCTCTGGGCACCCACGATGGATCGATATACCCCCTCCTTTTTCGGACGCCGGCGGGGGTGGATGCTCATTACTCAACTGTTACTGATCGTCAGCATTGCAGCAATGGGATTTCTGCAACCTTCTCAGCATTTATGGTGGCTGGCGGCATTGGCTGTGGCTGTGGCATTCTTCTCAGCTTCTCAGGATATTATTTTTGATGCCTATAAAACTGACCTGTTGACAAAGGAAGAACGCGGATCAGGTGCTGCCATTTCCGTACTGGGCTATCGGTTGGCGATGCTGACTTCGGGTGGCCTTGCCTTGCTGCTTGCCAGCTATATTGGCTGGCAACCTATGTATTGGGTTATGGCAGGTTTCATGTTGATTGGCGTTTGTGCCACGCTGACCGCCAAAGAACCAAACCTGAATACCGCACCGCCAAAAACATTGCATCAAGCGGTATTCGAACCATTATCCGATTTTTTCAGCCGAAACAATGCCTGGCTTATCCTGTTATTGATTGTATTGTACAAACTGGCCGATGCCTTTGCGCTCTCACTCAGCACACCTTTTCTTATTCGTGGCGTGGGCTTCGATCCCGTCGAAGTCGGGATGATCAATAAAACCCTCGGACTTGCTGCTACCATTGTCGGTGCATTGTACGGGGGTTATTTGATGCATAGGCTGAGTCTGTTCCGTGCCCTGATGATGTTCGGCATTCTTCAAACCGTTTCAAATTTTGGTTACTGGGTACTGGCTGTCACCCCTAAGGACATCTACGTCATGGGGGGAGCGATTTTTCTGGAAAATATTTGTGGCGGTATGGGAACTGCGGCTTTTGTCGCCCTCCTCATGACCTTGTGTAATAAATCATTTTCAGCCACACAGTTCGCTTTGCTTTCTGCATTATCAGCCGTTGGCCGCGTTTATGTTGGCCCGGTCGCAGGATGGTTTGCAGAAGCCTATGGTTGGCCAACGTTTTATCTCTTCTCGGTGATTATCGGATTACCGGGGCTTGCGTTGTTGCTTGTCTGCCGTAAGACACTGGATTACACCCAGAAAAATGATAGCTTCCTGCCCCGCACACTCTTCAAGAATGCTTATAAATCCGCCTTTATTATCATGATATTGGCCGCCCTGATGTTCATCGTTTGGTTAATGATCAGCAGTGTGTTGTTTATCAACATTCATTTAGTCTCTCTGATATGCACGCTATCCCCAGAATATATTCTCAATCTGCATAAAGTCAGTGATTGGATATCCCCACTATTATCCTGGAGTATCACCATTGGAATCTTAGGTCTTCTTTTAGGAGGAATGTTGGATTATTTGGCTTTAAGGAGAAGTAAGCTCACTTAGTCGCTTTTCTCTACTCAATGCCTTTTTCATCTCTGTTTACAACAGAAGGCTGACAAAGTTCAGCTTTCTGTTGCCCGTTTATAGTGACAAGCTTCACAAGAAGAGTAAAAAAACACAATTCTGTGGCCTGAATTACATCTTTTTCAAGGTGGAATTATTTATATTTGAACTAACAAATATTATTATTTGAGCGCACATTATTTCGAACTATTCGAAATATCGTTAACCACCTTAAAACCATATAAAGGGAATTTATGAAAAGACGTATTTTGACACTCACCGCAATTGCCGCTGCCTTAGTTTCTGCTTCAGCCAGCGCGGAATACCAGTGGGGGTTTGGCAATGTCAGCATGAACTACCTTGACTGGAGTGAACATACCACTCATAAAACCGGGCAATCTTCGCATAAAGATGATTTTGCTTATCTAGAACTGGAAGGTGGGGCAGGATTTAGCTGGGGCGAATTGTATGGCTTCGCTGATTTAGAGAATCCTTTTAACAGTAAAACAGCCCAACCGGGTGATAACCAACGTTACACTTTCAAGACAACAGGCCGTTTCTATCTGGGTGAGACGGGTTTCAACCTTTATGGTCATGTCTATGGAACCTATTCATTACCAGGCAAAGCAAACGGTGGAAACTTCCATGAAGTCAACACCCTGTATGGATTAGGCTATAACGCTAATATTGCCGGCCTGTGGTTCAAGCCTTTTGTCGCACTGCATTATGTTGACCAACCTTTCTATTCAGGAAAAAATGGTTATGTCGTAGGCTGGGTTGCCGGATACGATTTCAACCTTTGGGAACAAAAATTCAGCGTGACAAACTGGAATGAAATTGAATTAAATCGCAATCAACGTTATGGCAATGGCGGACGCGAAGGTATCAATGGCGCTATCGCATTATGGTGGACACCACATCCTTCTTTTACAACTGGCGTTCAATACCGCTATGCGGATAACAAACTGGGAGAAAACTTCTTGCAGGATGGCATTGTTTACAGTGTAAAATATAACTTTTAATAACTAATTTTATCGATGAGCAGCCTAATGCTGCTCATTGAAACCAATAAATAATAGTTATCCTACCGATAAAAATGCGTGTTCCAGCATTTTTTCTTTTATTCCTGTCAAGTTTTTCCCTTTTAAAATAGAGGGTTATTTAAAAATGATTGTCTATTTTGATTTTTTGGTTAAGATAACTATCCGAAATTAACGTTTTGTTAAATTAGGCCCCACATGTGATCCCCCTAGCATAAAAAGCCTACAAGCCAACCTGCTTCTATTACAATTGTTTACACTCCGGTAACCTTACCGTAGAATGCCCACACTGATGAAACGACAATAAAGCTTTTGTTATCTGGGGTCGCTCAATGAGACTTGTGAAATACAAAAAAATTATTGGGTTATCGTCACTACTCACAGCCACCTTAATGCTAGGTGGTTGCGATATGGTATTGATGAATCCCAAAGGGGCGATCGGCGTTGAACAAAAAACGCTGATACTAACGGCGTTTGGCTTAATGCTGATCGTTGTTATACCGGCTATTGTAATGGCAATCGTTTTTGCCTTGCGTTACCGGGAAGCCAATAAATCTGCAACTTATCGTCCAAACTGGGCACACTCAAATAAAATTGAGCTTGTCGTTTGGACAGTACCTATCCTGATTATCATCACGTTAGCAACGATTACATGGAAAACGACGCACGAGCTCGATCCATATAAGCCATTGGACAGTGATGTGAAACCGGTGACGATTGAAGTGATTTCCCTTGACTGGAAATGGCTGTTTATCTATCCGGAACAGGGTATCGCAACTGTAAACGAAATTGTATTCCCTAAAGATGTTCCAATTAATTTCAAAATCACCTCAGACTCTGTGATGAACTCTTTCTTCATCCCACAGTTGGGTGGCCAGATTTATGCAATGGCTGGCATGCAGACAAAACTGCACTTAATTGCTAACTCAACGGGTAAATACGACGGGTTCTCAGCAAGTTACAGTGGTCAAGGCTTCTCTGGCATGAAATTCACTGCAACAGCAACTGATGATCGTGCAGGTTTTGAAGAGTGGGTGCAGAAAGTTAAAGCATCCCCCAAAACCCTGGATACTGTGCAAGCATTCAATGAGTTGGCTAAACCTAGCCAAAACAACCCCGTTGAATACTTCTCAAGCGTGAAACCAAAACTGTTCCAAGAGACTATCGCCAAATTCATGGGTGACATGGGCCATGGTGGTATGCATGGCATGGCGGGTCATGGCAAAACAGAACATGGTGAAGCTGCGGGTCATAATATGAATATGAGTCAGCCGGCTCATTCAGGTGTTGAGGAATAAAGGCATGTGGGGAAAATTAACACTGGATGCGATCCCATTGCATGAACCCATTATTGTGGTGACATTGCTTGGGATCTTGCTTGGGGGACTGGTCGTTGTCGGTTCCTTAACTTATTTCCGTAAATGGAAATGGCTCTGGAATGAATGGTTAACCAGCGTTGACCATAAAAGAATTGGTGTCATGTACATCGTCGTTGCCATGGTGATGATGCTCCGTGGTTTCGCTGACGCCATCATGATGCGTGGACAACAAGCCTTGGCTTCCGCTGGTGAAGCTGGTTACCTGCCCCCGCACCATTATGATCAGATCTTCACCGCTCACGGCGTTATCATGATCTTTTTTATGGCGATGCCTTTCGTTGTCGGCCTGATGAACATTGTGGTTCCTCTGCAAATCGGCGCACGCGACGTTGCATTCCCATTCCTGAACTCTTTGAGCTTCTGGCTATTTGTTGTCGGCGTCGCGCTGATCAACATCTCTCTGGGGGTGGGTGAGTTTGCACAAACCGGTTGGTTGGCCTACCCGCCGCTATCCGGTCTGGAATATAACCCCGGTGTTGGGGTCGATTACTGGATATGGAGTCTTCAGCTCTCCGGTGTCGGTACATTGCTGACAGGTGTTAACTTCTTCGTGACCATCCTGCGCATGCGTGCACCGGGCATGTCCATGATGAAACTCCCTGTCTTTACATGGGCTTCACTGTGCACCAACGTACTTATCATTGCGGCCTTCCCAATCCTGACGGTAACCATCGCGTTGCTGACCCTGGATCGTTATCTGGGCACCCATTTCTTTACCAACGATATGGGTGGCAACATGATGATGTACATCAACCTGATTTGGGCTTGGGGTCATCCCGAAGTTTACATTCTGGTTCTGCCTGTCTTTGGTATCTTCTCTGAAGTCACGGCAACCTTCTCGAAAAAACGCCTGTTTGGTTATACCTCACTGGTGTGGGCGACAATCGTTATCACCATCCTGTCGTTCATAGTATGGTTGCACCACTTCTTTACCATGGGTTCCGGTGCAAACGTCAACGCCTTCTTTGGTATCGCCACGATGATTATCTCCATCCCAACCGGGGTTAAGATCTTCAACTGGCTGTTCACCATGTACCGTGGTCGTATTGAATTCAAAACCCCAATGTTGTGGACGGTTGGCTTCCTGGTCACTTTCTCCATTGGTGGTATGACGGGCGTTCTGCTGGCAGTACCGGGTGCTAACTTCGTTCTGCATAACAGTTTGTTCCTGATTGCTCACTTCCATAACGTTATCATCGGCGGTGTGGTATTCGGCTGCTTCGCAGGTACAACTTACTGGTTCCCTAAAGCATTTGGGTTCACCCTGAATGAAAAATGGGGCGTCCGTGCATTCTGGTTCTGGATCATTGGTTTCTTCGTTGCTTTCATGCCACTGTACGCACTGGGCTTCATGGGGATGACCCGTCGCCTGAGCCAAGATATCAACCCAGAATTCCACCCATTGCTGGTTGTTGCAGCGGGCGGCGTGGCCCTAATCGCCTTAGGTATTTTGTGTCAGATTATCCAGTTCTACGTCAGTATCCGTGACCGTGACCAAAACCGCGATCTGACCGGCGATCCATGGGGTGCCCGTACTCTGGAATGGTCAACTTCATCTCCACCTCCGTTCTATAACTTTGCTGAAGTTCCACACATCCAGACTCGTGATGCATGGTGGGATATGAAAGAAAAAGGCACTGAATATAAGCGCCCTGCTAAATATGAAGAAATTCATATGCCTAAAAACACGGCAGCAGGTGTGATCATCAGCGCATTTTGTCTGACATTAGGCTTTGCTTTGATCTGGCATATCTGGTGGATGGCTATCGCAAGTTTCGCAGGTATCGTCATTAGCTGCATCGTGAAAAGTTTTGACGAAGACGTTGATTACTACGTCCCTGTCGCTGAAGTCGAAAAAGTTGAGAATCAGCGTTACGAAGAACTGAGAAAGGCAGGTGTGAAATAATGTCGACTCAAACCCTTAACAACACAGCCGCCCATGACGCTCATGGGCACCACGATACAGGGGCTAACAAAGTATTTGGCTTCTGGATCTACCTGATGAGTGACTTGGTTCTGTTTGCAAGTCTGTTCGCTACCTATGCAGTGCTGGTTAATGGCACTGCCGGTGGCCCGTCTGGTAAAGATATTTTTGAACTGCCATTTGTATTGGTGGAAACCTTCCTGCTGCTGTTCAGTAGTATTACCTATGGTTTCGCCATGCTGAACATGAACAAAGGTAAAGTGGCACAGGTTAACCTGTGGCTGTTCATTACCTTCCTGTTTGGCCTTGGCTTCGTTTCAATGGAAATCTACGAGTTCCATAAACTGATCACGGAAGGCTATGGCCCTGACCGCAGTGCATTCCTGTCCGCCTTCTTTGCGCTGGTTGCCACTCACGGTCTACACGTCACCTTCGGCCTGATTTGGATCATCACGCTGATGGTTCAGGTTTCACGTCGTGGTCTGACTGACGTGAATCGTACACGCCTGAATTGCCTGAGCCTGTTCTGGCACTTCCTTGATGTCGTATGGATCTGTGTATTTACTATCGTTTATCTGATGGGAGCGATGTAATGAGTCATCCAAATACTTCTCATTCCGGCGCCAGCCACGGTAGTTTCAAAACCTATATGATTGGTTTTGTACTGTCAGTCATCCTGACCGTGATCCCATTCTGGATGGTGATGGAAGGTACAGCTTCACACAGCACAATTTTGGTGACCGTCGTTGCCATGGCTGTTATTCAGGTCTTTGTTCATTTCATCTGCTTCCTGCATATGAATACATCATCTGAAGAGCGTTGGAACCTCCTTGCTTTACTATTCACATTACTGGTCATCGCGATTGTTGTTGTTGGCTCCCTGTGGATCATGTACAACCTGAACATCAATATGATGGTTGATTAAGGGTTGATTTGAATGATTAAGCAATACCTGCAAGTGACCAAACCAGGAATTATTTTCGGAAATCTAATTTCTGCGATTGGTGGTTTTCTACTCGCTTCCAGGGGCGTAATAGATTACCCCTTGTTCTTTGCAACGATGGTCGGGGTATCGCTGGTGGTAGCATCAGGTTGTGTATTCAACAACTATATCGACCGCGATATTGACCGTATCATGGAAAGAACGAAAGAAAGGGTCCTTGTGAAAGGGCTTATCGATCCGAAAACCAGCCTGATTTACGCCTCAGTGTTAGGTATTGCTGGCATAGTGCTGCTCTATGTAGCAGCCAATGCCTTAGCAATGCAGTTAGCTCTCATTGGGTTTGTCATTTATGTCGGGGTTTATAGCCTCTACATGAAAAGAAAATCTGTTTATGGCACGCTGGTTGGTAGCTTGTCAGGCGCAGCACCTCCCGTGATCGGTTACTGTGCAGTAGCAGGACATTTTGATACCGGCGCATTGATCTTATTGTTGATCTTCAGCTTGTGGCAGATGCCCCATTCTTACGCCATTGCTATTTTTCGGTTCAAAGATTATCAAGCGGCCAACATCCCAGTATTACCCGTGATTAAAGGTATTTCCGTCGCGAAAAACCATATCACCCTGTATATTCTGGCCTTTATGGTTGCCACTTTGATGCTGGCCATCAGTGGTTATGCAGGTTATAAATACCTCATTGTCGCTGCCGCAGTGAGTATCTGGTGGCTGGGTATGGCATTATCAGGTTATAAAACCTCTAATGACCGTATTTGGGCCCGTAAGTTATTTCTGTTTTCTATCGTCGCTATCATGTCATTAAGCGTCATGATGTCTGTAGATTCATCAGCATCGCCAGAAAACCTACTGACTTACGTCTGGTAATATTTAGAGGGCAGGGTTTACCCTGCCCTCTTTTTCCTTTCCTTTATCTCTATCAATGACAACTTATTCGTTCGGTTGCAAACGCTTCTTTTCCGTTTGCCTCTCACTTGATTGAAATGTCATACCAGATTTTTTGAGGTACCCGTGAACGATAATAAAATGACCCCGCTTGAACTTCGGGCGACATGGGGCTTAGGTTCCGTTTTCTCTCTGCGCATGTTAGGTATGTTCATGGTTCTACCTGTTCTGACGACCTATGGCTTAGAATTACGTGATGCGACAGAAGCGCTTATCGGCATTGCTATCGGCATCTACGGCTTAACACAAGCAATATTTCAGATCCCATTTGGGCTGCTGTCAGACAAAATTGGCAGAAAGCCTTTAATCATAGGCGGGCTTCTCATCTTTGCATTAGGCAGTATTATTGCCGCCTTAAGCGACTCTATTTGGGGAATTATTATTGGGCGTGCCCTGCAAGGCACGGGAGCCATATCCGCCGCTATCATGGCATTACTTTCAGATCTGACCCGTGAGCAGAATCGAACAAAAGCCATGGCATTTATCGGCATTAGTTTCGGTATCACCTTCGCCTTTGCAATTGTTGTCGGCCCGATTATCACCCACCAAATTGGTTTAAATGGCCTGTTTGGCGCCATTGCAATCCTGGCTGGCTGCGGGATCTTTATCACACTGTTTGCCGTGCCGAGTACACACAAGCATTTGCTAAATCGCGAATCCGGTATCGCACGCGGCAGCCTCAAACGGGTGCTTTCAGATCCTCAATTAATAAAACTTAATATTGGTATTCTCTGCCTGCATACCTTATTGATGTCGAGCTTTGTTGCCCTTCCCCTCATTATGGAAAAAGTGGGTTTTCCTCCACAACAACACTGGAAAGTGTATTTAATCACCACCCTTATCTCTTTTGTCGCTGTCCTGCCTTTCATTATTTATGCAGAGACAAAACGTCGCATGAAGCAGGTATTTTTACTGTGTATCGCGATGCTATTCATTGCGGAAGTCGTTTTATGGCTTCAAGGCTCGCATCTTTGGGGGATCTTTGCCGGCATTCAAATTTTCTTCCTTGCGTTTAATATCATGGAAGCTATTTTGCCTTCACTTATCAGCAAAGAAGCGCCTGCGGGTTACAAAGGCACTGCCATGGGGGTTTACTCCACCAGCCAATTCCTTGGCGTTGCTTTGGGAGGCAGCCTTGGGGGAATGCTTTACGAATGGCAAGGGGCATCATTCGTCTTTATGGGGGGCGTCGCACTGACGGCATTCTGGTTTATTATCAGCCTGACATTACGGCAACCGCCCTATGTCAGCAGTATCAGGATCATTTTGCCGGAGCAACTCTGTGCCCCTGAGATTTTAGAGAAAAAGATATTGGCGCAGGCTGGAGTAAAAGATGTCGTTATTGCACCAGAAGAGCTGAGTGCCTATATCAAAGTCGATACCAAACAGACCAATCGCGAGCAGTTAGAACAGCTTGTCTTATCCCATAAATAGCCTGCGAAATTTATAATAAGTACGGTGTTTACCAAACACCGTACTATCATCGATATTAATCGCGGAAATTCGTAAACTGGAAAGGCTGACCCAATTCTGCACCGCGAATCAATGCAATGACACCTTGCAAATCATCACGCGCCTTACCGGTTACCCGTACTTGCTCACCCTGAATTTGAGCTTGTACTTTCAGCTTGCTGTCTTTAATCAGCTTCACAATCTTTTTCGCTAACGGCGTATCGATACCTTGCAGCAAGGTCGCTTCTACACTGTAGGTTTTGCCACTATGAACCCTATCTTCAGGAACATTGAGCACCGAACCATCAATTCCACGTTTAGCAAATTTTTCACGCAGAATATCGACGAGTTGGTTCACCTGAAAATCAGATTCACTGGCAATTTTGATCGATTCATTCTTTTCATTTAATTCAAAACTTGCGTTGACGTTGCGGAAATCCCAACGACTACTTAATTCCCGCTGCGCATTTTCTACTGCATTACGCACTTCCGGCATCTCAACTTCAGAAACAATATCAAATGATGGCATTGCCCGTCACCTCCTGCTAATCAATAAATCGGCATGATAACCGCTTTCTATTATTGGCAAAAGCTCTATACTCGGGAAGCCCAACGATCTTTTTGAAATTATCATGTTTCGAGATCAATGAGCGTTAATGACGATCGAGGTTCCTCATGAAAGCGTCTCTCAAGGAAGAAATATGAAAATAACCGTTCTTGGCTGTGGCGCTATAGGTAAACTGTGGCTTGCTGCCTTATCCAAAAAAAATCATCGTGTTCAGGGATGGTTAAGGGTTCCACAACCTGTTACTTCCGTTCAAATCGAAAACTTCAATGGTCAGGTCTTTAAGCAACAATTTCCTGCCAATGACGAAAAACACCTTGCTGAAAGCAAGTTACTCCTCGTTTGTTTAAAAGCATGGCAAGTGTCTGATGCAGTTAATCATCTGGCTGGCAAACTTTCCCCTCATTGCCCAATCCTGTTATTGCATAATGGAATGGGAACCCCAGAAGAGTTTGCGCCTTTGCCCAACCCGATTTTACTGGGTGTGACCACTCATGGTGCCTATCGAAAAAACGACATAGTGTACTATAAGTCACAAGGCATAACTCACATTGGAGCCGTAACCGCCAATGCTGCCAAGTTCAGCGATCTGGCCGATGTTTTACACTGTGCCCTGCCTGATGTGGCATGGCACAATGAAATACAGGCTATCAGTTGGATGAAACTTGCCGTTAACTGTGTCATTAACCCACTCACGGTCATCTATGACTGCAAAAACGGTGACTTACGGCATTACCCTGCACAAATTCAGGCACTATGTGACGAAATTTATCACGTGATGAAGCATGACAATATCCATATAACCCAACAAACCCTGATTGATTACGTCATGAACGTCATTGGGCAAACCGCTGAAAATTACTCATCCATGCTGCAAGATATACGGGCACAGCGACATACAGAAATAGACTACATCACCGGCTTTTTAATACGCCGGGCCCGTGTTCACGGTTTGCCAATCACCGAAAATACCATTGTTTATCATTACATTAAGCGCAAGGAGGAAGAATATGAGCACCTCAGCCCTTATTTGCCTCGCTCACGGCAGTGAAGAAATCGAGGCCGTCACAACGATTGATTTACTTGTTCGGGCAGGAATTAACGTTACCGTCGCCAGCACAGAAACCGATGGCACCCTCATATTAACCTGTTCTCGCGGTGTCAAAATCGTTGCCGATGCCCCCTTAGTTGATGTCATTGACGAGGATTTTGATGCCGTTATTCTGCCGGGAGGGCTAAAAGGTGCAGAATGTTTTCGTGACAGCTTACTGGTTGTAGAAAAAATTCGAACCGCACAAAGTCAGGGGAAAATCATTGCGGCAATTTGTGCATCTCCGGCGATCGTATTGGAATACCATCAACTTTTTCCTGTCGGCAACATGACTGGCTATCCCAGCATGCAGGATAAGATTGCGCCGGAGAAATGGATTGATAAACGCGTGTATTTTGACGAAAGAGTCAATTTACTGACCAGCCAAGGGCCTGCCACCGCTTTTGACTTCGCCTTGAAACTGATTGAATTGTTGGAAGGAAAAGAAAAAGCCGCCGAAGTTGCCGCCCAACTCGTTTTACCGCCCGGTATTAATAATTTCCAGTGACCGCCGATAACCAAGCAGCCCGAAAAATAGACCTGAAAAATAAACGGAAGATACATAGGCTGCCTATCGGATAGGTTCCGTAAGCAGCCTGACAAATTAAGGTCGATACACTTTCACGTTATCGAAACCCTGTTCACGCAGATAAAGTGCCTGTAAACGGCTCATCACACCACGTTCACAATAAAGCAGATACGTTTTTTCTTTCGGCAAATCACCAAACTGAGTACTCAGTTTATAGAAAGGCAATGATTGAATTGCAATACCGTCTATGTTTAACGGCCGATCGTCCTGTTCATCAGGGGAACGGATATCCAGCAACACATCACCAGAAGAAAGTGCTGATACCATTTCCACTTCTACCACTTGCTCACTGGTTTGCTCGGCAATTTGGCGGATATCCAGATTCTGGGCTTCACTCACGACCCGCGCTAAAATCTCAAAGTCAAAATTGTTCTCTTCTGCTTCAATTTTGGCTTTAACCGCTTTCACTGTGGGGCTTTTTGATATCACACCACAAAATTCGGGCATAGTGCGGGCAAAATCTTCGGTGCCAATCTCACGGGCCAGCTTAATAATGTGCTCTTTATCATGAGAAATCAGGGGGCGCAGGATCAGCGTATCGGAGGCATTATCGATCAACCTTAAGTTAGTCAAGGTCTGGCTGGATACCTGCCCCAAGGCTTCACCGGTGACAATCGCCTGCACACCGTAGCGTTCTGCAACGCTGGAGGCTGCCCTGACCATCATTCTTTTCAGTACAACGCCCATCTGCCCGTCATCAACTTTTTCCAGAATTTCCGCAACGACAGGGGCAAAATCGACCGCAACGAAGCGGACTTTGTGCGAACTGCCAAACCGGTTCCACAAATAATGGGCAACCTGCTTGACGCCAATCTCATGGGCTGAGCCACCAAGATTAAAGAAACAGTAGTGCACACGGCAGCCACGGCGCATCAGCATATAACTGGAAACACCGGAATCAAAGCCACCGGAAATCAATGACAGCACATCTTCCTGCGTACCAATAGGAAAACCACCAATTCCTTCATAACGGGCTTTCACCAAGATCAGCGTGTCCTGATCAATTTCCAGATTCACCGTCACATCAGGCTGAGTCAGTTTCACTTTGGCTGATTCGATATGTTGGTTCAACCCGCCACCGACATAACGCTCGACTTCATTAGAGGTAAAACTGTGTTTACCGCGGCGCTTTGCGCGAACACAAAATGTCTTACCATGCAGTAAGTGGCCATAGGTTTCGTAGGTTTGCTCAAAGATATGATGTAGATCACGATAATCCCGCTCTTCCACTTGCAGGATATGGTGAATACCGGGAATACGTGTCAGTGCGTCACAAATTTCGGCACTGAGGTTATCATTCTTGACCCGAACTTCGATATTATCCCAATGACGAACAACAGCAATGCCTTCGCCAAATGTTTTCAACACATTGCGGATATTGCTGGCAAGAATTTTAATAAAACGCAACCGGACGGTCTGGCTCTTGATCGTAATTTCTGGGAATAATTTAATGATAAACTTCATAGTAAGATATAGTAGTCATTCAATGTTGAACTATCACAAACAATATCAATGATTGTTCTTAAATGTTCAGTTGGATAGGGCGCAGAGTATAACACCATCTCGCTATATCACCCGTAAAAAAAATCACCCGTAAAAAACAGCGGTAACGCATGATTTATTTTTCTTGGTGTAGTAGGGTACTGGCAAGTCTGTAACAAACTTGCTTTGCTGTAATTCGTTAAATAACCATAAGTTAAGTCATTATGTCTAAAGCAAATCAAACATCAGCAACCGAACAAATGCCGACATTCGAAACATCTCTCAAAGAGCTGGAAGACATTGTTATTCGGCTGGAATCCGGGGAACTCCCATTAGAAGATGCGTTGAATGAATTTGAACGTGGTATTCAACTTGCAAGACAAGGGCAGAAAACGCTTCAACAGGCGGAACAACGAGTGCAAATTTTATTGAACCATGATGCACAATCGCCACTTGATGAATTTTCGTCCGATGCTGAGTAAATTTATGTCCGAACAATATAAGACACCTTGTGAAGCACCCTCTTTTGAAGAAATTTTGCACACTTGTCAGCAGCATATTAATGACAAGCTGCTGGCAACATTTTCTTCATTGCCTGTTTTAAACAGCCCACTAGGCACAGCAATGCAATATGGTGCGGTACTGGGTGGAAAACGGCTGCGCCCATTTTTAGTTTACAGCGTGGGAGAAATGCTTGGCCTCCCCAAAAAGAGCCTTGATGCCGCCGCCCTCGCAGTAGAGTGCATCCATGCTTATTCATTGATTCATGATGATTTACCCGCAATGGATAACGACGATTTACGTCGCGGGCAACCGACCTGTCATATCAAATTTGGTGAAAGTCAGGCTATTTTAGCCGGAGATGCCTTACAATCACTGGCCTTTGAAATTCTGGCAAAACAGGACATGCCCAATGTTGCCTTATCCGATCGCCTTGCCATGATTGCTGAATTGGCAAGCGCCAGCGGGTTTGCCGGCATGTGCGGGGGGCAGTCACTGGATTTGGAAGCTGAAGGTAAACAGATCGATCTTGCCTCGCTGGAACAGATCCACCGACATAAAACAGGGGCATTAATACGTTCAGCCGTCCGACTGGCCGCTTATGGTGCAGGGCAACGCGGCCGTGAAGCATTGCCTTTGCTGGAGCAATACGCCCAAGCCATCGGTCTGGCATTTCAGGTACATGATGATATTCTGGATGTCATTGGCAATACGGAAGTGATTGGCAAGCGTCAGGGCAACGATCAGCAACTCGGCAAAAATACCTATCCGGCATTATTAGGTTTAGAACAAGCCCAGAAAAAAGCCCAGAAGCTGTATGAAGAAGCGCTCGACGCCCTGACAGAACTGGAAAAACAGGCATATAACACCGCAATCTTAAAAAAACTGGCTGGTTTTATCATTGAGAGAAACAGCTAAAAAAATCGGTCATATTAATCTTCGAATGCACCCTCAACCAACGTCTAACGGGTATAGCATTTTATACAGGCATAGCATGAGCATTGATATAGCGAAATATCCAACATTGGCATTGGCAGAAACTCCAGAAGAGCTTCGCCTGCTACCCAAAGAAACCTTGCCAAAGTTATGTGATGAACTGCGTCAATTTTTGCTGAACAGTGTCAGCCGTTCCAGTGGTCACTTTGCTTCCGGCCTTGGCGCTATCGAATTAACCGTCGCACTCCATTATGTTTATAAAACGCCCTTTGATAATTTAGTCTGGGATGTGGGTCATCAGGCCTACCCACACAAAATTTTGACTGGACGTCGTGATCGCATTAATACCATTCGCCAAAAAAATGGCCTTCATCCCTTCCCTTGGCGGGAAGAAAGTGAATACGACACCTTATGTGTCGGTCACTCATCCACCTCCATCAGTGCAGGCTTAGGGATGGCGATTGCTGCCAAACATGAAGGCAAAGGCCGCAAGACAGTATGCGTCATCGGGGATGGTGCCATTACTGCGGGCATGGCGTTCGAAGCCATGAACCATGCCGGGGCTATCGACCCTGACATGTTGGTGATCCTCAATGACAATGAAATGTCTATCTCTGAAAACGTCGGAGCATTGAATAACCATCTGGCACAAATTCTGTCCGGCAAGCTGTACACAACGCTGCGTGAAGGCGGCAAAAAGGTATTTTCCAACCTGCCTCCGATCAAAGAGTTATTGAAAAAAACGGAAGAGCACCTGAAAGGCATGGTGGTGCCCGGAACGCTGTTCGAAGAGCTTGGCTTCAACTATATCGGGCCTGTTGATGGTCATGATGTATTGGCGCTGACCCAGACGTTGAAAAATATGCGTGAACTGAAAGGGCCACAATTCCTGCATATCATGACGAAAAAAGGTCGTGGTTATGCGCCAGCGGAAAAAGATCCCATCAGTTGGCATGCCGTTCCCAAATTTGATCCCGCGACCGGTTCCCTGCCAAAAAGCGCAGAGACTCGCCCGACATTCTCCAAGATCTTCGGTGACTGGCTGTGTGAAGAAGCCGTACATGATAAAAGATTGATGGCGATCACCCCCGCCATGCGGGAAGGTTCCGGCATGGTGCGTTTCTCCCGCGAGTATCCTGAGCAATACTTTGATGTCGCGATTGCCGAACAACATGCGGTCACGTTTGCCGCAGGTCTGGCTATCGGCGGTTACAAGCCTGTCGTCGCCATTTACTCCACCTTCCTGCAACGCGCTTATGATCAAGTGATCCACGATGTCGCCATCCAAAACCTGCCTGTCTTGTTTGCCATCGACCGTGGCGGCATCGCCGGTGCAGATGGTCAGACCCATCAAGGGGCATTTGATCTCTCCTTCCTGCGCTGTATTCCGAATATGGTCATCATGGCGCCCAGCGATGAAAACGAATGCCGTCAGATGCTGCATACCGGATATCATTATCAAGCCGGCCCTGCTGCTGTCCGTTATCCTCGTGGTACAGGCACCGGTGCTGAACGCCAACCGCTGGAAACATTGCCCATCGGCAAGGGCGTGATCCGCCGTCAGGGGGAACGCATTGCAATCCTTAACTTTGGCACATTATTACCTTATGCACAGCAAGCGGCAGAAGCCCTGAATGCAACCGTTGTGGACATGCGTTTTGTCAAACCGCTGGATAAAGAATTAATACTGGAAATGGCCGCCAGCCATGACTTGCTGGTGACTTTGGAAGAAAATGCCATCATGGGCGGTGCCGGCAGTGGGGTTAACGAACTGCTGATGCAGGAAAAGTTATCCACTCCCGTATTGAATCTGGGTTTACCCGATTATTTTATCCCGCAAGGAACACAACAAGAGCTTCATGTTGATTTAGGACTCGATGCAACGGGTATTCAACACAGTATCGAAAAATATCTGGCTAAATAAATTTTAATCATGGATGAATGTTTAATAGCAACATTCATCCGTTTTTCTCTCTATTGAAATTCTTATTCCCTATAATTTTTCTATTCCAAATAAACAACATTCTAAAATTGCAGATCAATTCCAAACTCCTATTTATAGTTTCAAAAAATAATCATTAACATCAATAAATAGCTTTTCATAATACCGCTACACTTTGGCGAAGGCATGTGGCATAAGGCGTCAGGGATGTTTCATCTACAAACGACCACCAGATGGGACTTAGCCGTTAATTCTGGTAACCAGCAAAAAGTAACTGTACATTTATACAGTTGCTTTTTGCAAAGCTATTTATATTCCTGCTCTATTTTTTAATGTTTTATATAGCCGATAAACTTTAAGTTGCAGCTCGCAAAATAAAAGCATCTTGAAGTACGGCGAGTAAAAACAACAACAAGGTACCGTCATGAAAACGATTTTAGTCACGGCTTTTGAGCCTTTCGGTGGTGAAACCATCAATCCATCATGGGAGGCCGTCAGGCCATTGCAGGGAGACCAAATTGCGGGGGCGAATATTGAAGTTTGCCAACTGCCTTGCGTTTTCGATGCTTCCCTGAAACATCTCTACACCGCCATTGAACGGGTTAAAGCCGAGGTGGTGATTGCCGTCGGGGAAGCCGGAGGCAGACCCAATATCAGTGTAGAACGCATCGCAATCAATGTTAACGATGCCCGTATTCCGGATAACGCTGACAAACAGCCAATTGATACGCCTGTCATTATAGGTGGCCCCGCGGCTTATTTTTCGACCCTGCCCATCAAAACCATAGTTAATGCGCTAAATGCTAGCGGCATTCCTGCAACCGTCTCCCAAACGGCGGGAACCTTCGTTTGCAACCATGTGATGTACGGGTTGCTGCATTATTTGCAGCAACGTAATTTGAACCAACCAGCCTCCGTTGTACGGGGCGGTTTTATCCACGTTCCTTATTTACCGGAACAGGCCGCCAGACATTCTGGTACAACCCCAAGTATGGCGGTAGAGATGATGACGACAGCATTGAAAATCGCCATCGAATCGACATTGAAGAATGCAAAAGATATTACCGCCACCGGCGGGACAACAAGCTGAATGAAACAGCCACTGAGTTCCAGTGGCTGTTTCATTCAGAAAGGTAACACTTGGTAGAAATTCAGTAGCCAGATAACCACCACCGCAAAGATAGCTGCGATAATGTCATCCAGCATAATGCCGATACCACCTTTCACATAGCGGTCAAACCAGCGGATCGGCCAGGGTTTCCACATATCAAAAATGCGGAATACCACAAAGCCAACCAAAACCCATTGCCAGTTGAGCACCGGGATCGCCATCAGGGTGATCCACATACCTATGAATTCATCCCAGACGACACAACCCGGATCATCCACCTTCATTGCATCAGCAGCCTTCTGGCAGATCACGCAGCCAATGACGGTTCCCAACACAATCGCCAGCCAGATTCCCCATGTCGGTAGCTGCACCAGCAACAACCAGAAAGGGATCGCCGCCACGGAACCCATTGTGCCCGGTATCACCGGCGATAAGCCACTGCCGAACCCCGTCGCCAGTAAATGCCACGCATTACTCATTTTTAAGTGGCGTTTTGCATCATCCATGTGTTCCCTCCGTTTGATCATTTTCTTCCTGATGCGCAACCGGACAAAGTGCTACCGGTTTTTTATCCGTTTTAAAATGGTCAAAGCCGTTCAGATCCAATGCAATTTCTTCATTATGGTTAAAATAGCGGATGCCTTCTGATTCCGGCCTGATTTGCCCAATACAGCAGAAACTCGCGCCGGCATGGGCCAATGCCATATTTAACGCGCCACGGTTCAGCTCAGGTACGGTGAAGCACAATTCATAATCTTCCCCGCCGCTCAACGCCCATTTCAACGCCTGTTCAGGGGAGACATATTGCTGCATCGCTTCCGAATAAGGTAACGCATCCAGATTAATACGCGCACCACATTGGCTCGTGGTCAGAATATGGTTGAGGTCAGAAATTAATCCATCAGACAAATCAATCGCGGAAGATGCCAGATTACGCAATGCCTGTCCTTGTAAAACACGTGGTTGTGGACGGAGATGACGCTTGACCAGCCAGTTGTGGATCGCAGGATCTTCCACCATCAGGCGCTCTTGCAGCAAGGCAAGCCCTGCGGCACTGTCACCCAAGGTTCCGGTGACATAAATCCAATCGCCGTTTTTCGCCCCGGCACGACGCAAAGCCCTGCCAGCCGGTACCAGTCCATGTACGGTCAGCGTCAAACTCATGGGGCCTTTTGTCGTATCCCCACCAATTAACTGCATACCGTAATAGTTCAATTGTTCAAACAGACTATCACTAAACCGTTTTAACCAATCTTCATTGACGTCAGGCAACGTTAACGCCAACGATGCCCAAGCCGGATCGGCCCCAACAGCAGCCAGATCACTGATATTGACAGCTAAGGCTTTATAGGCCAAATCTTCCGGTGAGATCTCAGGAAGGAAATGGACACCCGCAACCAACGTATCTGTTGTTACCGCTAATTCTTGCTTATCTGCAACGGTTATCAGTGCACAATCATCACCAATCCCCAGACTGACATCGCGGCGGCGGACGAGATGGCGATTGAAATAACGTGCAATGAGGTCAAATTCACCACATGCCATAATAGAATTCCAAAAAGTGACCAATGACGAGCACATGAGGCCGGAAATCCGGCCTCATGTGTAAAATCATCGAGTTATAATGGGGAACTCCTGACAAGCAATCACTTTTTCTTGCGTGCTGCCGGGCCAGCTTTATCCAACACCCCATTCACGAATTTATGGCTATCTTCAGCGCCAAACACTTTTGCCAGTTCAATGCCTTCATTAATAACCACTTTGTAGGGAACATCATCACGAAAGCTTAGTTCAAACATCGACACGCGCAAGATAGCTTTTTCTACCTGACCTAACTCTTCGAGCTGGCGGGAAAGATAAGGCGCCATCAAGGCATCCAATTTTGTAGCATTGACTGCTACCCCGGACAGCAATTCACGGAAATAGGTGACATCAACACCGGTTACGTCCTGCTCTGACAGAAACTGCAATTCAACATCAGCGATGTTGTTTTTGGATAATTGCCATGAATAAATTGCCTGAACAGCACACTCACGAGCACGACGACGAGCAGCAGGTTTCACAAAATTCCCCTTAATTAAAACTAAAAAAACTTAAGCCTTAATGGCTTTGATTACATTAATCATTTCCAATGCGGTCAAGGCTGCTTCCGCACCTTTATTACCCGCTTTAGTCCCTGCGCGTTCAATGGCCTGTTCAATATTTTCAGTTGTCAGAACACCAAATGTGACAGGAATGTCGCTGGACATTGCCACACTGGACAAGCCTGAACTGCATTCGCCGGCAACATATTCGAAGTGGGCTGTACCGCCACGGATAACCGTTCCCAAAGCGATAACCGCATCATATTTTTGCGACTCTGCCAGCGCCTTGACCGCTAATGGCAGTTCATAAGCGCCTGGCACCCATACGACGGTGATATTGTCTGTAGAAACCTGACCGATGCGATCCAACGCATCAATGGCCCCTTCCAGCAGGCTGTCATTAATGAAGTTGTTAAAGCGGGCAATCGCAATAGCAATGCGGGCTTTAGGAGCTGCAACAACACCTTTGATTACGTTCATAGCCTTCCTTATACCTTATTCATATCCGCAGGGGCGCGGATCTTATCACATTATTTTTCTCTGCGTCTTGATTTATGGCTTGCCTGAAATCAAAACACCTAGCGCGGTCGTAAGCGGAGGCGCACATCAGGGCCAATCTGTTGAACATCAAACAGAGAGAATTCAGGCGCATCCGATAATTTTTGCAATTCAGGGAGATCAAACAACCCACGGGCACGGTGACCCAATACTTTAGGCGCGATATAAAGGATCAATTCATCGACCAAGCCCAGCGATAATAAAGCCCCGGCCAAAGCAGGGCCACATTCCGCCCAGACAGAATTCACCTGACGCTTACCCAGTTGCATCATCAGCAACACTAAATCAACACCGTTACCATGTTCTGGCAATAAAATCTGTTCGACATGATCAGGCCACTTTTGCTCAATCCATTCTTGCGGATCTTGCTGAGTCCGTGCTAACCAACATTCCCCGGTTTGCCGGACAACTTGGTGCTGTGGCGTCACACGATTTTGACTGTCTGTAATAATACGGATCGGCTGGCGGAGCAATGCTTGCGGATAAACGGCTTGTGTTTCAGCATCCAGTTCATGCCAGCGGACGGTCAGGGAAGGATCATCTGCCAATACTGTTGCGCTGGAACTCAAAATGGCACTGCATTGCGCCCGGAGTTTCTGTACATCCTGACGGGCTTGCGGTGAGGTAATCCACTTGCTTTCCCCCGATGCCAACGCAGTCCGGCCATCCAATGATGCGCCCAGTTTCAATTGCAGGTACGGGAACCCTGTCCGCATACGTTTAAGAAAACCCTTATTCAGGGATTCCGCCTGTCCCATCATCAAGCCATGTTCAACGGCAATGCCGGCCTGCTGTAATTTATACAAACCCCGTCCGGCAACTTGCGGATTGGGATCTTGCATCGCGACCACCACACGGCTTAAGCCTGCGGCAATCAAAGCATCAGCACAAGGCGGCGTTTTACCGTGATGGCTGCACGGTTCAAGGGTAACATAAGCGGTCGCGCCCTTGGCTTTCTCGCCGGCCATGCGCAGGGCATGAACTTCGGCATGGGGTTCGCCCGCCCGTAAATGAAAACCTTCCCCAACGATCTGCTCATCCTTCACGATGACACAACCGACATTTGGATTTGGGGATGTGGTAAAACGTCCCTGATGCGCTAATTCCAGCGCGCGGGACATATAAATTTCATCAAGTGTCATAACGTTTAGTCAGTGTTTAGTCTTGTAGTCTGGCTATCTCTTCACCGAATTCGCGAATATCTTCAAAGCTACGGTAAACAGAGGCAAAACGGATATAGGCCACTTTATCCAGTTTTTTCAGTGCATCCATGACAAAGTTGCCAATCATTTTGGACGGAATTTCACGCTCTCCGGTTGCCCGTACCTGTGATTTAATATGGCTGATCGCTGTTTCTACATCATCAGAGCTGACAGGGCGTTTTTCCAGTGCCTTCTGCATTCCACGACGCAATTTCTCTTCGTCGAAAGGTTCCCGAATATCATCACTTTTAATGACGCGCGGCATCACCAGTTCGGCGACTTCAAACGTCGTGAAGCGTTCATGACATTCCAGGCACTGACGGCGACGGCGCACTTGTGAGCCATCCCCGACCAAACGGGAATCAATAACTTTAGTATCAACGGCTGCGCAAAATGGGCAATGCATATCGTTTCCTGACAGTTAACCGAAGGGATAACAGTGTACCTTGAAGTGATGATGAAAAACACCCTGTCAGTAAGTACTCACAGGGTGTTTATGCAATATCAGCGCTCAATCATGCAAAAACGATCAAGGAAGAATCGAGGGCTGATCCGCCCCTTCTTTCTCAACTTTCAGCTGGATCAAATGATCACGTTTCATACCCAACTTCAATGCCAGTGCAGAAGCAACATAGATAGACGAGATAGTACCGATAGAAACACCGATTAACATGACCAGCGAGAAGCCCTTCAGCATTTCGCCACCGAAAATGTACAGCATCAATACCACCAACAAGGTGGTTGCAGAAGTCATAATCGTCCGGCTCAGGGTTTGAGTCAGGGAAATATTGGTGATTTCATACGACGTACCACGGCGGATCTTGCGGAAGTTCTCACGGATACGATCCGATACAACGATACTATCGTTCAAGGAGTAGCCAATCACGGACATCAACGACGCAACGATAGTCAGGTCAATTTCGATGTGGAACAACGACAGGATACCCAGTGTGATAACCACGTCATGTGCCAGTGCAATCACTGCCCCCAATGCCAGACGCCATTCAAAGCGGAAACCGACATAAATCAGGATACAGATCAAGGCCACCAGTAATGCCATCGCCCCGGTTTGTGCCAGTTCGCTCCCGACACTGGGGCCAACGAATTCCACCCGTTTAACCTTGGCCTCTTTATCGATATCCTGATTAATCACCGAGATAATCTTATTGCCAAGTTCTTGCCCTGCATTCCCTGCCACCGGTGGCATACGAACCATCACATCCCGGCTACTGCCGAAATTTTGCAACAGTGGGTCAGCAAAACCATTCTGGTTCAGGCTCGCACGCATCTTGTCCAGATCCGCGGGTTTACTTAGCTGCACTTCAATTACCGTACCACCGGTAAAATCAAGCCCCCAGTTAAACCCACGAGTGCCGATCATTATGATGGAAGCGACCAACAGCAGGAACGAAATCCCAAAGGCAACGTTGTCCCAGCGCATAAAGTCGATAACTTTACGCCCATAGTTTAATTGTTCAACAGTATAATCCTGTGCCACAACGTGCTCCTTAAATTGACAGCTTATTGACACGCTTGCCACCGTACAGCAAGTTCACGATTGCACGTGTTCCCACAATCGCAGTGAACATCGACGTCGCCACACCAATAGTGGTGGTGATTGCGAAGCCCTTGATAGAACCAGTACCCACGGCATACAAAATGATGGCAGTAATCAACGTCGTCAGGTTGGCATCGATGATACTGGAAAACGCCCCTCGATAACCTTCATGAATTGCCTGCTGGACTGAACGGCCATTGCGCAACTCTTCTTTGATACGTTCGTTGATCAAGACGTTCGCATCCACGGCGACGGCAAGTGTCAGGACAATACCGGCAATCCCCGGCATGGTCAGCGTCGCTCCCGGCAACAGGGACATAATACCGACAATCAGTACCAAGTTAGCCAGTAACGCAGAACTCGCAATAAAGCCAAACTTGCGGTAGTAAATCACCATAAATACGACAGAAGCAATCAGACCCCACAGACACGCCTCAAGGCCCTGCTCAATATTCTGCAAGCCCAGTGTTGGCCCAATCGTCCGCTCTTCCACAATCTGGATTGGTGCGATCAACGCCCCTGCACGCAGTAACAGCGATAACTGACGGGCTTCAGACGGATTGCTAATGCCCGTAATGCGGAAACTGTTACCCAAGCGGGACTGAATCGTGGCAATGTTGATAACTTCTTCTTGTTTAACCAAAACCGAACGACCATTGGCATCTTTCTTGCCGCTGTCCTTGTATTCCACAAACAGCGTTGCCATTGGCTTATGCAGGTTGTCTTTGGTGAAATTAGACATCGCTGTGCCACCCGCACTATCCAGCGAGATATTCACCTGCGGATAACCGTTCTCATCCGTGCTGGAAGTCGAATCGGTAATATGATCGCCCGTCAGGATAACACGCTTGTACAGCACAACAGGGCTGCCATCACGGGTATCTTTCACTTCTGAATCAGCCGGGATACGGCCATATTGCACGACGTTCTGGTCAACATTGGCATTGACCAAGCGGAATTCCAGTGTTGCGGTTGCCCCAAGGATCTCTTTTGCGCGGGCAGTATCCTGAATACCGGGCAGTTCAACAACGATACGGTCGGCACCTTGACGTTGAACCAGAGGTTCCGCAACCCCCAATTGGTTAACACGGTTACGCAAGATAGTGATGTTCTGCTGTACCGCATAAGTACGCGCTTCACGCAGGCGCTCATCACTCATCACGACTTTCAGCGTGCTTTCTGCGCCAGAGGAGAACACTAAGTCACGGTGACGGGGTTCAAGATAGTTTTCCGCTTTAGAACGTGCGTCATTATCACGGAAGCTCACTTCGACACCGTAATTATCCATTTTGCGGATAGTCGAATAAGGAATGCCTTGTTCACGCAGTTCAGAGCGCAGGCTATCAATATTCTGTTCCTGCAATTTGCCCAGCGCGGTTTCCATATCCACTTCCATCAAGAAGTGAACACCGCCGCGCAGGTCAAGCCCCAGTTTCATTGGTTCAGCACCGACAACTCTTAACCAAATGGGCGTTGCCGGTGCGAGGTTCAATGCCACGACATATTGTTCACCCAGTGCAGAAACCAGTGCTTCACGCGCACGGAGTTGCACATCAGTGCTATTGAAACGAGCAAGGATTGCGCCATTTTCCAATGCAATGGACTTGCTCTTGATATGATCTTGTTCTAATACATTACGGACTTGGTCCAGCGTTTTTTCACTGGCGGCGATGCCTCGCGCGCCAGTGATTTGTACAGCCGGATCCTCACCATAAAGGTTGGGAAGTGCATAAAGCAAACCGATGAGGATCACAGCGATCAGCATCAGATACTTCCACAAAGGATAACGGTTCAACACGGCAGTTCCCTTCGGGAAAATCGGAAAATTAAATAGCCTTCATTGTACCTTTCGGCAGAACGGCGGCGACGAAGTCACGTTTTACGGTTATTTCTGTGGTCTCATTCAGTGCAATGACAACATAGCCTGTTTCAGACACTTTAGTGACACGACCAACCAAACCACCAGAAGTCAGCACTTCATCTCCCTTGGAGATGGAATTCATCAGTTTCTTATGTTCTTTGGTACGTTTTTGTTGTGGACGCAGGATCATGAAATAGAAAATCAAACCGAAAACAACCAGCATGATAATCAGAGAATATGGGTTCCCCTGAGATTGCGCAGATGTACCAGCGGCTGCCGCAGCATCAGAAATAAAAAGACTCATCAAATTTCCCTCATTGTTATCGAAAATGTGACTGCCGAAAATAATGTTATTGAAAATCGACAGTGGCTCGATCAAAAACCAGCCCAATATGCTACACATATTGAGACTGATTAGTCACGATAAATTATATATTTAACGGCGGAACGGGTTTACCGATCTGCTGATAAAACGCTTCGACAAACGGTTCCAGTTTGCCTTCTTCAATGGCTTGGCGAATTCCGGCCATCAAACGCTGATAATACCTTAAATTATGTATCGTATTCAGCCTTGCACCCAGAATTTCGTTACAACGATCAAGGTGATGGAGGTATGCCCGGCTATAATTGCGACACGTATAGCAATCACAATGCTCATCCAGCGGAGCCGTATCTTCTTTGTGTTTGGCGTTGCGGATTTTAATCACCCCTTCGGTCACAAACAGGTGACCATTGCGGGCATTACGTGTTGGCATCACGCAGTCAAACATATCGATACCCCGACGGACACCTTCAACCAAGTCTTCCGGCTTGCCGACGCCCATCAAATAGCGAGGCTTATCCTGTGGGATCTGAGGGCAAACATGTTCCAGGATACGGTGCATGTCCTCTTTAGGTTCACCGACCGCCAGCCCCCCTACAGCGTAGCCATCAAAGCCGATTTCCACCAGCCCTTTTATGGATACATCACGCAAGTCTTCGTAAACACCACCCTGAATAATGCCAAACAAGGCATTTTTATTCGCCAGCTCATCAAAACGCTGACGACTACGGGCAGCCCAGCGCAATGACATTTCCATAGAACGTTTCGCATAATCCCAATCAGCGGGATATGGCGTACATTCATCAAAAATCATGACAATATCGGAACCCAAGTCATATTGGATTTCCATGGATTTTTCCGGGCTGAGAAACACCGGCGTCCCATTGATTGGGTTACGGAAGTGAACCCCCTCTTCCTTGATTTTACGCATGGCACCGAGGCTAAAAACCTGAAAACCGCCAGAATCCGTCAAAATAGGGCCTTGCCACTGCATAAAATCATGCAGGTCACCATGCAGTTTCATGATTTCCTGCCCCGGACGCAACCAAAGGTGGAAAGTGTTCCCTAATAATATCTGCGCCCCGGTTTCTTTCACCTCTTCCGGTGTCATTCCTTTTACCGTGCCGTAAGTGCCCACAGGCATAAATGCCGGTGTTTCCACAACGCCACGATCAAAAACCAAGCGGCCACGGCGGGCATTGCCATCCGTCTTTTGTAACTCAAATTTCACTTAACCTCCAGACATCAGAAAGACAGTCCGATGCGATGTTTAGACACTATTCAAATCAGCGGAGCCGAAATGAAGAATATTTTGATTTTAAACTCTTTTATTTCAAGCTCTTTTATTTCAAAGAATAAAATTTATTTGAATACCATCTCTTTTGGCACTTATTCTTGTGCTACGCGTTCTTTTGCTGCCATTTTATTGCGATTAATAAACATGGCATCACCATAACTGAAAAAGCGATATCTTTTTGTGACCGCTTCTTTGTAGGCGCTCATGGTATTCTTATAACCGGCAAATGCGGAAACCAGCATGATAAGTGTGGATTCTGGCAGATGGAAATTGGTGATCAGTGTGTCGATAACCTGATATTCAAACCCGGGATAGATAAAGATTTGGGTGTCACCAAAAAATGGCGCGATAATCCCATTCTGACAAGCTCTCGCGGCACTTTCCAGTGAGCGGACTGAGGTTGTTCCTACCGCAATAACGCTATTGCCACGTGCCTTACATGCCAGCACCGCATCCACGACCTCCTGTGGCACTTCCGCATATTCGGTATGCATCACGTGCTCTTCAAGCGTGTCCACCCGCACCGGCTGAAAAGTCCCGGCGCCGACATGCAGGGTAACAAAGGCCATTTCAATGCCTTTTTCACGCAGGGCGGCCAAAAGAGGCTCATCAAAATGTAACCCGGCAGTCGGAGCCGCCACCGCACCAGGGCGTTCACTATAGACGGTCTGATATAACTCACGATCCGCCTCTTCATCAGGACGCGCGATATAAGGGGGCAAAGGCATGTGACCAATCTGATCCAAAATGGTCAATACGTCACGTTCATCATCAAACCGGATTTCAAACAACGTATCGTGACGCGCCAGCATCGTTGCCTTAATGTTTCGAGTCTCACCCAGAGCATCTTCACCAAGAACATCACCACCAAGAATAAGTTCAGTCCCTTCTTTCGGTGCCTTGGACGCACGAACGTGAGCAAGCACTCGCTTATCATCCAGCACCCTTTCGACTAAAACTTCTAGCTTTCCCCCCGTCGCCTTGCGGCCAAACAGGCGCGCAGGAATAACGCGGGTATTATTGAAAACCAACAGATCCCCCGCTTCCAGCTTATCCAGCACATCAGTAAAAATACCGTGCGTCAGTTTGCCTGTTTCGCCATCAAGGGAAAGCAGGCGACAAGCACTTCGTTGCGGCTGGGGATAGTGAGCAATCAGCTCTTCTGGTAGTTCAAATGTAAAATCAGCGACACGCATTTTATCTGTATCAATCAAAAAAATAGGCGGACTAGTCTAGTCCCGCAAACGCGAGGGTGCAACAAAGAAGCTTCCAGTTTAACTACTTTATGGCAGATTCTTTTACTGTATACTCCCCCTATGAATTTTCTCGCACACCTTCATTTAGCTGCATTATCGGAAAGTTCCCTATTGGGAAATTTGATGGCGGATTTCGTCCGGGGCTCCCCGGAAGGCGCGTTCAGTTCCGACATTGCAGCGGGTATCCGCATGCATCGTCGGGTAGACAGCCTGACGGATCAGCATCCGCTTGTCACGGAAGCCCGCAAATTATTTCGTGACGAATATCGGCGCGTTGCCCCAATTACCCTTGATATCATCTGGGATCACTTTCTTTCCCGGCATTGGGACAAATTTGAAAAACATTACTCGTTACCTGAGTTTGTCAGTTTTGCCCGCCGCAATATAGAACCTTATCTCGCCTCAACCCCGGAAAAATTTCAAGCATTGAACAACATTCTCTGGTCACAGAATTTACTGATCCGTTATGCTGATATGTCATGTATCGCCAATGTCTTGCAAAGCATGGCACGCACGCGACCGAAATTATCCGCACTGGCCGGATCGTATCAGGATATAGAAAATCATTACCTTGATTTTGAAACACTATTTTTCCAGTTCTACCCAGAAATGATGGTATTAGCGTCAAATAAACGTCTGCTGGGGTAGCAATTTGAACTTTTCACCACTTGAACTTTTCATCAATAGTTTTATCTTAATGTAGTCCAAAAGGAATTAAAGATAGTTTATTGATAGTTAAAACCTATGATATCGATTGGTATTTTA
Source organism: Xenorhabdus sp. IM139775 (assembly GCF_028598745.1). Lineage (GTDB taxonomy): Bacteria > Pseudomonadota > Gammaproteobacteria > Enterobacterales > Enterobacteriaceae > Xenorhabdus. The sequence continues at coordinate 73,956 of NZ_JAQRFK010000004.1, forward strand.
TCCTTTATTGCTATACCCTAATTCCTTATGCTGTAACCCGTTTTTACATAACACCTTTTAAAATCACAGGAGTCAATTATGGTTTTAGTAACCCGCCAAGCCCCTGACTTTACAGCTACTGCAGTTCTCGGTAACGGTGAAATCGTTAATAACTTCAACCTGAAAAAACACCTGAATGGCCGCCCTGCTGTTATTTTCTTCTGGCCAATGGATTTCACTTTTGTTTGCCCTTCTGAACTGATCGCGTTCGATCATCGCTATGAAGAATTCCAGAAACGTGGTGTTGAAATTATTGGTGTCTCCTTCGACTCTGAATTCGTTCACAACGCATGGCGTAAAACCCCAATCAACGAAGGCGGCATCGGCGAAGTCAAATACCCAATGGTTGCTGACATCAAACGTGACATCATGAAAGCCTACGGCATTGAGCACCCAGAAGCTGGCGTTGCCCTGCGTGGTTCTTTCCTGATCGACAAAAACGGTGTTGTCCGCCATCAAGTGGTTAACGATCTGCCACTGGGCCGTAACATCGATGAAATGCTGCGTATGGTTGACGCGCTGCAATTCCATGAAGAGCACGGCGAAGTTTGTCCTGCACAATGGGCAAAAGGTCAAGAAGGTATGGGCGCTTCACCAGAAGGCGTAGCAAAATACCTGACCAAAAACGCTGACAAGCTGTAATCTCCATCAGGATTTAATCAGTTCAACATTTGAACCCTGCCAAAATCCAAAACCAGCCATTCCATCGGCTGGTTTTTTTGTTTCCAAAATCCCACTCTTTAGATAAGGTAAGCCTAGCATTCGAAACAAAATAATCACAATCACATAAAATTATTAACAACCAACCCGAATGGGCTTATCTCAGGAGAACAACACATGTTCAAAGCATGGAAAATTCCACTTATCGCTCTATCCCTACTTATTTCCGCCCCGCTTTATTCTGCCACTGAGCCTGCTGTTGAAGCCAAACAAGGCATGGTCGTCAGCTCACAGCGCCTTGCTTCACAAACCGGCATCGATATTCTCAAAATGGGCGGAAACGCCATTGATGCCGCAGTTGCCGTTGGCTATGCCCAAGCCGTGGTGAATCCCTGCTGCGGCAATATTGGTGGTGGTGGTTTCATGACTATCCATCTCGCCGATGGTAAAGATACTTTCATTAATTTCCGTGAAACCGCCCCTGCAACTGCCAGCGCTGATATGTATCTGGATAAAGACGGAAAAGTTATCAAAGGTGCCAGCCTGTATGGTTATAAAGCGATTGCTGTACCGGGCACAATCATGGGATTTGAAGAGGCATTGAAAAAGTACGGCACATTGACCCGCGAACAAGTCATGGCGCCAGCAATCAAACTGGCACGTGAAGGTTATATTCTCACCCGTGGCGATACCGATGTCCTGGACACCACAGTGAAGCGCTTCGCCCAAGATCCGGAAGCTGCGCGTATTTTCCTGCGCCAGGATGGGACGCCATTCGAACCCGGTGACAGACTCATCCAAACCGATTTGGCTAACACGCTGGAAATGATTGCCAAACAAGGGCCTGATGCTTTTTACCACGGTAAAATTCCCCAATTAGTCGAAAAAGCGTCAAAAAAATTAGGGGGATTGATAACCGCGGCGGATTTCGCCAATTACCACGTCACAGAAACATCCCCTGTCACCTGTAGTTACCGGGGCTACAAATTTATCTCTTCCCCACCTCCCAGCTCTGGTGGCGTCACGTTATGCGAGATATTAAACATTGCTGAAGGCTACGATCTTAAAGCCATGGGGTACAACTCTGCTGCCTATATTCATACATTGACAGAAGCCATGCGCCACGCCTACATGGACAGAAATACCTATCTGGGCGATCCGGCATTTATCAACAACCCGCTTGACCGACTGTTGAGTAAAAGCTACGCCGAATCGATCAGAAAAGAGATTCAGCCCAACAAAGCCACCCCATCCGTGAATATCCAGCCGGGCATTGGCCCGCATGAAAAACCCGAAACCACCCACTATTCCGTGGTCGATAAAGCAGGTAATGCGGTATCAACGACTTACACTATCAATGGCCGTTTTGGTGCTGTCGTGATTGCACCAGGAACAGGTTTTTTCCTTAACGATGAAATGGATGATTTCACCACTAAGATCGGTGAGAAAAATCTGTACGGGCTGGTGCAAGGCGCAACCAACTCCATTGCGCCGGGTAAGCGCCCACTATCATCAATGAGCCCGACACTGGTAACCAAAGATAATAAGATCTTTCTGGTCTTAGGTTCTCCGGGAGGTTCACGCATTATCTCCATCACGCTACAAGCTGCCCTGAATATCATCGAATTCAACATGCCACCACAAGAAGCCGTCAATAGCCCACGGTTCCACCATCAATGGCTACCTGATGAGGTCCATTATGAGCAACGTGGCTTGTCGAAAGATACGCTGAATTTACTGGAAAAAATGGGCTATAAAATGGTGGAACAGACACCTTGGGGTGCCACAGAGTTAATTATGATTGGATTGCCGGGTGCCGCCGGGGTGACACCCGCTTCATCAGGCAATGATTCCGCCATATCAGGTATTGTCCGTGAAGGCTACATCTACGGTTCCAATGATGCACGGCGACCTGCCGGTGCCGCCATGGGTTATTAAATGGTTAACGGGCGGTTTTGATGGTTAAACCCGCCCGTTTGACACCATCAAATCAGTCCGTGTACCAAAATCACACCGATACATAAAGGCCCGACATATCGCCATATAAACAGTAAACACTGACGATTCCGCGATGACATATTGTCCGGTATGAGTGCATTGGCCTTACGTGACCAGCCAAATACGAGGCAAATGATAATCCCGAACAGTGGCATCAGGACATTGGAAGTAATAAAGTCCAGCATGTCGAAGATGGTTTTTCCACCTAATGTAACGTGATTCAGGGGACCAAAAGATAAGGAAACAGGGATACCCATTAACATAATCGATGCCGTGACGATTAAGCTTGCTTTACGGCGCGACCAGTGAAAACGCGTCTGAACATAAGCAACAATGTGCTCAAGTAATGAAATGGCTGAGGTCAGTGCGGCCATGAGTAACAATAAAAAGAAAATGACGGCTAAGATTGAACCACCAGGAAGCGAGGCGAAATAAATCGGCATCGTCATAAACGTCAATCCTGGCCCGGCATTGGGTTCTAAGCCAGCAGCGGCCAAAGCAGGGAAAATCATCAGGCCAGCCAATATACAGACCAAACTGGAGAGGACGACAACCCAGATACTCGATCTGGCAATTCCTTTGTTATTCGGCAAATAGGAGCTGTACGTAATGTGGATACCCAAGCCGATAGACAGTGAAAAAAATGCCAACCCTAACGCATCTAAAACACCTTTTCCGGTCAAGCTATTGAAGTCCGGATATAAGAATAATTTTAGCCCTTCCGATGAACCCGGCAAACGGATGCCGACAATAATTAACACTATCATGATCAAGAATAGCAATGGCATCATGACCTTAACTGATTTTTCCAAACCTTTTTGCACACCCGACAAGACCACGAAACAGGTTAGCCCTGAAAATGCCAGATGGGCGATTATCGGCCACCACGGATTACTGATGAAATTGGTGAAAATAGATGTCAGTTGAGAGATGTCGGTAATATTCAACTTTCCTGTACCCGCCATCACCGTGTAACCAATAGTCCAACCACCGACAACACTGTAGAAGCTATAGATACACCATGAACTGAATACACCGATAAAGCCAACCCATCCCCAGTGTTTGCCCAGTAATTTTTTAAATGCATTAACGGCTACTTCACCCGTACAGCTTCCCAGCATGTTTTCGGCCAGCAGAACCGCAAGCCCGATTACAAAGCTAAACAATAAAAATACAATCAGAAATGCACCGCCACCATTCGTTGCTGAAACATAGGAAAATTTCCAGATGGCACCAATACCAACGGCAGATCCGGTTGCTGCTAATACGTGCCCCAGACGGGATGTCCATTGTTGACTCATGCTAACCCCCGAATAGATACAGTGTCAGCACAGGTAATATCTTTAAATGATAAACGGTATGTCATAATAATTATTAACTTCTTGTTATAGATATAATTACACATTTAATAATAACCATTAAAACCACTTGCGTTTCCACGGGTGAAACTGAATTTTGGTTTAACAGTCAGTGATAAGCATCATATTCACTGATACTGGTTTACTAATACTTACAAGAGACAGAATGCTACTTTTCTTCATGCTGCATTTCATACTTTGGGTGCTTTGCGCTTCCTGCGATACGGTCATAAATAGCGCATGCAACGATAGCCAGCAAAGTAGGCAGTAACCAGGCCAGGCCTTGTTCCGCTAATGGCAAATGCTGCGCCCATTCAGGCAGTAAATGAGACAGGTACTCAGACGCTTTCATTGCATCTAAAATCCCAAACAACAAGCTGACAGACATGGCAGGAACCAGAATGCGTGTGAAGTTATGCCACCAACGAATGGTAAAACTTAACAATATCAGCGCAATACAGGGGGGGTAAATTGCCGTCAATACGGGAATTGAGAACTTAATCAAATGATTTAAGCCCACATTAGAAACCAGCATCGAGAATGTGCCCAGCAGCAGTACCAAGGTACGGTAGGACAACGGCAAATAACGACTGAAAAACTCAGAGCAAGCACAAGTCAAACCGACAGCAGTGACCATACAAGCAACGAAAATCAGTACCGCAAGGAAGAAGCTGCCATAGTTACCAAAAATATTTTGGACATAGGCATGCAGAATCACAGCACCATTTTCTGCGGTAGGCACTAATGTGCCACTGCCTTCGCCCAGTTTGAACAAAGAGAGGTACACCAGCGTCAAGCCAAGACCCGCAATCAAGCCAGCCCACATTGCATAACGGGTCAACAGGGAAGAATCCTTAACCCCTCTGGAACGGGCGGCATTCACAATCACAATACCGAATACCATGGCGGCCAGGGTATCCATTGTCAAATAACCATTGACAAAACCATTTGAGAACGGAATTTCCTGATAGGTTTCAATGGCGGGAACAGGACTACCAGCCGGCCACAGTACCGCCGCAATCCCCAAAATGGCCAACGCCAGAATTTTGATGGGTGCCAATATACGGCCGACGCTATCCAGTAGTTTGCCCGGATATAATGAAATTAACATCACGAGTGCAAAATAGACCACACTATAGATGAATAGAGGGAATTTACCGGTTCCGACAAGGGGTGCAATACCCACTTCAAAAGAAACCGTTGCCGTTCTGGGCGTCGCAAACAGCGGGCCGACCGCCAGATAGCAGACCGTTGCCAGAACCAAACCCGCCACTTTACCAATCGGGGCACTGAGGGCTTCAATCCCCCCGCCCACTTTTGCCAACGCAATGACAGTGATAACTGGCAAGCCAACAGCGGTTAGCAAAAAGCCGGCTGCTGAGATCCAAACATTCTCTCCAGCCTGCAAGCCAACCATAGGCGGGAAAATAATATTTCCCGCACCAACAAACAAGGCAAAGGTCATAAAGCCTAATGCCCAAATATCCTTAGATGATAAACGGTATGCCATAATGATTGCTAATGTGTTATTACCAAAAGAAATGCCTCTGCGACAGTCAGTCACTATCGCAAACACTTGAATTTTCACTGGCGAGACTGGATTCTGGATTTAATAGTCAGTGAGCGAGCTAATATTCACTGAATATCGTAAGATACAGAATGATAGTGGTAATTACAGCTATAATCGCCAATAACTGCCCCCAAGTAAAACTTTTATAGCGTTAAAAGGCAAGCGACAAACCAAAAACCAGAACAATATTCCAAACTAATTTTTAAAATCAGTGATTATTGTTATCTATCATTGAATACACACTATATGATTTGTACCTTTTTCGCTCTCACTGATTAATGAGCCATTTTTTGTCCAGATTTTTACCCGTCTTGTGACTCCTTAATTCCACTAAACTTATCATTTTTTCACAAAACTATTTTTAGCCGGGACAATAAGCCGGGATGCCAACAGAAAACTAAAAACGGCTCCCTTTCCTAAGGTGCTGGAAATATTGAGATGAGTATTGTAGTGATGCAATGCGTGTTTCACGATTGCCAACCCTAACCCATTGCCGCCGGTCTGGCGCGAACGGGCACGATCGACGCGATAAAAACGTTCTGTCAGGCGGGGTAGATGTTCCGCACTAATCCCACCGCCATTGTCTTGCACTTTGAACCGTGCACCTTGGGAAACACTTTGCCAACTCACCTCAATCCGTGTTCCCGAAGGAGTATGCCTAATCGCGTTATAGACAAGGTTGGACATGGCGCTGCGCAGTTGCTCTTCATTACCAAAAACTTTCAGCTTTTCATCAACATTAAACACAATATCATACTGCTCATTTCCCAAGGCCACCGCTTCCTGCTGCAATATTTTTAATATGTTGGGGACATCCACGATTTCACTCATGTCCACTTGTGGCCCCCCTTCAATTTTGGAAAGATGCAGCAGTTGCTGGACCAAACCATCCATTCTTTGTATTTGTTCCCGCATCGTGCCGATAAATTTTTGATTCACCTTGTTGCCAACTACCTGATCTTCCATCATTTCCAGATAACCTTGCAGTACCGTGAGAGGGGTTTTCAGTTCATGGCTCACATTGGTAAAAAAATCTCGCCTGGCATTTTCCAACCGTCGTTTTTGGGTAACATCGCGCACAACCATCAATAATTGCGTCTCAAAATAAGGCATAATGCGGAATTCCATCATATTGCCATTATTCAACTCGATGGACAGAGGACGGGAAAAATCCTTGGCAGTGATATAACGGCTAAAATCAGGATAGCGAAGCAGGTTGAAGATATGCTGACCATTATCCTCAGGCCAGCGAAACCCAAGCAAATGTTGTGCCAGACGATTACACCAAAAAATATGGCCTTCTTTGGTCATCATCACGACAGCATCCGGCAGTGATTCAGCGCCACTCCGAAAGCGCTTGATCAACAATCCGAGTTCACGACGCCGTTTGCGATTGCGTTGCTGCATCTGGTAAATGCCATAAAAGATGGGTTCCCAGCCGCCACGACCGACTGGCGGTAACGTACTGCGATCCAGCCATAACCAGTTGGATAATTTCAGCAAATTGTAGCCATGCCATACCAGAGCCAAAAATAACGCAATAACCAGCAGCCATGCCAAGTGGCCAATAAAGAGAGACAAAAAGAGAGCGGGCAGGCAAAAAAGCACAATACCCCATACCAACTTTTTCCAAGATAAACGCTTAAGCACGTGACGTTACTCCCATCAATAAACAGTCAATAGCGGGTAGAAAAGCGATATCCTGCACCACGCACAGTCTGTACCATCCTATCGTGTCCCCCTATCTTCAACGCCTTGCGCAAACGCCGGATATGGACATCAACCGTGCGATCTTCCACATAAACATTCATTCCCCACACATAATCGAGTAATTGTTCACGGCTATAAACACGCTCAGGATGAGTCATAAAAAAATGGAGAAGTTTGAATTCAGTTGGCCCCATTTCCAAATCCTGTCCATGGCTGGAAACGCGGTGGGAAGACGACTCCAGAATCAATCCCTCCCTATCAATAATGTCTTCTGCTTCCAGCGGTGAAATGCGACGCAGAACCGCCTTGACACGGGCAATCAACTCCTTGGGTGAAAACGGTTTCGTTATATAATCATCGGCACCGACATCTAAACCATGCACCCGATCTTCTTCTTCTGTCCGGGCAGTGACCATAATGACGGGGATCGTCTTGGTGTTATTATCCCGTTTCATTTGCCGGATAAGTTGTACCCCCGACCCTCCCGGAAGCATCCAATCCAATAAAACCAAATCAGGATAAGGTTCAGACAGACGTCTTATTGCCGTATCGTAATCTTCGGCTTCAATGGCCTGATAACCGTTTTGCTCCAGTGCAAAACAAACCATTTCACGAATCGGTACTTCATCTTCAACGACCAAAATACGTTTAAACATGGTTAATCCTGCTAATATCATTAAGGTCAGGGGTTCTCACCGTAAAACATTATGAGTCAATTTTATGACACTTTTATGAACCCTTATATTCCTCAATCATTAAAAGACAAACCAGCTCCCAGAGAAAATCTTGCGCCTTTGTTATATTTCATTTTGAATGCGAAGCAACTCGAAAATTCAGTAAAAGATATCAGATTACACAGGACATCCCTCACGCTGCCATTATAATTAGCGCCTGTAACAGGCAAAAAGCATTCAGGCAACAGCGGGAAAATCATGCGAATCATTCACACATCTGACTGGCATCTTGGCCAATACTTCTTTACAAAAAGCCGTGCCGCAGAGCATAAGCACTTTTTGCAGTGGCTGATTGAAAAAATCGTCCAGCATCAAGTCGATGCGCTGATTATTGCCGGCGATATTTTTGATACCGGTTCCCCACCCAGTTATGCGCGCGAACTTTATAACAAATTCATCGTGGCACTACAGCCTACAGGCTGCGAACTTGTCATTCTTGGGGGAAACCATGATTCCGTTGCCACACTCAACGAAGCAAAATCCCTCCTCTCTTACCTGAATACCACGGTGGTTGCCAATGCTGAAACCGAAGATATTGCACAGCAGATAAAGATCCTGCATAACAGAGATGGCAATGCAGGGGCGATTCTCTGCGCCATTCCCTACCTGCGTCCACGGGATATCATGACCAGCCAGGCGGGGCAATCCGGCGTACAAAAACAGCAGGCATTACAGGATGCCATCAGCGAACACTATCACAGGCTCTACCAACAAGCCTGTACATTACGAGAACAGCTTGGCCAGCCATTACCGATTATTGCCACGGGTCACCTCACTACGGTAGGAGCTTCCACGACGGATTCCGTTCGCGATATTTACATCGGCACATTAGATGCCTTTCCTGCTCAGGCATTTCCTCCCGCGGACTATATCGCATTGGGGCATATCCACCGCCCGCAAGTCATCGGTAAATCAGAGCATATCCGCTACAGCGGTTCCCCGATCCCACTCAGTTTCGATGAAGTGGGACAAGAGAAAAGTGTCTGCCTTGTGGATTTTAAATCAGATAAACTCGAGAACATCACACGGCTACCGATCCCACATTATCAGCCCATGCAGCTTATTCGTGGTAATTTGCAGCAAATCGAAGCGCAATTACAAGCGTTCAAAGAATATCAGGGAGAGCGCCCGGTTTGGCTGGATATTGAAGTCGCAACCCAAGATTACCTGCACGATATCCAGAAACGCATCCAAACCCTGAGTGAAGGACTGCCCGTTGAGATCATCCTGCTACGCCGCAGCAAACGTGCCCGCCAACTATCGCTGTCTGAACAGAATAAAGAAACCCTTAGTGAACTGAGTGTCAATGAGGTCTTTGAGCGTCGTTTGGCGCTGGCAGAAATAGACGATATTGCTCAGAAACAACGCCTGAGCACCCTATTTAAACAAACGCTGGATGATATTTCTCAGCAATAACGTGAAGAGAACGCACCATGAAAATTCTTAGCTTACGGCTGAAAAATATCAATTCCTTGCAAGGTGAATGGAAAATTGACTTTACGGCAGAACCCTTCGCCAGCAATGGGTTATTTGCCATTATCGGCCCAACGGGGGCAGGAAAAACCTCCTTACTGGATGCCATTTGCCTCGCCCTGTATCATGAAACGCCAAGGCTCGGCACCATTTCTTCCTCGCAAAATGAATTAATGACCCGTCATACCGCTGAATGCCTTGCGGAGGTGGAATTTGAAGTCAAGGGCGTCGCTTATCGGGCATTTTGGAGTCAGCGCCGCGCCCGCAATCAGCCAAGTGGCAAACTCCAGCCCCCAAAAGGAGAATTAGTTCTCAAAAAAGAGGGGAAAATTCTGGCTGATAAGATCCCAGAGAAAAAAGAAAAAATTGCCGAAATAACCGGGCTGGATTTTCGCCGCTTTACCAGATCCATGCTGCTGTCACAGGGGAATTTTGCTGCATTTTTAAATGCAAAGGATACAGATCGGGCAGATCTACTGGAAGAACTGACCGGTACAGAAATTTACGGTATTCTGTCCCAAGAAATTTACCAACGGCATAAAGAGGTTCAATCTGAGCTGAACATTCAGCAGGCCAAAGCCTCTTCCATGGAATTACTCACGCCAGAACAACAACAAACATACCAAGGCCAGCAACAACAGCTTATTCTCGAAGAAAGCCAACTCAGCCAGCAAATAAAGGCATTACAAGCGGCTGAACAATGGCGGCTTCGGCAAGATGAACTACAGCAATCACGGGTAAGCACGGCGTCACTTTTGCAACAAACTGAGCAAGCCATTCAACAAGCCCAACCTCAACTGCAACAACTTGCAGCCAGCGAGCCGGCAGAAAAAATCCGTCCATTATGGGATGCACAAAACCGGGCACACCACGAAAAACAGCGGCTCATTGAACAACGCACAAAAATAGAGCATGAACGTCAACAACAACTGGCAATGCTGCAACCTGCCGAACAGCAATTGACACAGCAGGAAAAAATACGGGAAGCGCATCAACAGCATCAAGATCAGCAAGAAAAGCTCATCTCGGAGCAAATTATGCCGCTCGATCATAAAATAGATATTCAATCCAAGGATATGATGAAACTTGAAAAAGAGATTGCCGGGCAAGACCGCGATCTCACGGACATCTTATCCCAATACCAAGCCACACAAAATCAGATAGCCGCCTTAAATAGCGAACAACAGGCGCTGGCATCCTACGATGAGCAGCACCCTTATTACCGCAATTTGGACAGCAAACTGCCTGAATGGAAACAGCTATTCACTCGCCAGCAAGAACGGCAAGAGAAAATAACCCAGCTCACCCAAAGCACCCAACACATTACCTCAGGGCTTACCCGTACAACGGCTTATCTAGATACATTGCAGGCAGAATTGGCTCAACAACAAGAACAAAGTCAAATACTGCGCGACAACCTTGTCGTTGCAGAAAACCAACTTACAACGTTGCAGCACAAACATCCGCCGGAACAGTTACAGAAAAATTTAGACAATTATCAGAAACAACTGGCATCACAAAACCAACTGGCGATCTTACTTCCGCAGATCCAACAGTTACAGACGACGATCTCGGCCGATCAAAGCCAATTGACACAATCGCAGGCATTAGTCAAAACCTTGCCTGATCAGATCACCATCCTCAATCAACACTTGGCAGACAAGCAACAACATTATGACGATCTCACCCACCGAATTCGTCTGGAACAACGGATAGTCAGTCTGGAAAAAGAACGGGCGCAATTAAAAGAAGGTGAGCCTTGCCCGCTTTGTGGTTCAACTCATCATCCTTTAATCAGCGAATACCAGAATATTGCTCTGCCGCACTCAGAAGAGCGCCTGAAAACCCTGCTCCAACAGATTGATCAGCTTAAAGAAAATCGCACAACCCTACAGCAGAAACAGCAGCTTCAACAGCAGCACTGCGAACAATTGCAGCAAAATATTGCCCAGTGCCATACTAAATTGGCGGAATGGGTAAAACAGTGGAAACACCATTGTCAGCAGTTGCAGGTGGCGGAATTACCGATAGATACAGAGGCGGTTAATCACTTTATCAGTCAGCGACAATCGGCTTATCACCAACATCAAATGCAACAGGAAGCACTGTTACAGGCAGAAAAAAACCATCAGGCAGCCGAAAAAGTACTGACGGCCAACCGGGAGCAATACCAGACATGTGAAAAGAGTATTGAACTGGAAAAATTCAAACGGGATTCAGCCCAAAAACAACTGGCAGAAAAGACGGCAGAGGCTCAACAAATAGAAGCCGATTACGCAGCGACAGCACAACAGTTAAACACGGAATTACAGCCAACACCTTACACACTTCCCGCCCATCAGGAAACCCAAAACTGGCTGCAACAACGCGAGCAGGAATTAAGAAATTATCACGATTCACGAGAAAAATGGCAGCAACTGCAAAAAGAACAAGCCGCCTTGCAAAGCAAACTGAGTGAATTGGACAAGCAAAAAAACAAGCTTACCACTCACCTGCATACATTGACTGAACAGCAGCAGCAGCAAAAACAGTTATTGGCAAAAACACGCCGGGAACGTCATCGTTTATTTGGTGAACAATCCATTATTGCCGTTCGTCAGGCTTTGCAGCAAAAAACCAATGAACTGGAAGCCGCCTACAAACAGGCCGCTTTCCATCTGCAAAAAATGCAAAACACATTGAGCCAATTAACCGGCGCTGCCAGTGAAATAGAAAAAAGCCATACCACCGCCGAAGCAAACGACAAACTTGCTGCCAGCCACTTCCAGACAGGCTTGGAACGGCAGGGTTTTCCCGACCAATTCTCTTTTGAACGCGCCTTGCTGGAACCGGAACAGCGGGAAACATTACAACAGTTACAAGAAAAACTTGAACAACAGCAGCTGCAAGCCCAAACACGGCACCATGAATCAGAATCCGCCTTACGGCGACATACAGAAACACAGCCGCAGTTACTGAATCAAGATGAGCCTCAACAATTATCCGCCATATTGACCGACGTTACCGCAAAGTTGAAACACAATAACCAGCAACAAGGTGAAGTCAGAACCCTATTGAACAGCGATGCAACTCGCCGTCAGCAACAACAAGCGTTACTGGCGCAGATCGCACGGTTACAACAAAAATATGATGACTGGAGTTATCTCAATAATCTCATTGGCTCTGCCGACGGTGCTAAATTCCGCCGTTTTGCCCAAGGTCTGACTTTGGATCATCTGGTGCATCTGGCAAATATCCGCTTGGAAAAATTGCATGAGCGCTATTACTTGCAACGCAAAGATGACGGTGGGCTGGAATTACAAGTTGTCGATATCTGGCAAGCGGATGCAATTAGGGATACTAAAACCCTTTCCGGAGGAGAAAGTTTCCTTGTCAGCCTCGCCCTTGCGCTCGCCTTGTCTGATCTCGTGAATAACAAGACACAAATAGAGTCCCTGTTCCTTGATGAAGGCTTTGGCACACTTGATACCGAAGCCCTTGATATCGCCTTGGATGCACTGGATCAGCTTAATGCGTCAGGAAAAACCATCGGGATAATCAGCCACGTAGAAGCCTTGAAAGAACGCATCCCCGTGCAGATCAAAGTGGAAAAAAAGAATGGTTTGGGATGCAGCCAATTAGCGCCAGAATTTCGGGTTTAAACACAGGCGTAAGTATATGACAGCCACAGTGGGTTTTTAACCTTGGCTACTCGTAAGGCACTGCAATAAATAAATATGGAGAGCCTGCTAAAGCAGGCCCTTAATTCAATGCTTAATGACATAAAGATCTTTGGTTGATACTTGTCCCAGCAGATCGGCATCATAGCC
>NZ_JAQRFK010000040.1 GCF_028598745.1 Xenorhabdus sp. IM139775
AAACAAATATTGAAAAATGCGATCAAAAACGCATTTTGCCAAAATTTCTCCCCAAAGTGAAGTATTGGAAACCACGCCACTGTTACAGGCGCTTTTGGAGCGTATCGCGATATCTTCTTTCGACTCTGATTGGTTTCAGGGGAAAGGGGCAAATTTGCTGGCAGTATTCTTTGATGAAATCCGTGAGGCGCGTAGGGAACCGACTTTATTGCCCCTGCCTGTTGATCGGCGTTTAACGCGTTTCTCACTTGAACAATTACCGCCACCACTGCATATACTGGCCACTTATATTGGTGCCAGTGAAAAGACGATTACCCGAATATTTCATCGCGAAACAGGAATGAATTATCAACAGTGGCGGCAGCAATGGCGATTGGTAAAGGCGATAGAGTTATTGGCGCAGAATAAAACCTTATCTTATATTGCCCAGGAACTGGGTTTTGCCAATGATAGTGCATTTGTGACATTTTTCCGTAAAGTCATGGGAAAGCCGCCAAGGGAATATATAAAACGACATCCTTGATAACGACATCCCTATAATAACTACACCCCTAATATCAGCATAAAACCTGACATGAGAGGTGCAGAAATACACTATTCAGCATGTGTCAGAATATGAATAGCGTTATTGGCGTCATTCAATTACTTTTTCAACTGACTCTTGAAATCGCGTTCCGTGTGACCAGTGTAAAGTTGGCGTGGACGTGCGATCTTCAAGCCTTCATCGTGCATTTCATTCCAGTGCGCAATCCAGCCAATAGTACGGGCAATGGCGAAAATCACAGTGAACATGGTGGAGGGAATACCCATCGCTTTCAGGATAATGCCAGAATAGAAATCGACGTTTGGATACAGTTTTTTCTCAATGAAGTAGGGGTCGTTCAGGGCAATACGTTCTAATTCCATTGCCACTTCCAGCAGACTGTCATTCAGGCCAAGTTCATTCAGCACTTCATGGCAGGTTTCACGCATCACTGTTGCGCGCGGGTCGTAGTTCTTATAAACACGGTGACCAAAGCCCATCAGGCGGAAAGAGTCATTTTTATCTTTGGCGCGGGCAATGAATTCAGGAATGTGTTCGACAGTTTGGATCTCTTCCAGCATCCGCAGACAGGCTTCATTTGCCCCGCCATGGGCAGGCCCCCACAGGGATGCAATACCCGCAGCGATACAGGCAAATGGATTGGCACCGGAGGAACCCGCAGTACGTACCGTCGAGGTTGAGGCATTTTGTTCATGATCGGCATGCAGGATGAAAATGCGATCCATGGCGCGTTCTAAGACGGGATTAACCTTATATTCCTCACACGGAGTTGAGAACATCATGTGCAGGAAATTGGCGGCATAAGACAGGTCATTACGTGGATAAACAAAAGGCTGCCCAAGGGAATATTTGTAACACATTGCCGCAACAGTGGGCATTTTGGACAGCAGACGGTAAGCGGTGATTTCACGATGGCGAGGATTATTGACATCCAGGGCATCATGGTAGAAAGCAGCCAGTGCGCCCGTAACACCACAAAGTACCGCCATTGGATGAGAATCACGGCGGAAGCCGTGGAACAGACGGGTGATCTGTTCGTGGATCATCGTATGGCGAGTCACCGTCGTTTTAAAATTCTTGTATTCTTCGGGCGTAGGCGGTTCGCCGTATAGCAAAATGTAACAGACTTCCAGATAGGTCGATTCCGTTGCAAGCTGATCGATGGGAAAACCACGGTGCAGCAAAATGCCTTCATTGCCATCAATATAGGTGATTTTCGACTCACAGGAGGCAGTGGAAGTAAAGCCCGGATCGTAGGTATAGAAGCCTTTTGAGCCGAGGGTTCGAACGTCAATTACTTCAGTACCTAGGGTCGGCGTTAGTACGTCTAGTTCGATAGCAGCTGAACCATTTATGTTCAACGTAGCCTTTTTATCAGCCATTTACATCTCCTTAGCGCTTATTTTCTATAACCCCTAACAACCAGATAGGCGCAATTTATACTGTGCCGAAGGCATTGTGCTACCGGAGAGAGTTTAAAATCAGGCTGGTATCACATTTAACGCTGAAATCTCATTACGGATGACAATGGTTTTCAGGTTGTTAAAAAGTTTTTGGAAGTTATGTTTAAAGTATTATTCACATTAAATGTTAACATTCTGTGCTTATACGGTACTTTTACATAACTTTTATCTTTCGTTAAGATTAATTTTTCATCATAAGATGACGACAAATAATATATAACGATATATATGTAAGATAAATGTTTAATCTTTGTCAAACAAGATCATGTATTTTACGGAAAGTGTTTGAAGCGTGATCTTTCTCACTGTTCAAGCTAAATATTAATAATCACATTGTGTGGGAATTGTAATAACAATGTGAAGTACTTATACTTCGGTAAGGTCTCCGGATTACCCTGTTGTAGGAGCACCCAGCGTAATCAAATCACAACTTTTGATGAACAGTAAGGATTGTTGAGTTAATTATGTTGTGTCTTTGTATCCTCTTCGCGCTGTCTGATTCCCGCCCAGGACCGGAGGATGGAAAATAAAAAAAAGCTTTGTGGGCAAAATTGTGAAAAAACAAAGACCTGTCAACCTCGATTTGCGGACGATTGACCAACCCGTCTCCGCGATAGCATCGATCTTGCACCGTATCTCAGGCGTCATTACCTTTATCGCAGTGGGTATCCTGTTGTGGTTATTGGGTATGTCACTGTCTTCGCAGGAGGGCTTCCTACAAGCATCTGACATCATGACTGGCTTCTTCGCCAAATTTATCCTGTGGGGGATATTGACGGCGCTGGCTTACCACATCTGTGGGGGTATTCGCCATGTGTTGATGGATTTTGGTTTCTTGGAAGAAACTCTCGCTACCGGTAGTGCATCTGCCAAAGTAGCAATAGTCATCGCGGTTATTCTGTCTATTCTGGCTGGGGTATTATTATGGTAAGCAACGCATCCGCATTGGGTCGTACGGGTATTCAGGATTGGCTGCTGCTACGTGCATCCGCAATTATTATTGTCTTGTACGTCCTCTACCTTGTCGGTTTTGTCGCAACAACGTCGGATATTACTTATGAAGTCTGGCGTGGTTTCTTCTCTTCCCCCCTCACTAAAGTATTCACTGTGTTGGCTCTGCTTTCCATTCTGGTTCACGCATGGATTGGCATGTGGCAGGTACTGACAGATTATGTCAAGCCACTCGCACTGCGTTTGGTTCTGCAACTGGTGATTATTGTCGCGCTGTTAACTTATTTGATTTACGGAACAATTGTGGTGTGGGGTGCATAAATGAAACTGCCAGTCAGAGAGTTTGACGCTGTTGTTATTGGTGCTGGTGGCGCAGGTATGCGTGCCGCACTGCAAATTTCACAAATGGGTTTATCTTGTGCCTTGATTTCCAAGGTATTCCCAACTCGTTCCCACACTGTATCCGCACAGGGTGGGATCACTGTTGCTCTGGGCAATTCCCATGATGATAACTGGGAATGGCACATGTACGATACGGTGAAAGGTTCCGATTATATCGGTGACCAGGATGCTATCGAATATATGTGTAAGACTGGCCCGGAAGCCATTTTGGAACTGGAGCACATGGGGCTGCCATTCTCCCGTTTGGATGATGGCCGTATTTACCAACGTCCATTCGGCGGGCAATCCAGGAATTTTGGTGGCGAGCAGGCGGCTCGTACTGCCGCGGCGGCTGACCGAACCGGTCATGCCCTCTTGCATACGCTATATCAGCAGAATTTGAAGAATCACACGACTATTTTCTCTGAATGGTATTCGCTGGATCTGGTGAAGAATCAGGATGGTGCGATTGTTGGTTGTACCGCTATCTGCATCGAAACGGGTGAAGTCGTTTATTTCAAAGCCAAGGCAACCATTCTGGCAACCGGTGGGGCTGGCCGTATTTACCAATCCACAACCAATGCGCATATCAATACCGGTGATGGTGTGGGGATGGCGCTGCGTGCTGGCGTTCCTGTGCAGGATATGGAAATGTGGCAATTCCACCCGACGGGTATCGCGGGTGCAGGCGTTTTGGTCACAGAAGGCTGCCGTGGTGAAGGGGGTTACCTGCTGAATAAAGAGGGTGAGCGCTTCATGGAGCGTTATGCACCCAATGCTAAAGACCTTGCTGGCCGCGACGTAGTAGCACGTTCCATCATGATTGAAATCCGTGAAGGGCGTGGTTGTGATGGGCCTTGGGGGCCTCACGTGAAACTGAAATTGGATCATCTGGGCAAGGATGTATTGGAATCCCGTTTGCCGGGTATCCTCGAATTATCCCGTACCTTCGCCCATGTCGATCCAGTAAAAGAGCCGATTCCGGTTATTCCAACCTGTCACTATATGATGGGGGGTATTCCAACCAGGATCACGGGTCAGGCGTTGACAGTCAACGAAAAAGGTGAAGACGTTGTGATTCCGGGCTTGTTTGCCGTGGGTGAAATTGCCTGTGTATCCGTTCACGGCGCAAACCGTCTCGGAGGTAACTCACTGCTCGATCTGGTGGTATTTGGTCGCTCCGCTGGCCTGCATTTGAAAGAGTGCCTGATGGAACAAGGCACCAGCCGTGATGCCAGCGAATCCGATGTTGATGCTGCACTGCAACGCCTGAACCGTTGGAATAATACCCGTTCTGGTGAAGATCCGGTTGAAATCCGCAAAGCCTTGCAATCCTGCATGCAGCATAACTTCTCAGTATTCCGCGAAGGTGAGGCGATGGCAAAAGGGTTGGAGGAGCTGAAATTGATCCGCGAACGTCTGAAAAATGCTCGTCTGGATGATACTTCATCAGAATTCAATACGCAGCGTATCGAGTGTTTGGAGTTGGATAACCTGATGGAGACGGCTTATTCGACTGCCGTTGCTGCGAATTTCCGTACAGAAAGTCGTGGTGCCCACAGCCGTTTTGACTATCCAGAGCGTGATGATGCCAACTGGCTGTGCCATAGCCTGTATTTACCGCAAACTGAAAGCATGACGCGTCGTGAAGTGAATATGCAGCCAACGCTGCGTGAAGCTTTCCCGCCAAAAGTGCGTTCTTACTAATTTACTCATTGCGTTTTGCGTTGCTGATGTTCCAGTTGCGGAGAAATAGATTATGAAGCTTGAATTTTCAATTTATCGTTATAATCCAGATGTCGATGATGTGCCCCGTATGCAGGACTACACACTGGAAGCGGAGGAAGGGCGCGACATGATGTTGCTGGATGCGCTTATCCAGCTAAAAGAGCAAGATCCTACCTTGGCATTCCGCCGTTCTTGTCGTGAGGGAGTTTGTGGCTCTGATGGCGTGAATATGAATGGCAAAAACGGCTTGGCATGTGTTACACCCATTTCAGCATTGCGCCGTGGTAACAAGAAAATTGTCATTCGCCCATTACCCGGCCTGCCAGTGGTTCGTGATCTGGTTGTTGATATGGGGCAGTTTTACGCACAATATGAAAAAATCCGCCCTTACTTGGTTAATGACGGTAAAAACCCACCTGCGCGTGAGCACCTGCAATCACCACAACAGCGTGAAAAACTGGATGGCCTGTATGAGTGTATCTTATGTGCCTGTTGCTCAACGTCTTGCCCGTCATTCTGGTGGAATCCGGATAAATTTATCGGTCCGGCCGGTCTGTTGGCCGCCTACCGTTTCCTGATTGACAGCCGTGATACTGAAACTACTTCACGATTGGATAACCTCAATGACGCATTCAGTGTTTTCCGTTGCCATGGGATCATGAATTGCGTCAACGTTTGTCCTAAGGGGCTGAATCCGACAAAAGCGATTGGTCATATTAAATCTATGTTGCTGAAACATAGCGCATAGTAAAATAAAATTTGGGTATAAATAACACATAATTAGCGTGTAAATAATCCATATAATGTTGCCCTCCACAATTTCGACATAAATATCAAATCAGTGGAGGGCATAAAGAATGAAAAATGATAAATTGCCTACTGCTAAAGACGAAATATGTTTCCAAATAAAGGAACCTTTAAAAACTGATATTCAGTTTTTAAAGGTTCCTTGAAGGGTAGGAAAACCCATAGAAGAACATGCATTAAGCACGTCCAAATGAACCTTTTATCAACACCGCTGATTAAGCGGTATTTGTTAACCACGGCGAAAACTAAAGCTTTCAAAGCTTAAGGGATCACAATGCAGAACGGCGCAATGAAGGACTGGCTGGACTCAAGCTTTCTGGCTGGTGCAAACCAGTCTTACATAGAGCAAATCTATGAAGACTATATAACCGATCCTCACTCTGTTGATGCAAGTTGGAGAGAAATTTTCCAACAATTACCAGATGCAGGACTTGGCGGGGAACAACTTCACTCACAGACACGCGATTACTTCCGTCGTCTGGCAAAGGATGCCACGCGTTATCATACTTCAGTCAGCGATCCAGCAATGGATGCAAAACAAGTCAAAGTTTTGCAGCTCATCAATGCATTCCGCTTCCGCGGACATCAACATGCAAACCTTGATCCATTGGGATTATGGAAACAGGAACCTGTCTCTGATCTTGATCCTGCTTTCCATAATTTAACAAAAGCGGATTTTGAAGAAACGTTTAATGTAGGCTCTTTTGCCATTGGTAAAGAGACAATGAAATTGGCTGATCTGTATGACGCGCTGAAACGCATTTATTGCGGTTCAATTGGTGCGGAATATATGCACATCACCAATACAGAAGAAAAACGTTGGCTCCAGCAACGTCTGGAGTCTGTGCCAGTAAGTTCACAGTTTAATGCAGAAGAAAAGCGTCGTTTCCTGAAAGAATTAACATCAGCGGAAGGTTTGGAACGCTATTTAGGTGCGAAGTTCCCGGGGGCGAAACGTTTCTCCCTGGAAGGCGGCGATGCACTTATCCCGATGTTAAAAGAGTTGATCCGTCACGCCGGTAAACAAGATACCCGTGAGGTTGTGTTGGGCATGGCTCATCGTGGTCGTCTCAACGTTTTGGTCAATCTGTTGGGTAAGAAGCCGATTGATCTGTTCGACGAATTTGCGGGTAAGCACAAAGAGCACTTGGGTACGGGTGACGTAAAATACCATCAAGGTTTTTCTTCTGATTTTGAAACCGAAGGTGGTCCGGTGCATTTGGCACTGGCCTTTAACCCGTCTCACCTTGAGATTGTCAGCCCTGTTGTTATCGGTTCTGTACGTGCCCGTCGTGATCGTCTTGATGAAGGTCGCAGCAACATGGTGCTGCCTGTTACTATCCATGGTGATGCTGCCGTAACAGGGCAGGGGATTGTTCAGGAAACGCTGAACATGTCGCAGGCCCGCGGTTATGAAGTGGGTGGTACGGTTCGTATCGTGATTAACAACCAGATTGGTTTCACCACGTCGAACCCGAAAGATTCCCGTTCAGCACAATACTGTACTGATGTTGTGAAAATGGTTCAGGCACCGATTTTCCACGTTAACGCGGATGATCCGGAAGCTGTTGCCTTTGTCACACGTCTGGCGCTTGATTTCCGCAATACTTTCAAACGTGACGTGATGATTGATCTGGTTTGTTACCGTCGTCACGGTCATAACGAAGCTGATGAGCCAAGTGCAACTCAGCCACTGATGTACCAGAAAATCAAAAAACTGCCAACCGCGCGTAAAATTTATGCCGATAAGCTGGTAGCGGAAGGTTTGCTGGGCGCCAATGACGTTACAGAGATGGTGAACCTGTACCGTGATGCACTGGATCATGGTGAATGTGTTGTCGATGAATGGCGTCCAATGGGGCTGCACTCATTCACATGGGAACCCTACCTGAACCACGAATGGGATGAAGAATATCCGCATCAAGTGGAGATGAAACGTCTGCAAGATCTTGGCAAAAGTATCAGCACGGTTCCTGCCGAAGTGGAAATGCACTCACGTGTTGCAAAAATCTATGGCGACCGTGCGGAAATGGCCAATGGCAATAAATTGTTTGACTGGGGTGGTGCGGAAACACTGGCTTATGCAACGCTGGTTGATGAAGGTATTCCGGTGCGTCTCTCCGGTGAGGATGCGGGACGTGGTACGTTCTTCCACCGTCATGCCGTTGTTCATAACCAAAACAATGCTTCTGTTTATGTGCCCCTGGCGAATATCCACAATGGCCAAGGTGTATTCAACGTATGGGATTCGGTGCTGTCAGAAGAAGCGGTACTGGCATTTGAATACGGTTATGCAACCACTGAACCTCGCGCCCTGACAATTTGGGAAGCGCAATTTGGCGACTTTGCCAACGTGGCTCAGGTTGTGATTGACCAATTCATCAGCTCCGGTGAACAGAAATGGGGCCGTATGTGTGGTCTGGTGATGCTGTTGCCACATGGCTATGAAGGGCAGGGGCCAGAGCACTCATCGGCACGTCTGGAACGTTATCTGCAACTCTGTGCTGAGCAAAATATGCAGGTCTGCGTACCATCGACCCCAGCCCAGGTTTATCACATGCTGCGTCGTCAGGCCCTGCGTGGTATGCGCCGTCCGCTCATCGTTATGTCACCGAAATCATTACTGCGTCATCCATTGGCCGTGTCTAGTCTGGATGAATTGGCGAATGGCAAATTTGAGCCAGTCATTGGTGAAGTTGACGCTTTGGCTCCAAAAGGTGTTAAGCGCGTTGTACTGTGCGCCGGTAAGGTTTATTACGATCTGTTGGAACAGCGTCGTAAGAACAAACAGACCGATGTTGCTATTGTGCGTATTGAACAGTTGTATCCATTCCCACGTCAGAATCTGCAGGCTCAACTTGAGCAGTATGCCCATGTTCATGACTTCGTCTGGTGTCAGGAAGAGCCATTGAACCAAGGGGCTTGGTATTGCAGTCAACATAATTTCCGTGAAGCAATCCCATTTGGGGCTTCTTTACGTTATGCAGGTCGTCCGGCATCTGCATCCCCGGCTGTGGGATATCCGTCTGTTCACCAGCAGCAACAGCAAGCACTGGTTAATGACGCACTGAACGTTGAATAAATAAGGATAGAAAATGAGTAGCGTAGAAATTCTGGTTCCAGACCTCCCTGAATCTGTTGCAGATGCCACAGTTGCGACATGGCATAAAAAACCAGGTGACACCATAGAGCGTGATGAAGTTCTGGTTGAAATTGAAACTGATAAAGTTGTTCTGGAAGTGCCAGCAAGTGAAGCGGGTGTTTTGGAATCTATTTTGGAAGAAGAGGGTGCCACTGTACTGTCCAGGCAACTGTTAGGTCGTATCCGTCTGGGTGATAGCACGGGTATCCCTGCTGAAGTAAAAACAAAAACAGAGGCAACGCCAGCACAACGCCAGACTGCGTCTTTGGAAGAAGAAAATAACGATGCACTCAGCCCTGCGGTTCGTCGTCTGATTGCTGAACATGAGTTAGATCCTGCTGCCATTAAAGGCAGTGGTGTGGGTGGTCGCATTGTTCGTGAAGACATCGAAAAACATATCGCTGCGAATAAAAAAGAGAGCGATAAATCTGCTGCACCTGCTGAACAGCCATCCTTATTGCCACACCGTAGTGAAAAACGTGTCCCAATGACGCGTCTGCGCAAGCGTGTTGCAGAGCGTCTGCTTGAAGCGAAAAACAACACGGCCATGCTGACGACTTTCAATGAAGTCAACATGAAGCCAATTCAGGAATTGCGCAAGCAGTACGGTGATGTGTTTGAGAAACGCCATGGTGTACGTTTGGGCTTTATGTCTTTCTATGTGAAAGCCGTTGTTGAAGCATTAAGACGTTACCCAGAAGTGAACGCTTCCATTGATGGCACTGATGTGGTTTACCACAACTATTTTGATATCAGTATCGCAGTATCTACACCACGTGGTCTGGTGACACCCGTATTGCGTGATGCAGATGCACTGGGCATGGCTGACATTGAGAAAAGCATCAAAGAGTTGGCTGTCAAAGGCCGTGACGGTAAACTGACCGTTGAAGAGCTCACTGGCGGTAATTTCACCATTACCAATGGCGGTGTCTTCGGTTCCCTGATGTCTACCCCGATCATTAACCCGCCACAAAGTGCGATCCTTGGCATGCATGCCATTAAAGATCGTCCAATGGCAGTCAATGGTCAGGTTGAGATCCTCCCTATGATGTATCTGGCGCTGTCCTATGACCACCGCCTGATTGATGGTCGTGAGTCTGTCGGCTTTCTGGTGACCATCAAAGAGATGCTGGAAGATCCAACACGCTTATTGCTGGATGTATAGCATTCTTATCGGTGGCATCCCTATTGGTTGTATCCCTATTGGTGGAGAGTATTAACTCTGCCAAGTCTGAAAGTAGTACGACGTTGATGTAAAAATGTATATGCAGGCCAGCCCTTTTGGGCTGGTCATATCCAGAGCAACAAATATAGAAGGTAATTTACCTTTCTTAGATTAAATTATGGATAGAACATCATGAATTTACACGAGTATCAGGCAAAACAACTTTTTGCACGGTATGGTTTACCAGCGCCTGCGGGCTATGCTTGTACCACTCCGCGCGAAGCAGAAGAAGCAGCATCCAAGATTGGTTCAGGCCCTTGGATCGTTAAATGTCAGGTTCATGCAGGTGGACGCGGTAAAGCTGGTGGCGTGAAAGTCGTCAACAGCAAGGAAGATATCCGTACTTTTGCTGAACAATGGCTAGGTAAACGACTGGTAACTTACCAGACTGATGCACAGGGGCAACCTGTTCATCAGATCTTGGTGGAAGGTGCAACCGATATTGCCAAAGAGCTGTATCTCGGTGCGGTTGTTGACCGCGGTACGCGTCGTGTAGTGTTCATGGCCTCTACTGAAGGTGGCGTCGAAATAGAAAAAGTGGCGGAAGAAACGCCTGAGTTGATCCACAAAGCCATTATCGACCCACTGTCTGGCCCTATGCCGTACCAAGGCCGTGAATTAGCATTTAAACTCGGTTTGACGGGTAAGCAAGTTGGTCAATTTACCAAGATTTTCTTGGGATTGGCTAACCTGTTCTTGGAGCGTGATTTGGCATTGGTCGAAATCAACCCGCTGGTGATCACAACTCAAGATGATCTGGTGTGTTTGGATGGAAAACTGAGCGCTGATGGTAATGCGATGTTCCGTCAGGCTGAACTGCGTGAAATGCACGATCCTTCACAGGAAGATTCACGTGAGGCTCAGGCGGCACAATGGGAACTCAACTATGTTGCGCTGGACGGTAACATTGGTTGTATGGTGAATGGTGCAGGTCTGGCAATGGGAACGATGGACATTGTTAAACTGCATGGCGGTGCACCGGCAAACTTCCTTGATGTGGGTGGTGGTGCAACAAAAGAGCGTGTTACCGAAGCATTCAAGATCATCTTGTCAGATGACAATGTTAAAGCTGTTTTGGTGAATATCTTTGGTGGTATCGTTCGTTGTGACTTGATTGCTGACGGCATTATTGGTGCGGTGGAAGAAGTCGGTGTTAACGTACCGGTGGTCGTTCGCCTGGAAGGAAACAATGCTGAACTGGGCGCTAAGAAACTGGCAGACAGCGGTTTGAATATCATTGCCGCGACCAGTTTGACAGACGCAGCTAAACAGGCCGTAGCCGCAGCGGGGAATAAATAATGTCTATTTTAATCGATAAAAACACCAAAGTGATTTGTCAGGGTTTTACTGGCAGCCAAGGGACTTTTCACTCCGAACAGGCGATAGCCTACGGCACTCAAATGGTTGGGGGTGTTACACCGGGTAAAGGGGGTACTGAGCATTTGGGGCTGCCTGTATTCAATACCGTGCGTGAAGCTGTTGAGGCAACGGGGGCAACCGCGTCGGTTATCTACGTTCCGGCACCATTCTGTAAAGATTCCATCCTGGAAGCGATTGATGCGGGCATTAAATTGATCATCACGATTACAGAAGGTATCCCAACACTCGATATGCTGACAGTTAAGGTAAAACTGGATCAAGCGGGTGTTCGTATGATTGGCCCCAACTGTCCGGGAGTCATTACACCTGATGAATGTAAGATTGGTATCATGCCTGGTCACATTCACAAATCAGGTAAAGTGGGCATTGTCTCCCGTTCAGGCACATTGACTTATGAAGCCGTTAAACAGACCACAGATGCTGGGTTAGGGCAATCGACCTGTGTTGGTATCGGCGGTGACCCGATCCCCGGCTCAAACTTCATTGATATCCTGAAACTGTTCCAAGAAGATCCACAGACAGAAGCGATTGTCATGATTGGCGAAATCGGTGGTACGGCGGAAGAAGAAGCAGCAGCTTATATCAAACAACATGTGACTAAGCCTGTCGTTGCTTACATTGCGGGTGTGACAGCGCCGGAAGGTAAGCGCATGGGTCATGCTGGCGCGATTATCGCTGGCGGTAAAGGGACAGCAGATGAGAAGTTTGCTGCACTGGAAGCCGCAGGTGTGAAGACGGTTCGCAGTCTTGCTGACATCGGCGATGCTGTAAAAGCGTTATTATCATAAGAAACACAAAATAAAGCTGTTTTTATAGAAAAAGGCTGCCTTAGGGTAGCCTTTTATTTTTATTTATAATATTAACAGTGAGTTAGTTCATTTATAAGTTTTGTCGTTTTCAATTTAATTGAACTGGATTTTAGGAAAACCTATTTATTTGATTAATTAAATTAGAAATATCGAGAAAATATATTTTTTAAAGAATGAAAAAGAAAAGTTAATTTTCTAAGGCATTTTACAGCAAAAAATAAATTACACTCCATTGAAAATAACAACTTATTAACACTCGGTAAACCATAATGAAATAATAATGGTAATGCTTAACAAAACAAGGAAAAAATTGACTAAAATCAATTTATTACTCTGGATTGTATTCGCTAAAATTGATTAAATTGATCTAGTATATAGAGGTATTAGCCTGAGAAAGTTGAGTATTGTTGACCTATATTCAGAATTCCAAGCTGAGTCACGTAAAAATTATTTATTGTGTGTGAATATAGGCGTAATATTATTGTGGTATCTATTGATTTTGTAATAATTCATTGTTGTGTTTGAGGCATTTATTGCTGGTAGTTACGAGGCTTTCGTTTTACGAAGCCGGGTTGCCGCAAGTCGGTGTCTTCCTGCTAGGAGCAAGGAGTCAAGATGTTTGATATTGTCGAACTGTCACGATTACAGTTTGCCTTAACTGCCATGTACCATTTTCTGTTCGTACCATTAACGCTCGGTATGGCGTTTTTGCTTGCGATCATGGAAACGGTATATGTCCTTTCTGGCAAACAAATCTATAAAGATATGACAAAATTCTGGGGCAAGTTATTTGGTATTAACTTTGCTCTGGGTGTCGCAACGGGCTTGACCATGGAGTTCCAGTTCGGAACCAACTGGTCATATTTCTCACATTATGTTGGTGATATTTTCGGTGCGCCTTTGGCCATCGAAGGTCTGATGGCATTCTTCCTCGAATCCACATTCGTTGGCCTGTTTTTCTTCGGTTGGGATCGACTGAGTAAGAAACAACACTTGGCAGTAACTTGGCTGGTTGCATTAGGCTCTAACTTCTCGGCATTGTGGATCTTGATTGCGAATGGTTGGATGCAAAACCCGATTGCGTCTGACTTTAACTTCGAAACCATGCGGATGGAAATGGTGAGCTTCAGTGAACTGGTACTTAACCCCGTTGCTCAGGTGAAATTTGTTCACACTGTTGCAGCCGGTTATGTTACAGGCGCCATTTTTGTTTTGGGTATCAGTTCTTACTATCTGCTTAAAGGGCGTGATTTGGCATTTGCCAAACGTTCTTTTGCGATTGCGGCCAGTTTTGGTATGGCTGCGGTACTGTCCGTTATTGTTCTGGGTGATGAATCTGGCTATGAAATGGGGGACGTGCAGAAAACCAAATTGGCCGCCATTGAAGCAGAGTGGGAAACCCAGCCGCCTCCAGCTTCATTCACACTGATTGGTATTCCTGATCAGGACAAAATGGAAAATAAATATTCCATCCAAATTCCTTACGTTTTAGGTTTGATTGCTACCCGTTCCACAGATACACCAGTCGTTGGCCTGCGTGACCTGATGAGTCAGCATGAGCAGCGTATCCGTAACGGCATTAAAGCCTATGAATTATTGGAAGAACTGCGCGCGGGTAACCTTGATCCCAGTATTCGCAGTGCATTCAATGAAAGTAAGAAAGATCTTGGCTATGGCATGCTCGTGAAGCGTTATACCCAAAACGTCACTGATGCGACAGAAGCGCAAATTCAAGCCGCCGCGAAAGACTCTATTCCACGCGTTGCACCGCTCTATTTCGCATTCCGTATCATGGTTGCCGCCGGCTTTATTATGCTGTTGGTTATTGGCCTGTCATTCCTGAGTGTTATCCGTAACCGTATCGGTCAACATAAGTGGTTGCTGCGTGCAGCATTGTTCAGCATTCCATTGCCGTGGATTGCCGTTGAGGCGGGTTGGTTTGTCGCAGAATATGGTCGTCAGCCATGGGCGATTGGCGAAGTGTTGCCAACGGCTGTTGCGTCGTCAACCCGCAGTGTCGGCGATCTGATTTTCTCAATGGCGCTGATTTGTGGCCTGTACACTTTGTTCTTGATCGCAGAGATGTTCTTGATGTTCAAATTTGCCCGTCTTGGCCCGAGCAGCCTCAAGACCGGGCGTTATCATTTTGAACAAAAAACAGCTTCTTCAGCGAATAATATTGAGTAAGCAGGAGTCCACTTATGCTTGATTATGATGTATTACGATTTATATGGTGGCTGCTGATTGGTGTGTTACTGATCGGTTTTACCGTGACTGATGGTTTCGACATGGGAGTCGGTATCTTGTTGCGGATCATTGGTAAAAATGATACCGAACGCCGCATCATGATTAACTCCATTGCCCCGCACTGGGATGGTAACCAAGTTTGGTTAATTACCGCAGGTGGTGCCCTGTTTGCCGCATGGCCGATGGTCTATGCAGCCGCTTTCTCTGGTTTCTATGTGGCAATGATCCTGGTCTTGGCTGCATTATTCTTCCGTCCGGTTGGTTTTGATTACCGTTCAAAACTGGAAAACAGCAAGTGGCGGAATATGTGGGATTGGGGACTGGTTGTTGGTAGCTTTGTACCTGCGCTGGTTATCGGGGTTGCGTTTGGTAACTTACTGCAAGGCGTACCGCTGGCAGTGGATACTTACCTGCGTGTCTCTTATGAAGGTTCGTTCTTTGGATTGCTGAATCCTTATGGATTATTGGCCGGTGTGATCAGCCTGATGATGATTGTGACGCAAGGCGCAACTTATCTGCAAATGCGTACAACGGGCGAATTGCACCTGCGCTCCCGTACCGCGACCCATGTTTGTGCAGCGGTAACGGCAATTGCGTTCCTGTTGGCGGGGGTTTGGCTGATTTATGGCATTGACGGCTATGTTGTCACGGGAGGGCTGGATGTTAATGCGGCTTCTAATCCGTTACATAAAGAAGTGGTTCAGCAGGCAGGAGCATGGCTGACCAACTTTAATCACTATCCGATTTTGTGGGCGATACCTGTGTTGGGAGTGCTTCTTCCTCTGCTGACTATCCTGACCACTTGGCTGGATAAAGGTGCCTGGGCATTTTTCTTCTCATCACTGACAGTCGCTTGTATTATCCTGACCTCAGGTATTGCGATGTTCCCGTTCGTGATGCCATCAAGCCTTGATCCGAATGTCAGCCTGACGATGTGGGATGCGACATCCAGTCAATGGACGTTGCAAATTATGTTCGTTGTTGCCGTTATCTTCGTTCCTATTGTGCTGTCTTACACCATTTGGTGTTATTACAAAACCTTCGGGCGTTTGGATAAAAATTATATTGAAAACAACAAACACTCACTGTACTAAAGGAGCATGGGCATGTGGTATTTTGCTTGGATTCTCGGAACACTCTTAGCTTGTAGCTTCGCTGTTATCGCTGCCTTGGCACTTGAGCATAGCGAATCACAAAAAGCCTCTGAGAGTGACGAAAAATAATGTTGGCTGATAAATGCGACCAACTTATGGATAAGAGCCTGTTGAGGGCTCTTATCCTCATCATGGCCTTAACACTTTCTGCATGTGTGTTTTGGCAGCCTGCGCGTTTTGCTGCCAACACCAGTTCACTACAAATATGGCAAGGCATTTTATTGGTCTGGGCAGTTTGCTCTGGCGTGACTTTTGGTGTTGGTTTTCATCCTAAACGGATTATCTGGCGTTTGTTTTTTCACCCGTTACCTGCATTTTTCATTCTTCTTTTTGGCTTATATCATTTCTTTAAGTAAACTAATTGTAATTTTATAGGATATCGGCCTATAAAATTTTTTTACTAACAGGCCATTCCAAAGCGCTATTGTCTTAAGTATAGTGGCAGCGTCAATTCGCCGAATTAGGATTATATGAGTAATATGTTATTCCGTTGGCCTATCCGTGTTTACTATGAAGACACAGATGCTAGTGGTGTGGTTTATCACGCTCGATATTTGCTATTTTACGAAAGAGCCCGTACAGAGATGTTGCGTGAAAAAGGCTTCCACCAACAGCCTATGTTAGATGAGCAAGTTGGCTTTGTTGTGAGTCGCATGGCGATTGACTATCAAAAACCAGCAAAACTGGATGATGAGCTGATTGTTGAAAGCGAAATTACAAATATCCGTGGTGCTTCTCTGACATTTATTCAACGAATTGTTGATTGCAATGGCGTAGTTATCAACAGCGCAGAATGCTTGGTTGTCTACGTGAATTCATCTCAAATGAAGCCAATTGCGCTTCCAAAGTCTATTGTCGCGGAGTTTAAGCAGTGACTGACATGAACATCCTTGATTTATTTCTTAAGGCAGGTTTCTTAGTTCAGCTAATCATGTTGATTTTGATTGGCTTTTCTATCGTCTCTTGGGCAATCATTATTCAACGGGCAAAGATCCTTAATGCAGCAAGCCGTGAAGCTGAAGCATTTGAAGATAAATTTTGGTCTGGCATTGAATTATCTCGTCTTTATAAAGAAAGTCAGTCACGTCGTGATTCGCTAAATGGTGTTGAGCAGATATTCCATTCTGGGTTTAAAGAATTTGCTCGCCTACATCAGGCAAATAACCATGCGCCAGAAGCGGTTATCACAGGGACTACTCGCGCCATGCGTATCTCACTCAATCGTGAATTGGAAGTCTTAGAAAATCACATTCCGTTTCTGGGTACGGTGGGTTCAGTTAGTCCTTATATTGGTTTGTTTGGGACGGTTTGGGGCATCATGCATGCCTTTATTGCTTTGGGGGCAGTTAAACAGGCAACGTTGCAAATGGTTGCGCCCGGTATTGCGGAAGCACTGATTGCTACGGCTATCGGTCTGTTTGCGGCAATTCCTGCGGTGATGGCCTATAACCGCCTGAGCCAGCGTGTTAACAAACTAGAACAAGTTTACGATAACTTCATGGAAGAATTTCTGGCTATTTTGCATCGTCAGGCTTTTGCTTCCAATACCAATAAGTCGTAATAAATCGTAAGGGGAAATCAGCGAATGGCGCGCACTCGTAGTCGCAGACGTGAGCTAAAATCCGAGATCAATATCGTCCCCTTGCTGGACGTGTTGCTGGTATTGCTGCTTATTTTCATGGCAACAGCACCTATTATCACGCAAAGCGTAGAAGTCGATTTACCTGATTCGGTGGATTCAAAAACAGTTTCCAGCACTGATAATCCTCCGGTCATTGTGGAAGTTTCTGGGGTAGGGCAATACAACATGGTTGTTAACCAGGAACGTCTGGAATTGTTACCTGAACAGCAAATCGTTGCAGAAGCGCAAACTTTGATGAAAGCCAATCCGAAAACGATTTTCTTGATTGGTGGTTCTAAGGAAGTTCCTTATGATGAAATTATCAAGGCGTTGAATATGCTTCGTCAGGCAGGGGTAAAATCGGTGGGTTTGATGACTCAGCCGATCGGCTCCTGACAGCGACGATCACTTAAAGTTTCTGGATGTCGAGCGTGGGAAAGACAAACGAGCAAAACAAGAGGCTGAATCGCGCTATTATCATTTCGGTAATATTGCACGCTATCCTGATCGGTTTTCTGATTTGGGGTTCTCTGGTGCAGAAAACAGAAATGGGGGGCGGTGGACAAAATGGGACGGTCATTGATGCTGTTATGGTCGATCCGAATGCGGTTGTTCAGCAATATAACCAGCAACAACAGCAACAGGCTAATGCTAAGTTAGCCGAGCAACAGCGGCAGAAAAAAGCCGAACAACAGGCGGCTGAATTGCGGGCAAAGCAGGCGGAAGAGCAGGAACGCTTGAAAGCGGCTGAAGAAGAACGAATTAAAGCACTACAGGCAGCCGAAACACAGAAAAAACAGTCTGAGGCTGCTACTGCCAAAGCGCGTGAAGAGCAGAAACAGGCAGAAGAGGCGGCTGCAAAGGCACTGGCAGAAAAAGAAAGAATTCTAAAAGAGCAGGCTGAAGCCCAACAGAAAGCGGAAGCTCAGGCGAAGAAAGAAGCGGAAGAGGCAGTAAAACGCAAATCAGCGGCTGAGGCAAAAGTTAAAGCGGAAGCAGAAGCCAAAGCCAAAGCCAAAGCAAAAGCTGAGGCGGAAGCGAAGGCCAAGGCAGAAGCAGAGGTCAAAGCGAAAGCAGAAGCAAAGGCTAAAGCCAAAGCCAAGGCAGAAGCCGCAAAACAGGCTCAAGCGGTTGATGATCTGTTAGGTGGATTAGCATCTAATGCACCTAAGCAGGGTGGGGCGAGCGCGGCAGGAAAAGGTGGCGGTAAGAAAAGCGGCCCTTCCGATTCGGATATCAATAATTACAAAGGACAGATTCAGTCTGTGATTCAGAGTAATTTTCGTGATCCATCTTTGTATATCGGACGTACTTGTGAGTTAAACATAAAACTGGCTCCAGATGGATTGCTCATTGATATTAAAGCAGGAGCCGGTGATCCGGCGTTATGCCGGGCAGCGATTACTGCTGCTAATTTGGCGAAAAAAATGCCACCGCCACCAAGCAAAGAGGTTTATGAGTATTTTAAGAATTTCACACTAGAATTTAAGCCGCAGTAAGTTAAATGTTTGGTGGATAATCATTATCCTCTAAGCAAACTTTCGAATAATTTATATGTACAAACAAAATTATTAGATTTTATTTAGGTGTCTAGTTTTGTTTGTTGGTGTTTGTTAGAATCCGGCGGATTATTGCGGCAGGTAAGAGATCGCGATAAGGGAGAGATGATGAAACAAACTTTTAAACAGATGTTTAAGGTCATATTGGGCTTTCTGATGCTGTGGGCAACACTTGCTCAGGCAGAGGTTCGCATTGAGATTACACAAGGTGTTGATTCTGCTCGTCCTATTGGGGTCGTCCCATTTAAATGGACCGGAGCAGGTGATGCGCCTGAAAATATCGGTTCAATTATTGCTGCGGATTTGAGAAACAGTGGAAAATTTAATCCGATTGATGCCACGCGTATGCCGCAACAACCGACGACTGCATCAGAGGTAACGCCTGCTGCATGGTCTGCGTTGGGAATTGATTCAGTCGTGGTTGGCCATATTCAACCCAGTGCAGATGGTAAATTTCTTGTCTCTTATCAGCTTGTTGATGTTGCAGGTGCGCCAGGAACAGTCTTGGCACAAGAACAAGTCACCATTGAAAAGAAATGGTTGCGCTTTGCTGCCCATACAGTCAGTAATCAGGTATTTGAAAAACTGACCGGTATTAAAGGTGCATTTACCACCCGTATCGCTTATGTCGTCAAAAATAATAATGCGGTTAAGTTTCCGTATGAGCTGCGGGTTTCTGATTATGATGGGTATAATCAATTTACCGTGCATAGCTCACCAGAACCATTGATGTCGCCGGCATGGTCACCGGATGCTTCTAAACTTGCCTATGTGACATTTGAAGGTGGCCGATCTGCACTGATTATTCAAACACTGGCAACCGGGGCTGTACGTCAGGTGGCTTCGTTTCCTCGCCATAACGGCGCACCCGCATTTTCTCCGGATGGGACTAAACTTGCCTTTGCATTATCTAAAACGGGTAGTTTAAATCTTTACCTGATGGATTTGGCTTCTGGTCAAATCCGTCAAGTTACTGATGGCCGCAGTAATAATACTGAGCCAAGTTGGATGCCAGATAGTCAGACACTGGTCTATACCTCAGATCAGGGTGGGCGTCCACAATTATATAAAATTGATATTAATGGCGGTGCTCCACAACGCCTAACTTGGGAAGGATCACAGAACCAAGATGCAGATGTTAGCCCTGACGGTAGTTTTCTCGTGATGGTTAGCTCGGCAAGTGGCAGTCAGCATATCGCCAAACAGGATCTGGTAACGGGATCTGTCCAAATTTTGACGGATACGTTTCTGGATGAAACGCCGAGTATCGCACCGAATGGCACTATGGTGATTTATAGCTCTACTCAAGGGTGGGGAACTGTATTGCAGCTAGTTTCGACTGATGGGCGTTTCAAAGCGCGTCTTCCGGCTACCGATGGTCAGGTAAAATCGCCTGCCTGGTCGCCGTATCTGTGATGCATAATAATATGTATGGCAAACTATAAAAGGATCAAAGAGATGCAACTGAACAAAGTGCTAAAAGGGCTGATGTTAGCTTTACCAATCATGGCCGTAGCAGCGTGTAGTTCTCAGAAAACTGGCAACAATGATCAGTCTGGTGTAGGCACTGTTGATAATTCTTCTAAAACAGCACAGTCTGCGGAAGAATTAGCACGTCAGCAGATGCAAGAGCTGCAAAACAACAATATCGTATACTTCGGTTTCGATAAGTATGATATCAACAGCGAATTCGCTCAAATGCTGGATGCACACGCTGCATTCCTGCGTACTAACCCATCTGTTAAAGTGACTATCGAAGGCCACGCAGATGAGCGCGGTACTCCTGAGTACAACATTGCTCTGGGTGAGCGCCGTGCGAACGCAGTGAAAATGTATCTGCAAGGCAAAGGCGTGACTGCTGATCAGCTTGCTATCGTTTCTTACGGTAAAGAAAAACCCGCTGTACTTGGCCATGACGAAGCAGCATACGCGAAAAACCGTCGCGCTGTGGTCGTATACTAAGAGTAATACATGAACAGTAACTTCAGACGTTATTTATTGGGTCTGTCGTTATTGGTTGGCGTAGCGGCTCCCTGGGCCGCTACCGCCCGAGCGCCAATCAGTAATGTCGGCTCAGGCTCCACCGATGAGCGCCTCTCTCAATTAGAGCGTATTTCTGACGCTCACAGTCAATTATTAACCCAGCTCCAGCAACAACTTTCTGATTCTCAACGTGATATCGATACACTCCGCGGTCAAATTCAGGAAAATCAGTATCAATTAAACCAGAGCATTGATCGGCAAAAAGATCTTTATCTGCAATTGGATAAAATCACCAATCCATCAAGTGCGGAGCATTCAGACTCAGGCAATCGCAATGCAGCGTCTTCAGCACAAGCTGAAAATAAACAATCCGCTGCGTCGGCGAGCACAGGAAGTGAAAAAGGTGATTACGATGCTGCCGTTTCTTTGGCTATCAACACCAAAGAATATGATAAAGCGATAGTCGCCTTTCAAAGCTTTGCCAAAACCTATCCTAAGTCTAAGTACTTGCCAAATGCTAATTATTGGTTAGGGCAGTTGAATTACAATAAAGGCAAGAAAGACGATGCGGCTTATTATTTCGCCACTGTTGTGAAAGATTATCCTAAGTCTCAGAAAAGCAGTGATTCTCTGTATAAGGTTGGGTTAATCATGCTGGAAAAGGGGCAGAAGGATAAAGCAAAAGCGGTTTATCAGCAGGTGGTTAAGCAATATCCTGGAACCAATGCGGCAAAAATGGCCGAGAAAAAACTTTCTGGGATGTAATCATTATCCCCGAAAGGTCAGATATCGGTCTTTTTGGGGGTAATTGTCTGATTAATAAGCGCTTAAACGTTTTTTTCAAAATAAACATTGCGCCATGCTGAGAAATCAGTAATATATGCCGCCGTTGGCAGGGATAACTGTCAAACAGATTTAGATGGGTCGTTAGCTCAGTCGGTAGAGCAGTTGACTTTTAATCAATTGGTCGCAGGTTCGAATCCTGCACGACCCACCATCTAAATTCTCACCTCAGACACACCTTAGATGGGTCGTTAGCTCAGTCGGTAGAGCAGTTGACTTTTAATCAATTGGTCGCAGGTTCGAATCCTGCACGACCCACCATCTAAACTCTCACCTCAGACACACCTTAGATGAATCGTTAGCTCAGTCGGTAGAGCAGTTGATTTTTAATCAATTGGTCGCAGGTTCGAGCCGAGCAAAGCGAGACAACGATGCGAAAGCATTGCTTAGATAACTCTTTAATCCAATCGCTGGAGTAATAACTTAATAAGTTGATTACTGGTTTCACATTTTTTCCTTATCGTTTTTAAAATCTTTAAAATATCTAAAGACTTTTTTCTTTGAATTCGCTATCTTGTTTAGTATGAAAAACAATATT
The DNA here is from genome assembly GCF_028598745.1 of Xenorhabdus sp. IM139775. GTDB lineage: Bacteria > Pseudomonadota > Gammaproteobacteria > Enterobacterales > Enterobacteriaceae > Xenorhabdus. Next base: position 22,376 of record NZ_JAQRFK010000040.1, read on the forward strand.
GGGTGAAATAGCCTGCATGCCTTATAATTTCACGTTTATTGTATTGATATACTAAACACTATTTATGGTAAGGATAAGAAAGCATGGATTTTTTCGACATTGATAACATATTAGTACACATACCATTAGGAACAGGCGGCTATAACCTTTCATATATTGAAGCGATAGGCACGATAGCGGGTTTGTTATGTATCTGGCTCGCGAGTCAGGAGAAAATCATTAATTACCTATTTGGGTTAATTAATGTCTCACTGTTTGCTGTCATCTTCTTTCAAATTCAACTCTACGCCAGCCTCATTCTGCAAATCTTTTTCTTCGCCGCCAATATCTATGGTTGGTTTGCATGGAGCCGAATCAATGAGCAAAAACAAATAGCGCTTAAAATTCGTTGGCTCAGTCTTAAACAGATGGTGATTGTTGCCGTGATTTCTATCTTTGCCATACTGGTGATGACATTTAATATCGACCAAATATTTGGTTATATGGCAAAAGCGGCGGTGCTTGTTCTACAGGGAATGGGGAGTAATATTACCCTGCCTGATTTACAGCCTGATGCTTTCCCCTTCTGGGATTCTGTGATGACCGTATTATCCATAGTGGCAATGATATTGATGACGCGGAAGCATGTAGAAAACTGGCTGATTTGGGTCATCATTGATGTTATCAGTGTCGTGATTTACTATCATCAAGGTGTCTTGGCGATGTCGCTGCAATATATTATCTTGACAGGTATTGCCCTGAATGGTACCCGTTTGTGGATCAACGCGGCTAAACATGATGGGCTAAACGCAACGGACAGTGATCAAAAGGCAATGTAAATTAAAATTGATTATTGGCCATAGATAATTAACCTATCTGTGGCCTGTTACTGACTATTTTGCCGCAAAATATTCTTTTCTTATGAATCTATTTATCTGAATTAACGGTATTTTTACATTAAACGGTATTTCCTATAAAAAAATATCCTATTTTTACTCACAAAGATTATTTACAGCACAACGCCTAACAGTTAGATTGAGATCACAAAATTATTTTCACATAACGGTAAACACAATAGGTGAAAGGATAATGAATTACCAGAATGACGATATAAGAATAAGAAAAATAACAGAATTATTGCCACCAGTTGCATTACTCGAAAAATTTCCGGCGACAGAAGATAGTGCTATTACGGTGAGTAAGGCACGTGAATCTATTCATAATATTTTAATTGGTGAAGATGATCGTCTACTGGTAGTGATTGGCCCCTGTTCAATTCATGACCCACAAGCGGCATTAGAATATGCAGGGCGTTTGAATAAATTACGTGAAGAGTTGCAAGCCGATTTGGAAATCGTCATGCGGGTTTATTTTGAAAAACCCCGCACAACCATAGGCTGGAAAGGGCTGATTAACGATCCAAATATGGATTGCAGTTTTGATATCAACGATGGATTACGTACTGCCCGCAGATTATTACTCGATATTAATAATATGGGGCTACCTGCGGCGGGTGAATTCCTTGATATGATTTCCCCCCAATATCTGGCCGATCTCATGAGCTGGGGCGCGATAGGAGCACGTACAACAGAATCTCAGGTTCATCGAGAATTGGCATCTGGCCTGTCTTGTCCGGTGGGCTTCAAAAATGGCACGGATGGAACCATCAAAGTCGCTATTGATGCGATTAGCTCAGCCAGCTCATCGCACTGTTTCTTATCTGTCACGAAATGGGGCCATTCCGCGATTGTGAATACCACCGGTAACCAAGATTGCCATATTATTCTGCGTGGTGGCAAAGAGCCTAATTACAGCGCCAAACATGTCAGTGAGGTTAAAGAAGGGCTGGAGAAAGCAGGCTTGGCTCCCCGTGTGATGATTGATTTCAGCCATGCAAACAGCGCGAAGCAATTTAAAAGGCAAATGGATGTCGGCGTGGATGTCTGCGGTCAGGTTGCCGGCGGCGAAAATGCGATCTTCGGTGTTATGGTTGAAAGCCATCTGGTTGAAGGGAATCAAAGTCTGGAGAGTGGTCAGCCTTTGGTTTATGGTCAGAGTGTGACAGACGGCTGTATTGGTTGGGAAGATACAGAAACATTACTGCGTCAGTTATCTCAGGCTGTCCAGAGCCGCAGAAGCTAATTTATCGCAAAAACATAATAAAAAGCCGGCAATTCAAATCAATCCGGCTTTTTAACACGCTTTTCTTTTTGACTTACGCGATCCTTAAGGATTACTTCGCCTTACCCTGATTGGCTACTGCCGCCGCTTTTGCCGCGATTTCATCAGCATTGCCCAGATAGTAGTGTTTGATAGGTTTCATGTTTTCATCAAACTCATAAACCAGTGGTACAGCCGTTGGGATATTCAGCTCAAGAATTTCTTCTTCGCTCATGTTATCCAAATACTTCACTAAGGCACGCAGGGAGTTACCGTGAGCGGCAATAATGACTTTCTCGCCTTTTGTGACGCGCGGTTTGATAACTTCTTCCCAATAAGGCACAACACGCTCAATCGTAGTAGCAAGACTTTCAGTTGCCGGAAGTTCTTCGGGTTGCAGATTTGCGTAACGAGGATCGTGGCCCGGGTAACGCTCATCATCTTTGGTTAAATCAGGAGGAGTAATCGCGAAGCCACGGCGCCACAATTTAACTTGATCATCACCATATTTAGCTGCGGTTTCTGCTTTGTCCAGACCTTGCAATGCGCCATAGTGACGTTCATTCAGTTTCCAGCTTTTCTCAACGGGCAGCCATTGCTGATCAACTTGGTCAAGAATATTCCACAAAGTGTGAATGGCACGTTTTAAAACGGAAGTGTAGGCGAAATCAAAAGCAAAACCTTCTTCTTTCAACAGTTGGCCGGCTTGTTGTGCTTCAGAGCGGCCTTTGTCAGACAATTCAACATCAGTCCAGCCAGTAAAACGGTTCTCTTTGTTCCACTCACTCTCTCCGTGCCTTACAAGAACCAGTTTAGTTACAGCCATAGCTTAAACTCCTATCAGTACTTTTTAATCCAAAATGAAAAGATCGCTGCGGGCATTATATGGCGCGATAGACCAAAACGGCAAACAATAGTCTCGCATCTCCTGTTTTAAATCATGTTTGGTGATAATTACGGCGATCACCTATCTGGAAGGGCTGAGGAGATAGCAGGTGGTAGCAGGTAAATAAAATCGCAGGGCGTTGATGATCTGAACTGTCCCCGATACGCAGGGAGACAATTCAGATCAAATGGAATTTACTTTAGTGCATGACGGCCAATTTTATTGGATAGGTGAAAAACAGCAGGTGCATCAGGTTGAGTGAAAAATGGACAGCCACCGCGACCCATAAACGACCACTCCACAGCCACGCCAAACCATAAATTAACCCAGCCAGTGTAGCGAAAATCATCAGTAAACTACCGCCGGCAAAATGGGCAGCGCCAAAAAGCAGGGAGGTAATGACAAGGGCTAAATAAGGATTCATCCATTGACTTAACTTCTGCTGAATATAGCCACGAAACAGCGCTTCTTCCGCCAAAGAGACGAAGAACAGATTTGCGATGACAAAAGCAGGTAACCAATTAGGTAAATGAAGCTCAACGGACAATCCGCCCAATACTGTTGCAAGCCCCAAAAGTGCCGGAATGGTTGCGATCAAAAATGCCCATCCGTGAGGAGGTGCCTCAACCAACGGTTTTCGGGTGAATAAAGTCGGCATACAGAGTATCAGGATGAATGGCAGCAATGCCTTGTCAAAGTTGAAATACATTGAAAAAGGCGCACTGAGCGGGCCGACCTGCACTTTATCCAGATATTTGAGATTATGAAACCCTGGAATGTAATGTATAAACAGCAAAATACCACCAGTGAGTAATAACAACTCTGTGATGATTCTGAGAACGCGATTTTTTTGGCAATAAATGTGTGCCACGCCTAAAAGCGTCATTACTGACAGTGTGATTATAGCGGGATAAGTCAGTATGTTAGTGCTGATCCCTGCAATGATAGCGAAGAGCGCAATGAAAAAAGCAATTTTTTGGCGGCGATCTAAAAGCGCCAATGAAACGGCAAGAAATGCCCAAGCCATATAATTCCCTATTATCTTTGGAAAAAACAATGAAATAGTCTAAAAATAGGCGGTGATTTTATAGTAATAGTTAAGAAATTCAAAAATAATAATAAACATATCAAAAAATATTCCCCTCTATCAAAAGGGGAATCACAATAAGATCATGGACGAGAAGATGGCAGCGATTTTAAGGAAACGTTCTCGGTTTCATACCGATAAATACCACCGTCAGGAATAAATCGCAGGCGATGAGTAATGCACTCTGGCGCATCTTCCTGATGATGAGAAACAAACAGAAGCTGCGTGTCACCATGAGAAATCATGATGTCAATGAAGCGCAGGACTAACTGGCGGTTCAGGGGATCAAGCCCTTGCAAGGGTTCATCCAGAATCAATAAAGCGGGATGTTTCACCAGCGCGCGGGCAATCAAAACCAGTCGTTGCTGCCCCCATGACAAACTGTGAAAGGGGCTAATTGCCGTTGATCCCGATAACCCCAATAAATCCAGCCATTCATCGGCTAATTGGTGTTGCCGATCTGAAACCGCCTGATAAAGCCCTATTGAATCGAAAAAACCTGAAAGGATAACATTTCGAACATTGGTGCTGACACGATATTCCAGATGAATACGATTACTGACATAACCAATGTGACGTTTAATGTCCCAAATCGTTTCTCCGCTTCCCCGTTGACGGCCAAATAAGATTAACTCATTGCTGTAACCTTGGGGGTGATCACCGATAATCAGGTTAAGCAGTGTCGATTTTCCGGCACCATTTTCACCGATAATCTGCCAGTGTTCATTAGGATTTACCTGCCAGCTCAGGCCATGCAAAATGGGTTGGTCATTGTATTGGACAACCACATTACGCATGGATACCAACGGTTGGTCAGCCGGAAGTTGCTGATCAGAACAGTATTCATCCGTTTCGGGCAGATGAATATTTTTCAGGTTTTCACTGTGTGCCAACTGCGCCACAAGCGATTCGGCCAAAATGTGCGCTTTTTTTCCGGCCAGCGTCAGGTGACAATCCGCCAAGACACCGACTTGTTCGACAAAATCAGGAATTTCATGGAATCGGGTTAAGACCAAAACGAGAGTAATGCCTTTTGTAGCCAACGTACTCAATAATTGGGAAAGTTGTTCTCGTGCATAAGGATCTAAGCCATCAAAAGGCTCATCAAGGATCAGCAGGTCAGGGTTTGCCATCAATGCCTGACACAGCAGAACCTTACACACTTCTCCGGTTGAGAGGTATTTGAATCGTCGTGAGAGCAAGTCCTTAATGCCAAAATACTCACTTAATTCAAGGCATAACTCATTGTCTTTACGGTGAAGTTGAATGATATCTGCGGCAGTGCGCCCGGTGTCCTCTTCTCCCTCACTGAGCAAATCGGTATTGTTGCGCAGCCATTCTTCATCAACCAGTTTTTGCAACTGTTCGAAAGACAGGCGGATTGGTGAGTGAAACGAGCAATGACGTTCACCTGCCAGTTGAATTAATTCATCCGACAGTGCACGAGCCAGCGAAGATTTTCCACTGCCGTTTGCGCCAACAAAGGCCCAGCTTTCCCCAGAAATGATTTTCAGTGACGGTAGCCGTAGGGTACGAGTGTCACTTAAACGGAAACTCGCTTGCGTTATTTGCAACTCAGACATTCTTCTTCCTTTTTAAGCAACATTAACCAAAGGATCACCAGAAATAAGCCGAATAATGTGTAATGTCAATGTGTCGCTGTAGTCTTTGGACATCACACTGATCCCCGATTTCACCGGACTAAACAGCACTTTCTTATCAACATCCTCACGATATTCCTCAGGAGCCTGAAAAGAGAATGGCTTCCTTTGACAGGATATTAGAGCATTGAGGATGTATTTTATCTATCTTTCGCTCAGTAGTATCCCAAACAGCTTAACTTCCGTTCAATCTAAGCTTTTACTTCATTAAAACTTCTTTATATGCATAATATTAGTTTTTATTATAGAACTTATAAATTTTATAATTGACTCTTAAAACATATATCTTTATATATTTAATGATAAATTATTAACATTAATCCTTTACTAATAGCTTATTAAAATTTCTATAAGCAATAACAGAAAAGTTCTAAATTTAGTTACTTTTGTTCAAATAGTAATTAAATAGTAGTGATTTTTATTCTTGTTTTTAATAAAAGCGTTAATAATACAAGAGATAATATCATGGCTCAAGCACCTAAACCCCAACAAAGCTTAAAAATTGATTTTCAGGGTAAAGACATTTCCTAAGGAACAAATCTTTTTATAACAGCTACTTATACTGGAGATAGTACCCATAAAGTGGCTAAAACTAACAGTATTTCACTTAAAACTAACAGTCAAATTACAAATGTGGAAATAACTAAGTATCAGGATGATAAAAGACAACCAGTCGTTGATGTTACGAATAATAAGATAATGGATTATTTTCTTGTTAAAGTAAAAGATTCCTCAGATACTTCTAATATTACTTTAACTGCCACAACAGATATTACTGGTTCTGCTAATAACGTTAATACTTATACGCAACATCAATATACAAAACAAGATATAGATCCAAAGTCTTTAATTCCTATAGTTGTAGGTAGTACTATTATTGAAGATTTTTCTCCAACTGCTGATGGATCTGTACCGGATAAAAGTCATGCCAATTTAAATGTATTGATATATCCAAGATTTAAGAATGGAGCCGCCATAAAAAATTGTCAGATTCCATTGCAGGTAGAAGGTATAGACTATACTCGTTTATATGCTGAAGGTGTAGAAATCTATCCTTTTAATGATAACATGTATTATGTTAATACTGACAATAATGGAGATGTTAATCTTAAGTTTTATGCAAGAAAACTAGCAAGTGGTTATGCAACAAAAGTAGCTATTTCTAATATGATGGATGATATTACAAGTTCATTACAAGAAAATTCTTTATTTATCACACAACCAATCATTCCATCTGATAATCTGGAAGCCCCTATAATTTCAAGTATAAATGGAAGTGAAGTTCCTCCTGCAGGAACTAATAAAAATTCCACTTTTGATGTTATGATACCTAAATCTACATTAATAACTTCAGTGCAGGTAAATGATACAAAACCAGTTAAAATCCCTATCGCATCTTCACTTTTAGATAATTTTGGTGTAGATGATGAAGGTAATCCAACACCTGTGTATATTTATTATATTTTTAATAAAGAAAAATATTCACAGAATTGGAAAGGGTTTCTTGATACAGCCTTATTAGGCTCCTGATTAAATCTTGGCTTATATTTTCACAATCCCATTTAGAGAGTTAAATGGGGTTACATTAACTAAATATTATTTATGAATTCAATAAGGATTAACTAATGACTAACCCTCTTAAAAAACCTATCTTGCCTCAAGAAGATGGCAATGGAATTATTGATGTTAGTTTAATGCAAAATGATTTTATGTTAATTGTGATTGACCATTTTGATACTGAAAAACCAAAGGAAAAAATAAACATATTATTAAATGACATTAAAGTTAAAATAGGCGATCTCTATATAGAGAACCCTATCCCTCCCAATATCCATATAACAATCCCATTTTCAAAAATACCTAACGGAGATTATAAACTTGTTTATACTGTAACTAATATTGGTAATGATGTTAGTTATTCTGAACCAACTTCTGTTAAAATAATCAATAATATTCCAAGCTTAAAAATTGATTTTCAGGGTAAAGATATTTTTCAAGGATCAAATCTTTTTATAACGGCTACTTATACTGGAGATAGTCTCCATAGAGTGGCTAAAACTAACAGTATTTCACTTAAAACGAACAGTCAAATTACAAATGTGGAAATAACTAAGTATGAGGATGATAAAAGACAACCAGTCGTTGATATTACTAATAATAAGATAATAGATTATTTTCTTGTTAAAGTAAAAAATTCCTCAGATACTTCTGATATTACTTTAACTGCCACAACAGATATTATTGGTTCCGTTAATAATGTTCGTACCTATAAACAACATCAATACACAAAACAAGATATAGATCCAAAGTCTTTAATTCCTATAGTTGTAGGTAGTACTATTATTGAGGATTTTTCTCCAACTGATGATGGATTTTTACCAGATAAAAGCCA
>NZ_JAQRFK010000041.1 GCF_028598745.1 Xenorhabdus sp. IM139775
CCGGGCAATAAGCCCGGTTATGTACGCCTAAAAGATGAAGCTATCGATTAAGCATCAAAGGGATCACGCAGGATCATCGTTTCTGCACGATCTGGGCCTGTAGAAATAATATCAACAGGCACGCCTGTCAGCTCTTCTACACGTTTGATGTAATTCAATGCGGCTTGTGGCAATTGGCTGTGATCTTTCACGCCAAAAGTGCTTTCATCCCAGCCAGGCAGGGTTTCATAGACGGCTTCAAGACCTTCCCAGTTCTCTGCTGCCAGTGGCGTCGTGTCAATGACAGTGCCATCAGCTTGACGATAACCCACACAGATTTTCACTTCTTTCAGGCCATCCAGCACGTCCAGTTTAGTCATGCAGAAGCCAGACAGAGAGTTGATTTGGATCGCACGACGAATAGCGACGATATCCAACCAGCCAGTACGACGGCTACGACCTGTCGTCGCACCAAATTCCTGACCTTTCTGACGCAGGTATTCACCTGTTTCATCAAACAGCTCAGTGGGGAATGGGCCCGCCCCGACACGGGTAGAGTAAGCCTTGATAATACCCAGTACATAGTCAACATAACGTGGCCCCAGACCGGAACCCGTCGCAACGCCACCCGCAGTGGTGTTGGAAGAAGTGACATAAGGATAGGTACCGTGGTCGATATCCAGCAAAGTACCCTGTGCGCCTTCAAACATCACCAATTCACCTTTCTGAGTTGCTTTATAAAGCAAGTCAGAAATGTCAACTACCATGCCAGTCAGGATATCGGCAACCGCCAATATATCATCCAGTGTTTTCTGGTAATCAACAGCAGGTTCGTTGTAGTAGTTAACCAACTGGAAATTGTGGTATTCAATGATCTCTTTCAGTTTGGCGGCAAACGTTTCTTTATCAAACAGATCACCCACACGCAGACCACGACGTGCAACTTTGTCTTCGTATGCAGGACCGATGCCACGGCCAGTTGTACCAATCGCTTTGGCACCACGCGCTTTTTCACGGGCATTATCCAATGCAACATGGTAAGGCAGGATCAGCGGACAGGCTTCAGAAATAAGCAGGCGCTCACGTACAGGAATCCCACGTGATTCAAGCTCTTTCATCTCTTTCATCAAAGCATCTGGTGCTAAAACGACCCCATTTGCGATAATGCTAATGACATTTTCACGTAAGATCCCGGATGGGATTAAGTGGAGAACGGTTTTTTCACCGTTGATGACTAGTGTATGGCCCGCGTTGTGGCCCCCCTGATAACGAACTACGTACTTAGCTCGTTCAGTCAGCAAGTCGACGATTTTACCCTTGCCCTCGTCACCCCATTGGGTGCCCAATACGACAACGTTCTTACCCATTTCAAAAGTTCACTCGGTTGCTTAAAAATGGATTCTACCATCTCATTTAGCACCTTTCAGTATTTTTTGTTACTTCTGTTATTTCGTTTCGTCATATAAATGGGCTGCTAAGTATACATTGGTAATGATAAATGTATAAAAATAAGCCACTGTCATTTTTTTTACAGTGGCTTATTGGGAGCTAGAATGCGGCTAAGTATATTCACCGCATTCCGCCAGCTTAATGACTCTAAACTCTGGGTCATTTGCCTGACGCAATCACTTAATCCGCAGTATGAGGACGTAACTTCACAGGTGCTTTCATATAACGGAAGAAGTCGGTATCCGGGCTGAGCACCATTACATCATTGCCCTTATTCTTGAAGCTCTTTTCGTAAGCCCGCAAGCTACGGATAAACGCATAGAATTCAGGATCTTGATTGAACGCATCAGCAAATAGTTTGGTCGCTTCCGCATCACCTTCACCATGTAAAGCCAATGCCTGACCCTGTGCTTCTGCCCTGATTTCAGTCGCTGTTTTATCAGCCGCAGCCCGGATCTTCTCTGCTTCTTCCAAACCTTCTGAACGCAGGAGACGAGCCTCTGCCTCACGGTCAGCACGCATACGCTGGTAGATAGCTTCTGAAATTTCCTGTGGCAAGTTGATCTGTTTAATACGCACATCAACAACTTCAATACCTAATGCAGCCATGCTGCTTGGGTTAATGACGGATTGCTTACCTTTCGTCTCTTTTTCTACCAAGGCCGCAGCCGATGCAATCGCACTATCAACATCCGTTACCCCACCTTCTTCGTGGGTTCCCTGATTCAGGGCATCACGCACATCGGTCGTTAAACGGCCACGGGAGTCAGTCACAATGTCACGGACATTAAGACGACCAATTTCAGAACGCAAACGGTCACTGAATTTACGTCTCAGCATAATTTCAGCTCGGTTAATATCACCGTTCGTTGCCAGATAGTAACGACTGAAATCGTTAATGCGCCATTTCAAGTAAGAATCAACGATCAGGTCTTTATTTTCACGTGTCAAGAAACGGTCAGCCGTGATATCCATAGTTTGAATACGGGCATCAAGGATTTTGACTGTTTCCATAAACGGAATTTTGAAATGCAGGCCAGGCGCATAAATGGCAGGTTTATTTTCTGCATCACGCACAACCTTACTAAAACGCAGCACAATGCCACGTTCGCCTTCTTTCACAGTAAAGATTGATGAATAGAGAACAACCAATACCGCGATAATCGCAACAATGAATGAATTACGCATGATTATGGTCTCCCTACTCTGACCGCATCACCGCGCGGGTTATCGCTACCGTTATACGTGCCGGATTCCCGTCGTGGCGTCGATTGAGATTGATTCTGACGAATCATCTTCTGTATCGCTGTGTCATTGGATACATTTTGCTGAACTTTCGCCTGATCATTCACAATTTGATCCAGTGGTAATAACAGCATGTTGTTACTCTTTTCGGTTGCAATGATTTTACGTGTATTGCTCAACACACGCTCCATCGTTTCGATATACAAACGTTCGCGAGTAATTTCTGGTGCTGCTTTATATTCAGGCAAAATTTTGGCAAAACTCGCCACTTCACCCTTAGCATTCAATACCGTACTAACTTTATAAGCTCTGGCATCTTCAATAATACGCTGCGCTTCACCTTTTGCTTTAGGTAATACTTCGTTTTCATAAGCCTTAGCTTCACGCATGGTTTGCTGCTTCTGTTCACGCGCTGCGATGACATCATCGAATGCGGCCTTAACTTCTTCCGGCGGACGGGCAGTCTGGAAGTTGACATCGACCACGGTAATACCCATATGGTATGGACGGATCGTCTCTTCCAGTACCTTCTGGGTATCGTTACGGACAATCGTACGCCCTTCCGTCAGGTTGGTTTCCATTGAATATTTGCCAACAACACCACGCACAGCACTGTCAGTAGCTTGACGCAAACTATCATCAGGATTGGTCACACTGAAGAGGTAAGCTGCCGGGTCAGTCACACGGTATTGAACGTTCATTTCAGCCAAGACAACGTTTTCATCCGAAGTCAGCATGGCACCCGTTGTTGCCAAATCGCGAACAGTTTCAACGTTAACAGCCCTGACCTGATCGATAAAGGTCATTTTCCAGTTCAAACCGGGCTGTACAACATGACTAAACTTACCAAATCGGGTCAATACGCCACGTTCTGCTTCTTTAATCGTATAGAAACCACTGACAACCCAAACAACAACTGCAGCAGCAACGGCAAGGCCAATAAGGCGCCCGCCAAATTTAGAGTTCTGCCCAGACCCACTTCCACCTTTGTTTCCACCGAGACCACCGAGTTTTTCACTCAGCTTACGGAACAGATCGTCGAGATCAGTTGCCCCACGGTTACGACCACCTTTCTTGTTGCCGCCGGAGTTGCCGCCATTATTATTGCTGCTTCCCCACGGGTCGCGGTCTTGTCCGTTATTACCGGGCTGATTCCACGCCATGTTTTAGCTCCACTTTCTAGTTTTTACTGGTTTTTCAGAGGTGACTGCTCTCCACCCAGATGGGTGAGGCTTCCCACTTCACAGACCGTTGCCTGTCCCTGACAGGTCTAGCAACGGCCTCCATGGGCAGAAACGACGAACTTCATCGTTTTTGTAAGCAACCAATATTTATTGGGTGATACTTCTGACAGTGCTAATCCTGTCACTGCAATTCTGGCACAGTCATTTCATCACCGCCATTTCATCTCTGCTACTCCATGACTATTCCATGACTATAAGCACCTTGAAATGGCAGATAAAATGATACCTTGTTTGTTGTCTTGCGCCAATCAATCAGACAACATTCAGATAACATAGTCTGGCAAATTGGGTTCTTGTTTACACAGACGACGCCAATCAACGATGGGCATCCTGACCTCAACACCAACCTGACCATTTTCTTCCATCCATTCACGTTCAATGGCCTGAAGCTGATAAAAACGGCTGCGCAGACGCCCCGCTTCGGGTGGAAGATGCAATTGATAGTGCGCGATTTCACCTGAGAGGCGCTCAGTTAATGCTTGCAATAACAGAGGGATACCTTCGCCAGTTTGCGCTGACAGCCAAACTCTGACCGGCCGATTTTCTTCATCACGATCAATACGGGGAATAAAATCTTCCAGCATATCGATTTTATTCATCACCATCAGCGAAGGGATCTCATGGGATTCAATCTCTTCAAGCACACTGTCAACAGCGATAATATTTTCATCGACACGAGTATCAGCCGCATCAACAACATGCAGCAATAATCTCGCCTGCCGAGTTTCCTGCAAAGTCGCCTTGAACGCTGCCACCAAATCATGGGGCAAATGGCGGATAAAACCTACTGTGTCAGCCAAAACAACCGTGCCGACGTCATCCACCTCAATTCGGCGCAATGTCGGGTCCAGGGTGGCAAAAAGCTGGTCAGCCGCATAAACTTCGGATGAAGTTATTGTATTGAATAGACTGGATTTCCCCGCATTGGTGTAACCGACAAGAGAGACGGTTGGGATATCGGCTTTATTGCGTGCCTGACGCCCCTGTTCACGCTGTTTTTCAACTTTGCCAAGGCGCCCCAAAATCTGTTTGATTTTGTCACGCAACATACGGCGGTCACTTTCCAACTGGGTTTCTCCCGGCCCACGCAGCCCGATCCCCCCTTTTTGGCGTTCAAGGTGAGTCCAGCCCCGTACCAGACGGGTGGACAAATGACGCAATTGTGCCAATTCGACTTGTAACTTGCCTTCGTGCGTCCTTGCCCGCTGGGCAAAAATATCCAGGATCACGCCCGTGCGATCAACCACACGGCATTGGCACAAGCGTTCAAGATTACGTTCCTGCGCAGGACTGAGGGTATGGTTAAACAACACCACGTCTGCACCACTGTTTTTAACAGCGTCAGCAATTTCCTCTGCCTTGCCCTCTCCGACAAAATATTTCGGATGAGGTGCCTTCCGGCTTCCCGTTACAATCTGCACAGGAGAGACACCTGCGGAAGTCACCAATGACTCGAATTCACTGAGATTTTCCGTATCTTTTTCCTGTGAGAAGAAAACATGCACCAGAACGGCCAATTCTCCGCCTTCATAACGATCAAACAACGGTGCAACCCCTCAGGCTGAGTAAAAATCCAATATGAAAAAACATAGGTAAAGTCTCCCTACCTATGTTTTTATTTTCAGGCACGACAACTGATTTATTCAGCGCCATCGCTTTCCTGTTGTACAGCCGGGTTAGTGCCAGCCTGATAATTTCCCACGCCAGTCGGCACACTCTGGTTATTACTATGATGAGACACCGGTCGGGAAGGCACAACAGTAGAGATGGCATGTTTATAAACCATCTGGCTAACCGTGTTTTTCAGTAAAATGACAAATTGGTCAAAAGATTCAATCTGACCCTGTAATTTGATGCCGTTGACCAAATAGATAGAAACCGGGACCCTTTCACGTCGTAAAGCGTTCAGGAATGGATCTTGCAGAGATTGCCCCTTAGCCATTCTATATTTTCCTTATTTGTTGTTTTTAACTAAGAACCTATTGGTTCGAAAAGAAGTAACTACTCAAAAATGACACTTTCGTACTGATCATTTGTACTGAACAATTGTACACAATCAATGAATTTATGTACTAATAACCTGCATGACTGTGTTTAGATTTTGTTTAGGTTGATCGCTATCCAACCAAGTCATATTGTCCCAACTCCTGAGCCACGTGATCTGACGCTTTGCCAATTGGCGTGTCGCACAGATACCGCGATAAACCATCTCATCATGAGATATTTCGCCCGCGAGGTAAGACCACATCTGACGATAACCAACACAACGAATGGAGGGTAAATCTGTATGCAAATCCCTACGAGCATAAAGCGCTTTCACTTCATCTTCAAACCCTGATTTGATCATTTGTTCAAAACGGGTGGCGATACGTTGATGCAAAGTTTCACGGCTTGCCGGCGCGATCGCAAACTGATGAACCTGATAAGGCAATATTTCTCCAGACGTTTCAGTCAATTCAGTTAAAGTCTTACCCGAAATCCGAAAAACTTCCAGTGCACGAGTAAGACGTTGTGGATCATTCGGATGAATCCTTGCCGCAGAAACGGGATCAATTTCCTGTAATTGTCGATGTAAAACGTCCCATCCCAGCTCCGCTGCCTGTTGTTCAATTTGCGCCCTAATCTCAGGGTTCGCTGAAGGCAAAGGCGATAATCCTTCCAACAATGCTTTGAAATATAGCATGGTTCCACCAACCAGGAGTGGAATTCTCCCGGCCGCTGTGATCTCTGCCATTTCTTTCAAGGCATCACGGCGAAAATCAGCAGCAGAATAAACTGCCGTGGGGTCAAGAATATCGATCAAACGATGCGGTGCCAGTGCCTGCTCTTCTGCGGAAGGTTTTGCTGTCCCAATATCCATTCCGCGATAAATTAACGCAGAATCGACGCTGATTAATTCAACCGGAAGATGCTGACGTAAGGCGATCGATAACGCCGTTTTCCCTGAGGCCGTCGGCCCCATGATAAAAATGGCTGTCGGCAGATGTTGAGTTTTTAAATCACTCATGATTAAGAAGTGCCACCACTGCTTGTAAATCAATTAATTGTAATAACCCATCCGGCGGCGATCCCACCAGTTGAGGGCAAAGGCGCTCGACCTCAGCCAAGAGCTGGACGGCTTGCGCGATGTTCCACGTTTCATGCTCGCTACCCACATGACGGGAAAGCCAAATGGCAACCTGTTCAGCCGAAGCCGTTGGCTGTTCCCCAAGATAGCCCAACAGTTCCGGCAAGAGTTTAGGCAGGTTCTGTTGGCGCAGGGGCAACGATACCGCATGAATGGTCACTTTTCCATGCGCGGCTGTCGATTCAATACCAAAAGTCTTTAATAAGTCACCATACTGCTTTAAGACCTTCGTTTCTGATGGATTGAGCGCCAGTTTCAGCGGGATTAATAGTGGCTGGGATTTCAGCCCCTGTTCCCCCGGGGTCAGTTGCGCCTGTTTTAGCCAGCGTTCAGCCACTGGCAGGGAAAGCAGCCCGATCCCCGAGGGGGATTCGATCAAGGCGTAGCTTGCGGCATAAATGCACAATACTTTGCCAAAGCTATATTTTCCAAGGGCGGATTTTCCAAGGGCAGATTTGCCAAGAGCGGATTTGCCAAGATTCGATTTTTCCGGCCCTGATGGTACGGGTATGGCAGGAAAAGAAGTTGGATGAGAGGTCGGCTCGCCCCTTTCTGGAAATAACGTCCGTTTTTCTTCCGGTGAAGGTTGCATCATATTTTGATACAGCTCACCCTGCTTTTTCTGGTAGCTTTCCTTATGATGTGTTTGCGGTGTGCCACGATCATGATGCTCATGACGTCCTGAAGATGGCTCATCTGTCCGCTCATTATGCTTGCCGAGAAAATGATTTTCTCCCGCAGAAGGACGATTCTCCGGCACCCAGCTAGCAGCGCTTTCTTGGCAACCCAGTGCCAACTCATCGCCCTGACTGCGTTGTTTCAGGACCGCCGCCACACCTTGGTAAATAAAATCATGGACTAAGCGAGCCTGATGGAAACGGACTTCATGTTTGGCCGGATGCACATTGACATCCACTTGGCGCGGATCAATTTCGAGATACAAAACATAAGCGGGCTGCTGTTCACCCTGAATCAAATCCTGATACGCTTGGCGAATCGCATGATTAATCAGGCGATCCCGCATCATTCGTCCATTGACATAACAATATTGGATATCGCTGACTGCCGTATTTACTGGATCAACAACCCAGCCCTTAATGGACAAGGCATCATGCTGCCATGACAGCGCCAGCGCCTGTTGCACAAACGCGGCCCCACAAATCGCGGCCAAGCGGCGTTCATACTGAGATTCATCTTTGGCCGGGCGATACTGGCGCACCAATTTTCCATTGTGATTCAGATTGATGGCGACATCCAACCGCGCCAGCGCTATCCGGCGTACCACTTCATCAATGTGGCCAAATTCCGTTTTCTCCGTTCTCAGGAATTTTCGGCGAGCCGGCGTGTTATAAAACAGATCCAACACTTCAACGGTGGTTCCCACCGGATGAGCAGCAGGTTTCACCGTCACTTCCATATCACGGCCTTCCGCATAAGATTGCCATGCTTCTGTCTGGCTTGCAGGACGGGACGTCAATGTCAGCCTTGACACAGAGCTGATACTTGCCAGAGCTTCCCCACGAAACCCCATACTGACAATCGCTTCCAAATCATCCAATGAAGCAATTTTACTGGTTGCATGGCGCGCCAGTGCCAGAGTCAGATCTTCTTGACTGATTCCGCAACCATTATCACGGAGCCGCATTAATTTTGCGCCCCCCCGTTCAATGTCAATATCAATACGGGTGGCACCGGCATCAAGGCTATTTTCCACCAATTCCTTGACCACAGAGGCAGGGCGCTCAACCACTTCACCGGCAGCAATCTGGTTTGCTAATTGTGGGGGTAATATCTTGATAGCCATATTCGACCTTACTGACAATTTGACCTTATTGACAACTCAGCGCCTATCAAGCCTATTCTGACCAGCGCATATGGATTACTCTGACACAGATTATTTACTTTGGTGCAGACTGCAATGGGTTAGCCTGAAAATAGTGACGTAATCCCAAATGAATGGCTTGTGCCAGTTTTTCCTGATACTGATTGGAGCCTAACAACTCTTCTTCAGACACGTGACTGATAAAACCTGTTTCGACTAAAATAGACGGGATATCCGGCGAGCGCAAAACACCAAGGCTTGCATGTTCTGGTGTGCGCTTATGCAGAGAGCCAATTTTAGCGAGTTGATTCAACACTTGCACAGCAACGTCATAGCCAACGCGTTGTGAATGCCCAAATTGCAAATCCAGCACCGCCTGACTCAGATAAGGATCTGTCCCATTGGCAAGCGCATCTCCCGCACCGCCCAGTAATTCCGATTGTTTCTCATGCTGCTCCAGCCAATTCCCCATTTCACTGTTTGCACGACGGTTGGAGAGCACCCAGACCGAAGCGCCTTTGGCGCTGCGATTAGGAGCGGCATCAGCATGGATCGAGACTAACATATTGGCTTTATGTTGACGGGCAACTTCAGAACGTCCTGCCACAGAGATAAAATAATCGCCATTTCGCGTCAATACCGGCTTGAACATGGGATCATTGCGCAAAAGGGCCTCCAATTTACGCGCAACGCTAATCGTGACGTTTTTTTCTTTCAATCCCCGTTGCCCAATCGCACCAGGATCTTGCCCGCCATGTCCCGCATCAATAGCAACAACAATCGAGCGAGTGATTTTTCCTTGCGCAGATTGGCCAGCCTGTTTTTTCACCCCTTGTTCACGGTGATTCGCGACTGGCTTCGTGTCTTTTCCCGTCAGTGCAGCATTATTTGTGAGTAAATGCTTACCATCATTTTGTGGGGCATGATGGCTGGATACCGATGCGTTGCCTGTAACTCCTTGGGTTTTCAGTGTCAGCACCACTTGCGATTGATGCCCGGGATTTTTCACTGAGGACGCCTTTACCGCAGACGTTTTCACCACAGACGTGGTCGTGGCCTTATGTGTTAACTCCAACACCATCCGCTGATGATGTGCATCAGGTGACTGACTGGAACGCACAAGTTTGACCAGATTCTGGCCGGATAAACGCATTGGCAACCCAATAACTTTACTGGATTGGCGAATATCCACCACCAATCGTTCAGGAGAATGCAAAGGAAAGACGCGATAATCAGGATACCCGCCAGTGAATTCCAACGTCACGACGGCCTCAGAGGGGCCATTATTCACATGGATATTCGACAACGTAGCCGCCGAAGCTGTCGTCATGACCAACTGGCTCAACATGAAAAACAAAACACAGGCCATCCCCCAATGGGCACGCCATTTTTTGCTTATATTCATAAAAAGGGCATTCACGAAAAAGGCATTCATCATGGTCGGGTATTCCTTCATAAGGACTTCAAATTATCCAACAGACTTTCACCATATTGAGATAACGCAACAAAACGTGCCTGTCGCCCTTCACTGTCGTAGCTCAAGTGCAGCTCAATATCGGCATCCGGCAAAACGCCGGCCCCCTGCTGAGGCCACTCCACCAAGCAAATGGCGTCCTGATGGAAATAATCACGGATCCCCATAAATTCCAGCTCTTCAGGATCAGCCAGACGATAAAGATCAAAATGATAAACAGGCCGGGGTTGTAAGGCATAAGGCTCGACTAACGTATAAGTCGGACTTTTCACATGCCCCTGATGGCCGAGGGCTTGCAGGAAACCACGACTAAATGTGGTTTTCCCCGCACCAAGATCGCCATATAAATAAATAACATAGCCGCGATCACCAACGGCCGCCACTGCGTTACCCAATGCAACGGTGGCATCTTCATTTGGAAGTGATAAAACGAGTTCTTTCATTGAAAAATATCTATTTTGATTTATTGAATTAGAAACGAATCAGGTAGACATATCAGTTAAATAGCTAACCAATAACCATAACATAATTTAGACATTATCATTGAGTATCTTCTGCAGCGCCATGTGTTAAGCTAAATACCCTCTTTCAGCCGTAATTTGATATTTCATGACAACCCTCCTCGACCTGAATCTTCTGGCAACCAACATCAAGCAATGGGGGCTTTCCCTTGGCTTCCAGCAAGTCGGCATCTGTGACACCGATTTATCGGCAGAAGAACCGAAACTACAGGCGTGGCTTGATAAGCAATATCATGGCGAAATGGACTGGATGGCTCGTCACGGCATGATGCGCGCCCGTCCCCATGAGCTTCTGCCGGGGACTTTGCGGGTGATCAGTGTACGCATGAATTATCTGCCTGCTAAGGCCGCATTTGCCAGTACGCTCAACAATCCGCAAATGGGTTATATTAGCCGCTATTCGTTGGGCAGGGATTATCATAAGCTGCTGCGCCAGCGTCTCAAAAAACTGGCGGATAAGATCCAAGAATATTGCAGCACCCATGAATATCAGGGAACGCTGAATTTTCGCCCTTTTGTCGATTCTGCCCCGATTATGGAACGCCCACTCGCCGAAAAAGCGGGGCTTGGATGGGTTGGTAAACACTCACTTATATTGAACCGTGAATCAGGCTCTTGGTTTTTTCTGGGTGAATTGCTGATTAACCTTCCCCTACCCATTGATGCGCCACAAGAGGATCAATGCGGACGCTGCGTGGCCTGCATGACAACGTGCCCGACGGGTGCCATTGTTGAGCCTTACACCATTGATGCCCGACGCTGCATCTCTTATCTGACCATCGAATTGGAAGGTGCCATTCCGGAAGAATTTCGCCCGCTGATGGGCAACCGGATTTATGGCTGCGATGATTGCCAGCTTATCTGCCCCTGGAACCGTTTTTCTCAATTAACAGATGAAACTGACTTTAGCCCTCGTGCTGCGCTGCATACGCCTGACCTGCTGGCGCTATTCAACTGGAGTGAAGAAAAGTTTCTGCGTATCACGGAAGGTTCGGCAATTCGCCGTATTGGCTATTTGCGCTGGTTACGCAACATTTCCGTCGCCTTGGGCAATGCCCCGTATCAAGATGACATCGTATTAGCACTGGAAAAAAGGATCGGTCTGGGTGACGTGTTGGATGAACATATTCACTGGGCGATAGCTCAACAAATGGTTCGCCGGAATGCGAATGCCATTGAGGTGCAGACCTCACAACAAAAGCGACTGATAAGAGCAATAACGAAAGGCTTGCCTCGGGATGCTTAATAATCAACCAGCCGGATTTCTTATAAAAAAACCCGTTCGTTTTCTTGTGAATAAAAATGAAAATACTTTGCTGATCAACTAACAAACTGAGAATAGATAGTGATCATGTTATTTTTAAATTAGGTTAATTACTTTAACTAATCAATAAGTTAAGTTTGGACTATTGTCGTGAATGATAAGCCCGAAAAACCAAATACAAAGAAGCCTCCTGTGGATAACTCTGTGTAATAAATAGAGCGTCATCAGGTGACTCAAGGGTGATAATGTTAAATACTGTGGATAAAAACAAGAATTGAATTCTCGTGGACAACACCAGAAATCAGCAGCGAAATAAAAAATCCACTCATCCATTCTAGACGCTAGTGGAGAAATTTTCCTCTGCCTCTTCAAAAATGAGGCGGCATTATGGGCCTGTTGAGGCAGGATAGCAAGCGCTTTATCGACAATTTATATTAGCAGGCGCTAATCACTTTCGTTATCGCACCAGCGCTGGCAAACAGGGCAATTTAATTATTTCTTATGTTTCAGAAAATGTTGATTAAGACAAACATACGAACAAAACGGACAAAATTAGGGAAATACGCCAAAATGTCTTCTTTAATTTTAAGCGGGAAATAATGTATTAAGGCTAATTTAATAAAGAGTTCTTTTTATAAGAGATAAAGAAAACATAAAAAAGCAAATATAAAAAATAAGTTATTTTTGGAATTAAAAAATTTTTTATGAAATAAAGAGAAATAAGAGAGAAAAAATTGGAGCGGGAAACGAGACTCGAACTCGCGACCCCAACCTTGGCAAGGTTGTGCTCTACCAACTGAGCTATTCCCGCGTCGCTGACAGCTAATATCATTAGCCTGAGAACCCTGAATCTGATTTTGAAACCTGTTAACCCCATGAGTTACTGGGTGATTTTTGGAACCTGCATATCAGGAATGGGCGCTATTATGAACGTCTTCAGATAAGATGGCAAGCCCTTTACTTCCCCTCCGACACTAAACGCTTAAAATCTATTCACCAAAATTTGACACAAAAAATCTATACCATCACTGCGATAATTATGACTAGAATACCAAACACCATAGAGCTAACATAAAATAAACAATTAGCTAACATATAATAATATTTATGCTTGCCGTAAGGCGTTTACAGCAATAGATTAACAGCAATTTTCGTCGTTAATTAGATGATTATTCTCCTGAGAGAGGGTCAAAAATATGGCTCGATACTATCAATCTAAATTTGTCACGGGCACTGAGGCACTGGTTGATCTTCTACTCGCCCAAGCTGAGTTGGATAAAATCCATAATCTCAACACAGCGGGATTCGTTTCAGGTTACCGTGGTTCTCCTTTAGCCCGTCTGGATCAAACATTATGGCAACACAGCAAACAACTTATCCAAGCCAATATCCGCTTTCAGCCTGCCATCAATGAAGATCTCGCCGCCGATGTGTTGATAGGAACGCAACAAGTCGAAACAGATCCGGACAGACAGGTTCGCGGCGTTTTTGGTATGTGGTACGGCAAAGGGCCGGGCGTTGATCGTTCCGGTGATGCGCTCAAACACGGCAATGCCTACGGTTCTTCCCCGCACGGTGGAGTGCTGGTTATCGCCGGAGACGATCATGGCTGTGTCTCTTCTTCCATGTCCCATCAATCGGATCTCAGCATGATGGCTTGGAGTATGCCCATCTTGCATCCGGCATCGGTTGCCGATTATATGAGTGTCGGTTTATGGGGTTGGGCGGCATCCCGCGTGAGTGGTGCATGGTTTGGCTTCAAGGCAATCAGCGAAGTGGTGGAAAGCGGTGCTGTCAGGGACAACCAGTCTCTCCCTGATTATCAAATTCCACACGTTGATCCTGGCCCCGACGGGCTGCACTGGCGCTGGCCTGATCTCCCCGGCCCACAAATTGAAAAGCGTCTGGCCTATAAACTGAAAGCCGTCGAAGATTTCGCCAAACTGAATCCCATTGATTACCTGCTCGCCCCTTGTGAACATCCACACGCTTTATTGGTCACGGTTGGCAAAGCCCATAAGGATGTGATGGAAGCCCTGCGTGTCGGGGGTTTAACGCCTTCTGAACTGGCCCAGCAAGGGATCGCCTTGCTCCATGTCCGTTTGGTTTATCCTTTATCGCCACTTCTCAGTGAACTCGCAACCCAAGTCAGTCATATTTTTGTCATTGAAGAAAAAGCCGCTATCGTTGAAATGCTGCTGGCGCACCGATTAGTTCAATTACAAAAAAATATCAACCTGATAGGTAAACATAACCCCCTTGGGCAGAAATTATTACCCACTGACATTGAACTACGCCCTTCGCGGGTTGCCCCCCCGCTTTCGGGATGGTTACAGCAATTCAATGTCTTTCTCTCCGTGCCACCAGAATGGTCAACCGAAGCCCGTCAATACGATGCCACTTTGCCTAAACGCACCCCTTATTTCTGCGCAGGCTGCCCTCACAGCACATCAACACGCTTACCCGACGGCAGCCAAGCCCAGCCGGGTATTGGATGTCATGTCATGGCCTCGTGGATGGATCGCCATACCGGGGGTGGCATTTTACCCATGGGGGGAGAAGGTACCGATTGGATCGGGCATTCCCCGTTTGTGAACCGTTCCCATGTCTTTCAAAATCTGGGAGATGGCACCTATTTTCATTCTGGCCACTTAGCCATTCGTCAATCAGTCGCCGCAGGGAGCAATATTACTTACAAATTGCTGTTCAATGATGCCGTGGCGATGACGGGCGGGCAGCCTCTGGATGGCAATGTCACCCTATCGCAAATAGCTTCTTTGATGCTTGCAGAAGGGGTGAAAGAAGTGGTTGTCGTGACGGATGACCTTGGTAAGTACAAAGATAAAAACAGCCTTCCTGCCCATGTGAAACGCTATGAGCGGGATTATCTGGAAGATGTCCAGAAACACTTCCGAGATATCGT
The DNA here is from genome assembly GCF_028598745.1 of Xenorhabdus sp. IM139775. Taxonomy (GTDB): domain Bacteria; phylum Pseudomonadota; class Gammaproteobacteria; order Enterobacterales; family Enterobacteriaceae; genus Xenorhabdus. The sequence continues at coordinate 15,049 of NZ_JAQRFK010000041.1, forward strand.
TGGTGTCACGGTGCTTATCTACGATCAAACCTGTGCCACAGAGTTACGCCGTAAAAGAAAGCGTGGCTTAGTGCCAAAAGTAACGCGCCGCGCAGTGATCAATGAATGGGTTTGTGAGGGATGTGGTGACTGTCAAATACAATCAAATTGCCTTGCCGTCATTCCGGACAAAACGCCTTTAGGCACCAAGCGCAAGATAGACCAACACGTTTGCAACTCTGATCTGTCCTGCCTGAAAGGATTTTGCCCCAGCTTTATCACTGTCGAAAATGCCAACCCGCGCGCAGATCTCAGCAGACTCATCCCACATGATGAGCTGGATAAAATTATCCGCCAATTGCCGCAACCAACGCTGGCTTCGGCCGAAACACCTTATGAAATCCTGTTAGTCGGTATCGGCGGAACAGGTATCGTCACCGCCGGGCATTTACTCTCAAATGCCGCGCAATTAGATAATTGCTTCGTCAATCTGCTCAATTTTACCGGCTTTGCCCAAAAAGGCGGAGAAGCAATAACCCATATTCGGTTATGCCATAACAAGGATAAACTGCATCAAGTCAGGATTGATCGTGGACGCGCCAATCTGGTTATTGCCGCAGATTTAGTAGCGGCAACAGGGCAAAACTCACTGGAAGTGATGTCGAGGGGATCAACAAAATGCCTACTGAATACCCACGAAACACAAATCGGCACGATGCTTCGCTCCCCTATGCTGGATTTAGATCACCCCAAAATGTTAGATACCCTAAATCAACACACGCAGACATTACTTTCCATTGATGCAGAAATGATGGCCGCGCATCTCGTCGGTGACAGAAACCAAACAAATATCATATTAATCGGTTACGCTTGGCAACTCGGCAAACTCCCCATCACATTATCTTCCATCCATAATGCCATTCAAGAACTGGGCGCGTCAGCAGATAATGCGCGGTGGGCTTTCTGGATAGGCCGCATTGCGGCGATACAACCCGATATTCTGCAAAAACACCTCAATATGACTCCGCCAGAAAAGATAAAAAGTCTGGACGATCTCATTATGCATCGTTATCAATTTCTGGTTGATTATCAAAATGAAAGGTATGCGATGCGTTATCTCAGCCGCATTGCCCAAGTTCAAATGGTCGCTCAACAGATCGATGCAGAAGAAATCACCCAATCCATTGCTGAAAATTTATTCAAATTGATGGCGTATAAAGATGAATACGAAGTTGCCCGACTCTACGTCAAAACCGATTTTTTCGATAAGCTCCGCTCGCAATTTGATAATACCGATACCATTCACTTTCACCTCAGCCTTCCCCTCTTCAATCGCAAAGATCCCCGCACCGGCCAGCGAGGAAAAAAGGAATACGGTTCGTGGATCATTCCTGTATTACACTGCCTTGCTGCATGTAAGCCACTACGTGGTACTGCTTTCGATATTTTTGGTTATCAGGCAGAGCGTAAGCAGGAAAGAAATTTGCTGCTTGAATATGAACGGTTAATTGATTTTTTGATCGAAAAAATGGATCGCAATAATTTGGCAACCTGTCAGCAACTCGCGGAACTCCCCAATCAGGTGCGAGGTTTTGGTCATGTGAAGCAAAAAGCGATACAACGCATGTTGGTCAGTAAAGAAGAGTTACTGAAAGCGTTATAAAAACAGACTGATAATCTATTGATTGAAAACGAAAAAAGCACCTTCCGGTGCTTTTTCTATGACTTGCAGACTGTTATAAAAATCTACCGTCCTGAATTTGGAGCGGGAAACGAGACTCGAACTCGCGACCCCAACCTTGGCAAGGTTGTGCTCTACCAACTGAGCTATTCCCGCATTTATTACGGCTGCCTGCTGTCAGGCTAACCCTTCACACCAATATAATCTTTAATTTGGAGCGGGAAACGAGACTCGAACTCGCGACCCCAACCTTGGCAAGGTTGTGCTCTACCAACTGAGCTATTCCCGCGTATATTTTGGCGTGATGTACTTTTGAAATTCTTCGTCGGTACGGGGAGCGCATTATACGAGAAATTCTTCCTCTGGCAAGTCCCCCAAAAGCAAAAAATTGCATTTTCTCTCTGACTGATGATTAAATCGACAAATTATCTGCTTAACCATCAACTCAGAGATTAATTTGTGTACCGTTTTGTATTCAGAGCCGCACTTTATTTCTGAATAAAGTGCTCACGGTAATAGACCAATTCAGCGATGGATTCCCGAATATCATCCAATGCCTGATGGGTATTTTTCTTGCTGAATCCTGATAACATCTCAGGCTTCCAACGACGCGCCAACTCCTTGAGCGTACTGACATCCAAGTAACGATAGTGAAAATATTTTTCTAACTCTGGCATATAACGGAATAGGAAGCGACGATCCTGCCCCACACTATTGCCACAAATTGGGGATTTTCCTGCCGGTGCCCATTGTTCCAGAAAAGCAATGGTGGCTTTCTCAGCTTGCGCATCACCAAACTGGCTCTGCTTTACACGCTCGACTAATCCACTGGCGGTATGCGTGCGGATATTCCAATCATCCATCAACGCCAATTGTTCATCCGACTGATGAACCGCAATCACAGGCCCTTCTGCAAGGATATTCAATTCCGAATCGGTGACAATAGTCGCAATTTCAATTATGCGATCGCGCTCGGGATCTAACCCCGTCATCTCTAAATCTATCCAGATAAGATTGTTCTCACTTTTTGACATGATATATCCTAGTTTCCTTCAAAAGAGGTAGTCTGTATCTGTGGTGTATCATAACGGTTTTGATCACTCACAGCGATGATCAGGCAAGATAGATAAAAAATAAGTGAGGTTCAGTGGCTAAAAGTAAACTCTCCAAAGGGCAACAACGGCGTGTACAGGCCAATCATCAGCGCAGGCTGAATAACCCTGATGCCCAAAAACCAGAAATGGATGACAGCCAGTTTGGTGAACCACAGGAAGGATTGGTGATCAGCCGGTTCGGGCAACATGCCGATATTGAAGCCGCAGATTCTTCTATACAGCGTTGCAATATCCGCAGGACAATACGCTCATTGGTCACCGGTGATCGCGTGGTATGGCGCCCTGCGCTGCAACGCCAGTCTGAGGTCAAAATTAATGGTATCGTAGAGGCGGTTCATGAACGCACTTCCGTTCTTACACGTCCTGATTACTATGATGGCATCAAGCCAATTGCATCAAATATCAACCAAATCGTGATTGTTTCCGCTATCTTGCCCGAACTTTCGCTGAATATTATCGATCGCTATTTAGTCGCATGCGAAACACTCAATATCGAGCCTTTAATCGTACTCAATAAAATTGATATGTTGGATGCCGAAAACCGTGAATGGATCAATGAGGTTATGGATATTTACCGTCATATCGGCTATCGCGTGCTGGAAGTCTCCAGCTATACCGGCGAAGGTATCCCTGAGCTGACGACTCTGCTGGCTGACAAAATCAGTATCTTTGCCGGGCAATCCGGTGTCGGAAAATCCAGCCTGCTCAATACCCTGCTGCCTGACGATAAAGAAGATATTCTGGTCAACAATGTCTCAGATAATTCAGGTCTTGGTCAGCATACCACCACCGCCTCACGCCTTTACCATTTCCCGCTGGGGGGAGATGTGATCGACTCTCCGGGTGTCCGTGAGTTTGGGCTGTGGCATCTCACGCCAGAACAGGTTACCCAAGGTTTTGCTGAATTCCGCAACTATCTGGGGGAATGCAAATTCCGTGACTGCAAACATCAAGACGATCCCGGATGTGCCTTGAGGGAAGCGTTGGAACAAGGCGCCATTGCTGAAGAACGTTTCGAAAATTACCATCGGATTCTGGAAAGTATGGCACAGGTTAAACCACGCCGAAATTTCACCACCAGCCAAAAATAAGGCAATAATTAACGATATCCTGACATTCAAAATAATGGCAGGTACAATAGCCAACTTTTGTCCAATTTGCCAAGAAAAGATCCAAGAGGTTGACGTGCTGGATAATTTTAAAATCAGTCTACAATATTTACTACCAAAACAATGTATTACAAAATTGGCTGGTTGGTTTGCCAATAAAAAGGCGGGCTGGCTGACCCAGCTTGCCATCAAGGCATTCGCCAAAGTCTATAAAGTGGACATGAATGAAGCAAAAGATCCTTCATTCACCGCTTATGCAACATTCAATGAATTTTTTGTCCGTCCGCTGAAAGATGACATTCGCCCTATCGTCAATGAAGCCCATCAGTTGGCTCTGCCGGCAGACGGCACGGTAAGCCAGCTTGGCGCAATCCGCGAAGATCAGATTATTCAGGCCAAAGGCCACTATTACACGACAGAAGCCTTGCTGGCAGGGCAGTATCAACTGGCTGAACAGTTCCGTGATGGTCAATTTATCACAACTTACCTGTCACCAAGGGATTATCACCGTGTCCATATGCCGTGTGATGGCGTGCTTAAGGAGATGATTTACGTCCCGGGTGATCTGTTTTCAGTTAACCCATTGACCGCTGCCAATGTGCCAAATTTATTTGCGCGTAATGAACGCGTCATCTGTTTATTTGAAACCGCATTCGGCCCAATGGTACAAATTCTGGTTGGTGCTACCATTGTTGGCAGTATTGAAACCGTTTGGAGTGGCTGTGTCACCCCTCCGCGTGAAGGTATCATCAAGCGCTGGACTTATCCGGCAGAAGGTCAGGAAGGGGTTATCTCGCTTAAAAAAGGAGAGGAAATGGGTCGATTCAAGCTGGGTTCAACCGTGATCAATCTGTTTGCCGCCAATCAGATTGATTTTACCAACAACTTATACAGTGGTTCATCGACCCGCATGGGTGCCATGATGGCGCAAGCTATCACCTCAGAAGAACCCACAGTTAATACCGATGAATTCATGGCCGATGAATCCATGAATTAAAGATATCATCAGCGAATCAGAACCAAGGAGCCCCTTATTGTGCGCCTGATTATCAGTTTACTTTTCAGTCTCTTGATCATGAGTCCGGCTTTTGCCTCTGTGTTACCGTTGGATGAAAACCAACTGAAACAAGAGCTAAAGCAGGTTGGAGGCAGTAAAAGCTCACAAGATGCTGAAATCACGCACGCACTGCAAGGGGCAATAAATTGGGTTAATGAAACAAAATCCGCTACTGAACGCACCCAGAAGTATCAACAAGCCATTGATGAATTTCCGAAAATCATCAAAGAACTACGCCAGAAAATCCTCGCTGAAAACAGTGTCACCACGCCTATTCCGGCCAGTCAGACTATCAGCAATTTAGAACAGCAAATTATCCAGACCAATAACGAATTGCAGGAACAGGGGCGCCAATTACAACACGAACAAAATAAGCTCCGGGAAATCAGTGATTCCATGGGTCAATTGCCTCAACAACAAGCTGAGGCAAAGCGACTGCTGGCTGAGGCGACGGCTCGGTTCCAGTCTCTGGACTCACCTTCCACGCCGCTGGCGAAAGCACAATTGACACTGGCACAAGCAGAAGTCAACGCGCGTAAGGCAGTGGCCGATGAATTGGAGATGGCTCAACTTTCTGCCAATAATCGTCAGGAGATTGCGCGTATCCGCGCCGATTTATACAAAAAACGCTATCAACGACTGGATGTTAAGCTCCAGCAATTACGCAACCAGTTAAATACTCAACGCCAGCAGAAAACGGAATCTGCACTGGAGTATACAGAAATGCTGGCAGAGCAGAGTGGCGGAAAGCTGCCACAGTTTTTGCAGGATGAACTCCAGCAAAACCGCCAATTGTCGCAAATGCTCAATCAGCAAGCCCAGAGAATGGAAGCCATTGGTTCAAAACAGCGCAAGGCCAACAGCGAGATTCTGTCTGTTCTCCAAACACTGAATACGATCCGTGAACAGGCACAATGGTTAAACGATTCCACTGCCCTTGGCGAAGCCTTGAGAACCCGAGTTACCCATATTCCTGATATGTCAAAATCCCAGCAAATTGACCGGGATATTGTCGAATTACGGGTCGAAAGACTGAAATATGAGGAAGTACTGGAACGCTTGCAGCGGCCCCTCGAACAGGTATTACCCTCATATCACACCCTGACGCCAGAACAGAAGAAAGTCTACGAATCCCTTATCCGCACGAGGAAAGAGCTACTAAATTCTCTGCTATCAGGCTATGACAATGAGATACTGGAACAGACACAATTTAAGGTCATCACCAACAAATTAAATGATGCCCTGAAAGAAGTTCAGGAGGCGACTCACCGCTATCTGTTCTGGGTTGCGGATGTCAATCCTATCTCACTCAATTATCCGCTCCAGATGGTGCAAAATCTGACACGCCTGCTATCCCTGGATACGTTTTCCCAATTGGGTGCCGCAATCCATAGCATGTTGACCAAGCAAGACACTTTGCTCTATTTATTGGGAACTTTGCTACTGGTCATTTTTAGTGTTAGCTCACACCGCCAGTACCATGCTTTTCTTGAGCGTTCGAGCAATCGCATCGGTAAAGTGACACAAGATCATTTCTCCCTGACGATGCGTACCGTTTTTTGGTCTGTTATCGCGGCATTACCGCTGCCCATGCTCTGGTCAGCCATTGGTTATGGGCTGCAAAATGCGTGGCAGTATCCGATGGCGACCGCAATCGGCAACGGGGTACGTGAAACAACGCCTGTTCTGTGGGTCTTTATGCTCAGTGCCGCCTTTGCCCATCCTAATGGCCTATTTATCGCTCATTTTCGCTGGCCAGAAGAACGCATCAAACGAGCGATGCGTTTCTATCGTCTTTCCATTTTCCTGATCGTGCCCCTGATGATGGCATTGATCACTTTCAATCATTATAAAGATCAGGGCTTCATCTCAACCCTTGGCAGACTGTGTTTCATCATGCTGTGTGTTTCGCTGAGCTTGGTCACCAACAGCTTGAAACGTGCCGGCATCCCACTCTATATGGACAAACATGGTTCAGGCGAAAACATTGTTAGCTCTGTGCTATGGTGGATACTGCTCTCTGCCCCAATCCTGGCAGCACTTGCGTCAATTCTGGGTTACCTGCAAACCTCACAGGCGCTCTTGGGTCGTCTGGAAACTTCAGTCGCTATCTGGTTCTTCTTGCTGGTCATTTACCACATTGTGCGCCGGTGGATGCTCATCCAGCGGCGCAAAATTGCGTTTGAGCGGGCAAAACAACGCCGGGCGGAGATATTGGCCCAGCGCGCCAAAAGTGAAGAAGATTCTGCCAATATGAATAGCAGTGTCGAGGGTTCAATCGAGGTTGAAGAACCTGTCATCGATCTGGATGCCATCAGTGCCCAGTCGTTAGGGTTAGTGCGTTCAATCCTGACCATGATGGCACTGGTTTCACTTATCCTATTATGGTCGGAACTGCATTCCGCCTTCTCTTTTCTGGAAAATATCCGGCTCTGGAACGTGAGTACAACCATCAACGGTGTTGATAGCGTTCAGCCCATTACCTTAGGCTCCGTGTTAATTGCTATCTTAGTGATTGTCATTACAACGCAATTGGTCCGTAACTTGCCAGCCCTGCTGGAGCTCGCCCTGTTACAACATCTGGAGCTGACACCGGGAACCGGTTACGCCATTACGGCACTGACCAAATACAGCATTACTCTCATTGGCGGTCTGGTTGGTTTCTCTCTGGTGGGGATTGAGTGGTCAAAAATCCAATGGCTGATTGCCGCAATGGGGGTGGGGCTGGGTTTTGGCTTACAGGAAATTTTCACCAATATTATTTCAGGTCTGATCATCTTATTTGAAAAACCGATCCGCATTGGTGATACCGTAACGATCCGTGGCCTGACTGGCAGCATCACCAAGATCAATACGCGGGCAACAACCCTGTCTGACTGGGACAGAAAAGAGATTATCGTTCCCAATAAGGCTTTTATTACCGAGCAATTCATCAACTGGTCACTGTCTGACACCATCACCCGTATCGTCCTGACCATCCCGGTGCCGGCTGATGTTGATTCGGCAAATGCGACCGACATCTTAATATCTGCCGCCAGAAGTTCACCCTTAATTCTGGATAACCCGATGCCGGAAGTCTATTTAGTGGATTTGCAGCAAGGCATTCAGATTTATGAACTCCGTGCCTATGCCGCAGAGATGGGGCATCGTATGCCGGCCCGTCATGAAGTCCATCAACACATTTTGCAGGAATTCCACAAGCATGATATCACCTTGCCATTCCCGCCATTTCAGGCGCGTGTTGATATTTTCGGGCAAGAGATCCGCAGTGCAACCATGAACTATACGGGACGTAACCCCCCACGCAGGCCGGGGGAACTGTAACCTGATACTCACATGACCAAACGAATCCCTTTTCACGTTAGCGGGTTACTGGCATTCAATGGCGTTTCTATTTTGGGAAACGCCATCACTGAAATTGCCATTCCTTGGCTGATTCTGGAAATATCCGGCAGCCCGCTCTTGGTGGCTGGCGTGATGTCTGCCAAAATCCTTCCCTTGCTCTTTTCCATTTTCTTTAGCGCTCAATTAGTGGATAAATACGGGGCATACTCTATTTCCCTGTTATCTGATTTAGTGAATTTCCTCAGTGTCTTGCTGATCCCGCTGTTTTATACCGTGGATATCCTGCCCTTTTACGTATTGGCAGTTTTACTGATATTTTCCACTATCTTGGATTCCCCCGGACGCTTGGCAAAAGATGTCATTCTGGCAAAAGAGATTAAACAGCATAAAAGTGAACATGAGTTGGTTAATGGGATTAACAGTACGATTGAAAATATTTGCGATCTGATTGGCCCAGCCATTGGTTCACTGCTTATTGCCATGCTTGGCACGATTAACGCCCTCTATTTCGATGCAGTGAGTTTTTTCGTTGTGGCATTGGGGATAATGATTCTGAAAAAACATTTTGTTGCCAATATTAATGCAGTCACTCAAACTCCCGCCCTGCCACACCATTATTTCTTTGAAGCATTCAGATACATTAAATCCGCAAAAACGCTTTTCGCTGTACTGATTATCAGTTCGGTAGTGAATTTTGTTATCTCGCCATTTTTGATCGTTTATTTACCCTACGTGAATAAGCAAGAATTTAATTCCGTTGTAAGCCTCGGTGTTTCAATGACCTGCTTTGGTACAGGAACCACACTCTCGGCGTTACTCTATGCTGTTTATGGCAAATATTTTTCCGCCAACCGGATTATCATTATCGGCTACAGCTTATTGGCGTTATGCCTGATATCCCTGAGTCTGTTTAACGGACAATATGCCCTGTTCACCCAGCTTTTCGCGATTGGCATGTGCATTGGTTTTTCTGCTCCGGTCGAAATCACACTAATTCAACGTCAAGTACCAGAAAATTTGTTTGGCAGGATCATGACGCTATTCTCCTCTACACGTTTCCTCGCTGTGCCTGTAGGATATCTCTGTTTTGGTGCCGTGCTGGAATCCGGCCTTGCCGGGCAAACGCCATTGATCATGGCTGCCGTCGTCTTGGGAGGATTAGTGAGTTATTGGTTTGCACGCAAGGAGCGTAAATGAAAACGGCTATTTTTCCGGCGAATAAACCATTACAGCACAATAGTGCTTTGCCTTTATATCGCCAGATATATCAACGCCTTATGCAAGCCATCAACCAAGGCATATTAAAACCAGGGCAACGGATACCTTCTATCCGTACGTTATCCAGTGAAAGACAAAGTGCCAGATAAAAGAATCAGCACTTTGTCAATAATCTGATGGCTAGCTATTTTTATAGCAGGTTATTAAGATTATTTCCGGTTCAGAAAATAACAGATGCAAGTAAAGATTAATGCAAGTCCAGCCAAAAATAATGTTAGAGCTTGATAACCATGAGTCAATGTATCAAAGCGGGCTAATAAGAACACAGCAAAAGCGATACCGCAAGCTCCTCCCATATTATGAATAGTCCATGAGGTTCCCATAGCAACGGCGGCTTGCTCTCGAGGCAAAGCACCCAATGCAATTAATGTTGATGGCCCAAGAATTAAGCCCCATCCCATGCCAAATAACAACAGCGGGATAATGAACCACCAAACATTTGCCTGTGCTGAAGCCAGAGCAAGTAAAGCAGCAGCAGCTACAAAAAGTAGCAAGCCAACCAAAATGATCCGTGGCGGACCAAATTTTTCACTGCGATTACCCACCCAAGGAGAGGTCAAAGCAAACATGACTGTAGCAGGTAACAAAAACAAGCCTATCTCAATATCATTTTTCTCCAATTGTCCTGCAAAAAAAATAGGTAATGTCAACAGAACTATGCAATAGAAAAAAGCTAGAAAAAATGTTGCAAATAGTGCTGAAATAAAACGCATATTACAGAAAAAATGGAACTCAACAATTGGTTCTACTGTTTTTAACTCATGCCGTATAAAGATAAATAGAGCTATCACTGCAATAGCCAACAAACTCCATTGTTGTAGAGAATTTCCATCCAGAGAAAAATAACTAACCAGACTCGTTAGAAAAATAATCAGGAAAATACAACCGAGTATATCCAATTTTTTCACTTTTTCTGCTTTGTATTCAGGTATAGACCAGGCACATAGAATCAAGCTAATTATGATGAAAGGAATATTTATCAAAAAAGCATAACGCCAATCTACAATACCAGCAAATAATCCACCAATAATGGGACCTATTGCAAGTCCCAGTCCATTAATGCCAAATAAAATCCCAAGGGCTTTTCCTTGTTCATTTTTATCAAATAAATAGGAAATAATGGCACCAGAAACAGTATAGAGAACTGCACAGCCAATGCCTTGAATAAATCTAAAGGCAGTGATAGTGGCAAGATTAGTCGCAAGACCAACAAATAATGACGCTGCACCGAACAGCATTAACCCCCACACCAATATTTTTTTACGTCCGAAGCTGTCAGCCAATGTCCCGACAGGAACCATGAAAGCAGAAAGAGCTATCATAAATACAGACGTAATCCACTGTGTTTCTCTCAGTGAAGTATTAAATTCACGCCCAATTGCAGGAATAATCGTATTCACAACAGTGAGATCTATACACCCAAGAAAACTTGCAATACATATTCCAATTAATCCGGTATATTTTCGTATTTCAATTGCTGGTTCACTCATTCATTAGTTCCCTTTGCTCTACCTCAATAGAAGATTGTGATTTTTTCTTAAATTTCAAAGATAGCCAGTTAGCATATTTACTATATGACTCTTCAACAAAGACCTCTCTGGTTTTACTCATTGCCGCAGTCATTGATTTCGGATAAATTATAAAATCGATACCATCTTTCGCCCACATTGGCATGATGATAGGACATTCTTCAAGAATGTAAAAAAGTGATCGGTAAAAAGCACCTTCATATTCCGATGTTCCATATTTAAGATTATTTCTTTCTGCAAATACATTGATCGTTTCATTAATGCACGCACGATAATTTTCATTGGAGTAATACTCATTGAGAATACGATCATAATAATATTTATAATCTTCACGATTAAGAAATGTGTCCCAGCGAATTATCTCATTAGGTACTTTTAAATTAGATAAACTCTCTGCATTATTCTTTAACCATTCATCTCCGCACATCAAGCTGTAATTGTAATTATCACGTGCCGTTTCAGTACCATAGTTATGTCGTTGTAAAGAATCTGCTACAGCAATTATGCATTTACCGAAAGCGGATTGATTTATTTTATCTATTGTTGCAGAAAATTTTTCTCCCTCATGATATTCTTTTCCTACACTGATCAATAGAAGTACTGTCTTCTCTATATAATGATTCGCTTTAAACTTCCCTTGCGCTTGTAATGAAACTTTGTACATTTATTAACTCCAATAAACTAACGGATCATTTTCAGATATCACCCCAATGAAAGAACTAAGAGTTATACGATCTTGTTCTTTAACTGGGCGAACAGCATGTATAAAACGGGGGTTTAAAATGATTAGATCACGTATTTGTGGTTTAATTACTAAATCAGGTGTAGGCATGTCGTGACGATTAATACCATAATGTTGTTTTCCTTTCAGCCGCTCATATTCTAGAACACTAGGTTGGATATTCCACATTTCAAGCTCTCCACCATTATTAGGAACCTGCATGTAAATATTAGCTGAAAGTTGATATTGTAATTTCCAGTCAGTATTAGGAGGAAGTGTCCATTCTAAACTATCAATATGAGGTTCAAGATCAACATTTGGGGTAAGATAACGGCAAACACCCACAAAACATTTTTGTTTTTTAACCGATAATAAACGAGCACCTTCTGGCCAAATATCATCTAATAACGTTCTAAAATTATCTATTGGTGAAGCTAAATCACCGAATATACCACGTATCCGCTGGATATTTTTTATTGCTTGTTGGTGGTATTCTTGTCTTACTTCATCAGTCTTTATTTCAGCATAAGCAATACCGAGTCGAGTAAACTCTTGAGCATGCCCGAGAGCACCTTTCTCCTGATGAAAAAATAATTCTTCTTTTGCTCTCTCAATAACTGAAATTTGAACAAAATTAGGTATTCTTATAGCTAATATATCACCAATGCATAGTGCACGCAGATGATTACCTGTCAGAGACTTCACGTCAACTTCTATTACTTTATTCATATTATCTCCTGATGAAAACTGGGAAATAAGATTGCATAAAAAAACAAAAATAAATAAATAACAAATAATAATTAATTTATAACATTTAATAATAAACGATTAAAATGGTTAATAAATACACTGCAATAACAGACATTAAATTTAACAAGTTATTATTTTTTATAAAGTTAATTTTCATATGATTTGTATACAATGAAATAATAACTTTGATTTATTACTTTATTGACATTTTCAAGAAAGATTCATCAATCTGTTATTTCAAGTTCGATGATAATCACGATAAAGTAATAAGAACTTTCATTAAGCATGAACACTATTTTTAATATTCAATCTAACCATTTAATACATGATCGTTTTTCTCTACACGTTTCCTCGCTGTGCCTATAGGATATCTCTGTTTTGGTGCCGTGCTGGAATCCGGCCTTGCTGGGCAAACGCCATTGATCATGGCTGCCGTCGTCTTGGGAGGATTAGTGAGTTATTGGTTTGCACGCAAGGAGCGTAAATGAAAACGGCTATTTTTCCGGCGAATAAACCATTACAGCACAATAGTGCTTTTCCTTTATATCGCCAGATATATCAACGACTTACGCAAGCCATCAACCAAGGCATATTAATACCAGGGCAACGGATACCTTCTATTCGTACGTTATCCAGTGAATTGCACGTTTCACGTAGTACGGTTGAATCCGCCTATACACGATTACTTGAAGAAGGCTATCTGGAAGCCAGAGGCAAGCCGGTACAGTTGTTTCACCACGGCTTGCTGACACATCTTCACCTCCCGCAATACAACTCCCTCCTGCTTCAGATGAAACAGATTTATCGCTATTCGATTCTGCTTCATTAACGCAACCACTGATTTATCAACTGGGATTACCTGCGCTGGATCTTTTTCCCCGTAAGTTATGGAATACACTGACCGCTAAACAGATCCGCCTGCAAAGCCGGCATATGTCTTATCCGCAATCTGCGGGTTATCCACCATTGCGGGAAGCCATTGCCGCTTATCTGCAATTATCACGTGGAATAAGTTGCACTCCGCAACAAGTTTTTATCACTGCGGGATATCGTGGAGCGCTCAATCTTATCGGACGAGCTCTTCTGAAACCGCAAGATCAAGTTTGGCTAGAAGACCCCTATTTTCCGCCCAGTTATCATTTATTGACCCAAATGGGTGCCGAGATCGTTCCCGTGCCCGTTGATCAGAATGGGATCAATGTCGCCATAGGTAAAATACTCGCACCGGATGCACGTTTCGCACTAATAACACCTGCTCACCAAAGCCCGTTGGGAGTAACCTTATCAATGGCACGGAAACAGGCGCTTTTAGCATGGGCAGAGCAAAACAGGGCGTTGATTATCGAAGATGATTATGACAGTGAATTTCTATACGATAACCGCCGCCAGCCAGCGCTGGCCAGTCTATCGGATAATATTTTGTATATTGGTACATTCAGCAAAATCCTGACACCCGCGCTTCGACTCGCTTATCTGGTCGTACCTCCTGATCTCCTGTCGCATTTTAATACCACATGCCACGCTTGGCATGACGGTAGCCCTTTATTGCAGCAGGCCGTTGTCACTGACTTTATGCAGGAGGGTCATTTTTCACGTCATCTGCGTAAAATGCGTGCCATCTATGCTCAACGCAAGCAAATGGTGATTGAGAGCTTAGATCAGGTTTTTGGTACGCGTTTCCAATTCGATATTTCCATTGGCGGGCTGCATTTATTGGCAAAACTTGCTCAACATGAAGATGATGTCACCTTAGCCCAACAGGCCAGAAAAGATGGATTTGGGATTGCGGCGCTGTCTTCACGCAGTTTAAACGCTGATTGTGGCAAGGGGCTACTGTTTGGATTTGCTAATGAGCCAACGCCAGAAGCCGCCTTGAACCATGCTAAAAATCTGCAAAAATGTCTTTTACAACTTACTGACGCATCCCGATAGCCAGCCGATTCATTCCATTCATCAGCAGAGTCGTCATCACATACTTTAAAGCGAAATCCATTGAGTATAGCATAACGATGCATTTTGCCGCTGGGTTAATAGTTGATCACATCAGAACAATTGACCAACGTTGCATATCGGTCGTTCAAAGCAGCCATTGCAGCTCTATGTACTGAATCTGCATCAATTAATGAACCATCAACATATCTTAAATCACGACTGGCGCAAGCATCAGCACAGACAAAATTTTCATATCCTAACTCTAATGCTTTAATTGTCGTAGCCGTTACACACATATGACTCATAAAACCAGCCAACACTAGCTGTTTACGGCTAGTAAGTGATAACAAATCACCTAAGTCAGTATTATAAAATGAATTGGGTAGTGATTTGGTGATAATCTCCTCTTCACCATTAGCCTCAACATCCTTAATCAAACTCGCTTTATCTGTTGTAGGATCAAACACTACAGAGCCAGATTTAGCATGATGTACAACATGAAATACAGGAACATTATTTTTTCTGGCATGTGCTAACAGCTTGGACGCGTTAATCAGGGCTTTTTTTCCTTGTTCACCTAATTGTAAGGCACCATCAGAGTATTCTTTTTGAAAATCAATCAATACTAGAGCGGTTTTATCCCAATCAAGTATCTTTTGGGGTGCGCCAGAAATTTCCAGTAACGTTTTTGGTGAGTTCATTATCTTACCTTTATTGGTTAATTAAACCCATTTAGGTTACGAGATATCATATAGAAAGTAATTGTGAAATATTGCATATTGTATACGCAAAAAAATTTTTATT
>NZ_JAQRFK010000042.1 GCF_028598745.1 Xenorhabdus sp. IM139775
ACTTCAAGTTGCCACTCGCAAGACGAAAGCCGCTTATTATCACAAGTATATAGCCAAAGGTGACATCACCACGCGATGACGATGATCAACATTTTTGCTCATGCAACCACTGTGCTACACGCTTGGCAAAATAGGTCAGGATGCCATCTGCACCCGCTCGTTTGAAGCACAATAGCGATTCCATGATCGCGGGTTGCTCTTTCAACCAACCATTTTGAATGGCGGCCATATGCATGGCATATTCGCCAGAAACCTGATAAGCAAATGTCGGTACACCAAAAGTATCTTTCACCCGACGGATCACATCCAAATACGGCATACCCGGTTTCACCATGACGCTATCTGCACCTTCCTGCAAATCCTGTGCAATTTCCTGCAACGCTTCATCACTGTTGGCGGGGTCCATTTGATAGGTCATCTTATTACCCCCTTTCAGGTTACCACTGGAACCAATGGCATCCCTGAATGGTCCATAGTAACAAGAAGCGTATTTGGCAGAATAAGCCATAATCTGGGTATTGACATAATTATCCGTCTCAAGCTGATCGCGGATAGCGCCAATGCGGCCATCCATCATATCGCTTGGCGCGACAATCTCAGCACCAGCTTCAGCATGGGATAGCGCCTGCTTAACCAGAATATCTTTGGTAATGTCGTTGATAACATAGCCATCCTGATCAATAACCCCATCCTGCCCGTGGGTCGTAAATGGATCGAGTGCGACATCCGTCAAAAGGCCCAATTCAGGCACCGCGTCTTTCAGGGCACGCACAGAGCGCTGAATCAAACCGCCTGGATTATAGGCTTCTTTCGCATCCAATGATTTTTTGTCTGCTTCAATCACCGGAAACAGAGACAAAACAGGAATACCCAGTCGGGCAATCTCTTCTGCTTCTTTCAGCAAAAGATCGATTGTCAGACGATACACTCCCGGCATTGACGGTACTTCCTGACGTTGATTTGTCCCTTCCATAACAAATACGGGATAAATCAGGTCATTGACCGTGAGTTGATTTTCAGCAACTAAGCGGCGGGAAAAATCATGACGGCGTATACGACGCATACGACGACCGGGAAATGCGCCCGGAAATACATAGCTCATACATTCTCCTAATGTAAAAAACCCAGCGACAAAGCGCTGGATTACGGGGTTAATAGGTATCGCTTCATGATAATGATGTTAACACCATCAATCAGTTAGCGATAACCATGAATGTTTGGCATCAGATTATTTTTTTAAATTGTTACCCGTCTCACTGCCTGATTGATCTTCTGGCCTGACTGAATGACGGCCGCCCCGTTTGCCAACATAGAACTGTGAAAGCAAAATCCCCAATTCAAATAGCAAATACATGGGAACAGCCAACAACGTTTGTGAGAAAACATCCGGCGGAGTTAATAGCATACCCACCACAAACGCCCCGACTAAAATATAAGGACGTTTTCTTTTCAGCGACTCCGGTGTCACGACGCCACTCCAACACAGCAGAATAATGGCAATAGGTATTTCGAATGAAACGCCAAAAGCCATAAATAGCGCCATGACAAAGCTCAGGTAATTGCTGATATCCGTCGAGATCACAACCCCGGCCGGCACGGTATTGATAAAGAAACCAAACGCAATGGGAAAAACGACAAAATAGGCGAATGCCATTCCCAGATAAAACAATACACTACTGGAAAACAGCAGGGGCATAATCAAACGGCGTTCGTGCTTATACAGCGCCGGTGCAATAAACGCCCATACTTGATAAAGGATCATCGGTGCTGAAACAAAGACAGACACCATCACAGTCAGCTTAATCGGGGTAAAAAAAGGTGATGCAACATCTGTCGCAATCATGTTTGCGCCTTTAGGTAATTGATCCATTAAAGGCGCAGCAATCAGCCGATAAATATCATTGGAAAAATAGACCAATGCCAGAAACACGATCAGCACGGTAATTAAGCTATTTAAAATCCGCTTACGTAGTTCAATCAGGTGACTGATAAGGGGTTGGGTATCATCCACAGACATGTTTCAGTGTTCGCCATTTGCTTGTTCAGGAGATGTTTTTTTCTGTTGCTCTGGTTTTGTGCCCCATGGTTCTGCAATGGCGGGTTCTGAATGCGAGGGTTTGGCCACCGATTGGGATGTCGAAGAGTGAAAATGCGTTTCGTCTTCTTCCAATTCCCTCATTTCATCAGGTTGCAACTGATACTGTTTTTTCAATGATTCAGCCGCTTCCTTCAACTCTTCCATTGATGCCTTCAATTCTGGCGACAGTGACTGCATATCGGCTTTTTCTTCCATTTTGTTCAGTGTGTCCTGAAGTTCCTGCAATTTCAGTTCCTGAGCCAGTTCATTCTGGACATTCACCACCAGCGAGCGCAATACCCGAATCCACCCAACCACTGTTTTGACGGCAATAGGCAGGCGTTCCGGCCCCAGAACAACCAAACCGATGACCATGACTAACAGTAATTCACCAAAACCAATGTCAAACACGGTTTATACCTGCTCTTTGTCTTTACTTTTATTCTCTGATTTTTCAGATTGCGCAGCCGTGGACTTTTCAGTGAGGTTTTTCGTTTCAAACTCCGCATCCTGACTCATTTTTTCCGGCTGTTCGGGCTTTTCATCATCACTCATGGCCTTTTTAAAGCCTTTTATTGATTCACCCAAATCTGAACCCAAGGTGCGAAGTTTATTAGTACCAAACAACAGGACAACAATGACAGCAATGATGAGTAATTGCCAAATACTTATACCACCCATATTGACCTACCTCTATTCATCAGAATATTACTAGTGACTTAATTATATACGCGCCGCCCTTCAACATGCATTTATTATCCCCCCGCGCTGCGGGGAGATAATAAGCGGCTTTCGTCTTGCGAGCGGCAACTTGAAGTTTATAGAATATAAACGACAAACTTGATGTTCGAGAATAGCGGATCATACCAAGGAACGTAACAGAATGACGTTCATTTAATATTCATTTATTACTGGCGCTTATTTAAATGGCACCAGCCCAATCCCCATGACGCCATTCCAGCCCCTATCATCCCCCATGCCAAATGTTTCTGATCGATGATGAAGAACAAACTACCACAAATAAAAAGCGTTGCACCAATCCCCAATAAATAAAGAGACTTGCGCTGCTTGACCTGTTGCTCCCTGAATTGTTGTGATATCTGATTAATGCTGCTCTGTAAACGTCGATGCTGTTGGAGCGTGCCATACACCAGTTCCGGCAGCTCCGGTAGCTTTTCTGCCCAATAAGGCGCCTTCTCTTTAAAGGCACGCACGATAGCGGGAAGGCCAACCTGATCATGCAGCCAATCCTCCAGAAAAGGTTTCGCTGTTTTCCACAGATCAAGCTGGGGATAAAGTTGACGACCCAAGCCTTCAACATACAGCAGCGTTTTTTGCAACAAAACCAGCTGGGGCTGAACGGCCATATTAAAACGACGGGCGGTATTGAAAAGGTTCAGCAGAACATGCCCAAACGAGATTTCAGCCAAGGGTTTTTCAAAAATAGGCTCACACACGGTACGGATGGCAAACTCGAAATCTTCCACATTGGTATCGGCTGGCACCCAACCAGAATCGACATGCAGTTCAGCGACCCGACGATAATCACGATTAAAGAACGCAATGAAATTTTCGGCCAGATAGCGTTTATCATCTTTATTCAAAGAGCCGACAATACCGTAATCAATGCCGATATAAGTAGGATCTTCCGGCTTATCATAACTGACAAAAATATTACCGGGATGCATATCTGCATGGAAAAAACTATCACGAAATACTTGGGTGAAGAAGACCTGAACCCCGCGTTCAGCCAATAATTTCATATTGGTATTTTGCGCTTCTAAAGCCGCAACATCTGACACCGGAATACCATAGATACGTTCCATAACCAAAACATTTTCCCGACAATAATCAGGATAGACTTCTGGCACATAGAGCACCGGGCTATCTTCAAAATTACGGCGCAATTGGATTGCGTTTGCGGCTTCCCGTAATAAATTCAGCTCATCAAGCAGGGTTTTCTCGTACTCTCTCACCACTTCACGCGGGCGAAGCCGACGACCATCCGGCAAAAGCGGCACCAGATTTGCCAAACGATACATTAACCGCACATCAGCTTTAATAACGGGCAGAATATCTGGCCGGATCACTTTCAGGACAACTTCTTTGCCATTTTCCTTCAACCGGGCAGTATGTACCTGAGCGATAGAAGCAGAAGCCAGTGGTTGTGGATCAAAATCCTCAAACCACGTTTCCAGCGCGCCTTCTAATGCCGTTTCAATCGATTTTCGCGCCACTGCGCCATCAAAAGAAACGACCCGATCTTGTAACATTGAAAGTTGATCTGCGATCGCCGGCGGGAACAGGTCACGCCGCGTGGAGAGCATCTGACCAAACTTAATCCATACCGGACCGAGTTCTTGTAATGCCAAACGCAAGCGTTCGCCGAGGGGTTTATCCTGATGTCGGTTAGGGAGCCAAAACAGGAAATAACGCCCGAAACGCAACGGCCATGTCAAACGGATATTAGGGATAAGTTCATCCAGCCCGTAGGAAAGAAAGACACGGATGATAAAATAAAGTCGCCTAATCTCACTGGGCGTCATGTTTTCCCTCCAGTGCCGCCAACCGTTTTTCGAGTTGGTTTATCTGATTGGCAACGGCATTAACTTCTTCACTGAAATAGGCCACTTCCAACGCACCGGGAGCCATATTCAGTTCTTCCGTCAATGATTCGGTCAAATATGTTTTCTTCTTTGCAAGAGTATTGCTGGCAAATGCAAAACCCGTCTTCATCATCCGGCTGATACTTTCCGCAGCAATATCACCGACATAAGGGGCAAGGTGATGAGCGGGGTCCCACTCTGACATATCCAGCAAAGCAGACCATTGTTGGATAACCTGCATGTCCCCTTCAATAACAATGTCACCGCGGTTAATCAAGGCTGAAAGACACTGACGATCCCGCAGCTTGAGCAGTGCCGGGATCGTTGTTTTCATTGAGCAATCCGCCGGCTCTGACCATTGACTCAAAACGTCCACTCGCCTGTCACTGAATATCAGTACCAATGGTGCTTCGATCTCTTTCAGTTCGATAGACAGTATCTTACCAGCCAATCTCAAACGGGCAGGTTTTAGTACCGCTTCACGATATAGCAGATGATTCAGGGCTGTTTCCAGAAAGGCAGTCAATACCGGAAACAACACCTGATCACCGGATACCGCAGAACACATGCTATGGCTTGATGAGGGTGTTTCCATGTCAGAATTTGAACCCTTTGTGCAGTGCAACGATCCCACCGGTCATGTTGGTGTAATAAACTTGGTCAAAACCGGCTTTTTCCATCATGCTTTTTAAGGTTTCCTGATCAGGGTGCGTACGGATGGATTCTGTCAGATAACGGTAACTGTCCGCATCCTTCACAACCATCTGACCGATTTTAGGCAGAACATGGAATGAATAGGCATCATAAACCTTGCTCAACGGTGCGAGGACAGGTTTGGAAAACTCCAGCACCAATAAGCGCCCGCCCGGTTTTAGTACCCGATACATGGAACGCAGCGCTTTTTCTTTATCCGTGACATTTCGCAAGCCGAAGGAAATGGTAATGCAGTCAAAATGGTTATCCGGGAAAGGCAGTTCTTCCGCATTGGCTTGCACATAACTGACATTGCCGACAATCCCGATATCCCGTAATTTTTCGCGCCCGACTTTCAACATGGAATCATTGATATCTGCCAGAACAACTTGACCTTTTTCCCCTACAATGCGGGAGAATTTTGCGGTCAGATCGCCGGTTCCACCTGCAAGATCAAGCACCTTATGACCACGGCGAACACCGCTTGTTTCAATAGTGAAGCGTTTCCAGATACGATGAATGCCAAATGACATCAAATCATTCATTAAGTCATATTTCGCGGCCACAGAGTGAAACACCTCTGCCACCATCTCTTTTTTTTCTTCTTTGGCTACGGTGCGGAAACCAAAATCAGTGGTTTCTTTTGATTGATCTGCCATGTTAATTGTCCGCTTTTTATTCAAAAAAAATTTATAGCCAGTGTACCAGCCTTTCCGATAAAACCCTATTCAGAGTTCACTCATTTATCTGTAACGATTGGAAAGATTTATCAATTAATTGTGAATCAATGGGGCGTTTCACATCCACGCCTAAATCACGAAATCCTTCGGCCTGACTAATCAAGTTTCCTTTTCCCTCAACGAGTTTTTTCATGGCGAAATGGTAACTTGCCTGTGCTTTGTTGAGGCTTTGCCCCAACCCCTGCATATCATCCACAAACAATCGCATTTTGTCATACATTCTGGCGGCTTTATCGGCAATCAGGCGGGCATTTTGGCTTTGATATTCATAACGCCACAAGTTATTGATCGTCCGAATAGCCACCAACAACGTGGAGGGACTCACCAGCATGATATTGTGTTTCAGCGCCTCATCAAGTAACTCTGGTGCCTGATTGAGTGCAACCAAATAAGCAGGCTCCACGGGAATAAACAGCAAAACATAATCCAGCGATCGCAATCCGGGCAATTGTTGATAATCTTTTCGGCTCAAGCCGCGAATATGCCCTTTGATGGAGTTAATATGCTCCTGTAGTGCTTGCGCCTGCTGTTCTTCGCTATCACTGTTGAAATAACGTTCGTAAGCGACCAGAGACATTTTGGCATCAATAATCACATCTTTTCCCTGTGGCAGGTGCACAATCACATCAGGTTGAAAACGTTCGTTGTTTTCGGCCTTAATATTAACCTGTGTCTCGAATTCATATCCTTCACGCAAGCCGGAGGCTTCCAAAACCCGCGCCAATACCATCTCCCCCCAGTTTCCCTGCATTTTGTTATCGCCTTTCAGCGCCTTTGTGAGATTGATGGCCTCTTTTGCCATCTGTGCATTGAGTTGCTGGAGATTCCGGATTTCATGGGTCAGGGTATGGCGCTCACGCGCCTCCTGCCCGAAACTGTCTTGTACCTGACGGCGGAATCCCTCAAGTTGTTCACGAAAGGGCAGCAGAAGGTTATTGAGATTTTGGCGATGGTATTCGTCAGTACGGCGTTGATTATGTTCAAAGATACGATTGGCGAGATTTTCAAATTGGCTGCTTAACCGTTGTTCACTGTTAATCAATAAACGTTGTTTTTCCTCCGCAGCCAGCCGGGTTTCTTCAAGCCGGGTACTTAATTCGCGTAACTCCGCTTCCTGCACGCTGTTAATTTCGCGTTGAGCCAGCAACGCTTGGTTTAACTGATCACATTCAGTACGCCAATAGTGGGATTGTTCCAACTTTTCACGGTGGATCGCTAATTGACTATATAATTCACGCAGTTCCTGCTCTTTTTGCTGAACCCGCTGATGAACAGAGAGCCAGACGAAGATCCCTCCGCCCAGCAATCCACTCAAGCCACCAATTAGCATATATAACCACTGGATATCCACCTAACTCCCCTCGCTGACACCATTTTGATTTATCCGCCTCAATGAATGTAAGTTAAGTAGATGCTGTATAGATGTCCAGAGTATTTTTATGGCTTTCTTTCAGTTTGCAAAGCGGCTCGCAATTAGCCCATCCACTCGGCTAACCAACGCAGGCCAAATGCGCCTGGGGCTAAGATACCGAATGCCCAAATCAATGCAGAAGCGAAATTGGCGAGCTGAAAATGGCGTTTTGGCATGGCACAAATTCCCGCCACCAGCGGTACAACTGCCCTCAGCGGGCCAAAAAAACGCCCGATGAAAACGCCCCATACGCCCCATCGTTCAAAGAACCGATGACCACGGACTAACGTTTGAGGATGGCGGGAAAGCGGCCACATTTTGCCGACATTTTCTTTGTAGTGGAAACCAAACCAGTAGGAAAGCCAATCACCAAAGAAAGCACCGGCGGCCGCAGCAACCCAGATTGGCCAGAAAGTTAACCCACTTTCACCAATCAATGCACCTAACCCCAACAAAATGATCGTTGCCGGCAACAACAGGGAAATAAATGCCAACGATTCACCAAATGCAAGCAGGAAAATGATGGGAATTGCCCAAACTTCATGGGCTTTTACGAAATTTACGACCAGTTCGATGATCTCATGCAGACTCACATTAATCTTTCCTGTGTTATCAGTAGTATGTCATAGGTTAGCCCTGAACAATCAGCCCAATGCTAACCTGATATTTTTATTCAAGAAAATAGGCTTGTAGCTTTTCACGTGCAGCCATATCGAGCCCGATATCTTTTTCCAGCCAAATATCCACGCTGCCATAATGCTGGTTAATGCTATTGAGTGCAGTCATGAGAAACTCTTCCCTGACTGAATAAACATAGGCAAATTTTTCAACCACACTGCCACTCATCATTTTTGCATGTTCATTCAATAAATAGTCCCGGTACGGTGCCAATGTGATATTGGTCAACAAATAATCTTCCATCACCGTATCCAGATCCGCGCCCAATGCGAATAAAACCAGTGCAGAGCCGACGCCTGTCCGGTCTTTGCCCACTGCGCAATGTTGTACAATTCCGCCTTTCTCTGGTTGCAGCAATAATGTCGCTAACGTCTGATAAGCCGGGTTATTGATGGGCAGCAGTTCATATAAGCGAGACATAAATACTTTCGCGTCAAATTGTTCCAGTATCGCCTTGTCTAATTTTTCCAGATTGGCATCCACTTCTTTGGAAAGAGGATTGGCCGGCGCATGGTGATAGTGTGCTCCCGTCCATACCTGATCGGGTTTATCCATGATTTCGCTGTTATCACGATAATCAATGATCTGCAAAAGGTTTTTGCTGACTAAAAAAGCCTGATCGTTTTCTGTCAACTTGTCCAGTGAACCGGAACGAAATAACAACCCTGATTTAATTTTAGTGCCATTATTCAGTGTGTTATTACCTAAATCACGAAAATTGATGCCGCCATTCAAAGGGAGCAGTGAAGGATGAGATAGCAATGTTGTGGTCATAGTCACTCTTGTTGCAATTAAAAGTTACAAAATGTTATGACATTAACAGATTTTGCCATGAAGGGAAGAGAAGAGCGCACAAACGACAGGGCCAGAATGTCCTGACCCTTGATGAAAGGTATTACAGCAGGCGACGAGCGGCCTCCACAACAATTCCCAACGCGTTGCTTTCTGTTTTCTTCAGTAACTCAACATCCGGGATTTCCTGTTGGGTACGGTTAACGATCACACCAGCCACCATCCCCGCACGCAATCCTTGGCTTGCACACATCGTCAGTAATGTTGCTGACTCCATCTCAAAGTTCATGACTCCCATTTCCTGCCACTCTTTCATGGAGCCTTGGAAACGACGAACAACACGGCCAGAATAGGTATCGTAACGCTCTTGCCCCGGATAGAAGGTATCGGAAGAGGCAGTGATACCCACATGCGTAACAGAACCCGATGCTTTTGCTGCTTCGTACAGTGCGTTGGTACACTCAAAATCAGCCACCGCCGGGAATTCCATTGGGGCAAAGTGCAAACTGGCACCGTCCAACCGCACTGCGGCGGTCGTGACCAAGACATCGCCGACATTAATGGGTGGCTGGATCGCCCCCGTTGTGCCGATACGCAGGAAAGTACGTACACCCAATTGTGCCAGTTCTTCTACGGCAATCGACGTTGAAGGGCCACCGATGCCCGTCGAGCAAACAACAACGGCCTTTCCGTCAATTTCTGCACGCCAGGTGGTGAATTCACGGTGGGAAGCCAGATGTACCGGGTTATCCATCAGTCGTGCAATTTTTTCAACACGGTTAGGATCGCCTGGTACAATCGCCAGCGTCGCGCCTTGCAGGTCGCTTTTAGTGATACCTAAGTGAAATACATCAGACATATCAGACTCCTCAACGGGCATGATTCAAAATATGAATACCTAAATCTAGTCAATACTCTGACATTTTTTAGTGATTTAAATCATCTTTAATTAACTTCGTAAAGAAATGCATACACATTTTTGTGATTAACATCTCATTTGTAAGAGAAAAATCGCCATCGCTATTTACATGACGAGATTAAGCAGCAGTACCCCACACAATCCAATTCCCCATGCAATGGTGGTGGGAATCGACCAGACGATAATCTGTTGCCTCACATTGGTAATCCCCATCATCCGGTTAACTACCCAGAAAAAACAGTCATTAAAGTAACTGAAAAACAAGGTGCCCATCACCGCTGCTTGAGCTGCCACCAACATATTCACATCCGGTATCTGCCTGATAACAGGGGCTGAAATGGAAGCAGCGGTTATCATTGCTACCGTGCCAGAACCTTGGATTATGCGTATCAACGTTGCAATGATAAACGGGATCAAAACAGGGGTTATTGGCAGGCTGGCAACATAATGCGCCAATATTGTCCCTGTAGCGCTTTCGTTTAATACCGCGCCCAATGCCCCTCCCGCGCCTGACACCAACAAAATAATGCCCACACTTTTTAACCCGGTTTCCAAATGTTCAGTGACTTCGTGTTTACTGACGTTTGGCATTAGGGTGTAAACCGCCAGTAATACACTGATTGCCAGCGCAATAATCGGTGAACCTAGAAAATTAAGTATCTGAAAATAGATATTATTTCCCTTGCCAGCAAAGGCATCCGTTTCCAATATCATTCCATTAATGACGCCAATAACCATCAGAATAATGGGCACAATAATCGGCAAAAGGGAAAGAAATAGGCTCGGCAGCGATTTCTGCTCTTTTTCTGTCAGATAACGCTGATGAGCCTGTTGCAAATTCTCTGCATTTTCTTCTGTATTATCAATCTGATAATCAGGATATTTGGTTTCCAACCACTTTGCATAACAGGTAATCCCAATAACACAGGGAACCGCCAGTATCATGCCTGCCAGCATCATCTGACCGATACTCACGCCGAATATTCCGGCTACCGCAAGCGGCCCCGGCGTTGGGGGAACGATATGGTGAGTGACCACTAACCCTCCAGCCAGCGCAACGCCAAGGGACAAGACATTGCGTTTACCCTGTTTCGCCAATGCCTTCACCAGTGGATAGAGGATCACAAAAGCTGAATTCACAAAGATGGGGATACTGACAATATAACCGGTCATCGCCAAAGCCCACTCTTCGCGTCTTTTACCCAGACATTTAATCAGGCTATAGGCGATCCGTTCCGTTGCGCCAGAGACTTCCAATATCCGCCCCATCATACATCCCAATCCAATCACGATACCGATGCTGCCTAATATCGAACCAAACCCTTTAGTCATAACCTCAACGACATTGCTCATCGTCAACCCACCGGATATTCCGGCGATGATCGCCGCCATTAACATCGCAATAAGCACATGAACACGAGTGCGCAAGACCAGAAAAATCAGCGTAAATACCGCCACGCCCAATCCAATCATTGGAATATAAAACTCCATCATAAAACCTCATCAAATCTGTATTACTGGCGATAAATGCACAAATGGCATCACTGAATAAATTACTGCTGGCCCGAAACCTGCGCCATCAGTATATCTCAAGCGCCTGCCTTCATAGTGCTTTGGGCTATTTTACGATATTGGGGCAGTTGAAAAACGAAGTGGTGGGGGATGAAAATCACAATGGAAAGAAGGAGATTGCTTGGAAAGTATCTGACAGCGACTGGAGTAAAATGGGTCACTGTCAGAGCGAGGTTGAATAATGATAATTTACATAATGAGGTCAAGAACCAATATACCGCACAACCCAATTCCCCACGCAATGGTGGTAGGCACTGACCAAACGATCATTTGTTGTTTTGCGTCTTTAATACCCATCATCCGGTTGACCATCCAGAATAGGCTGTCGTTGAAATAACCAAAGAATAGGGTACCTATAGTTGCCGCCTGAGCAGCCAGCAACATATTAACATCTGGTATCTGACTGATTATAGGAAATGAAATAGAAGCTGAGGTAATCATTGCTACTGTCCCTGAACCTTGGATCAAGCGTACTAATGTCGAAATAATAAATGGGATTAAAATGGGTGAAATTGGCAGACTGGCAATGTATTTTGCCAAAATCATTCCTGTTCCACTTTCACGCAATATAGCACCTAATGCGCCGCCAGCCCCTGTAACCAGCAGGATGATACCTGCTGTTTGTAATCCAGTTTCCAAATGTTCAATGGCCTCTTGTTTACTAACTTTGGGAATTAATGTATAAGTTGCTATTAATACACTCACTGCCAACGCAATAATTGGGGCACCAAAAAAATCAAAGAACTGGAAATATAAGTTATCTTCCTGCCCAATAAATGCTTCTGTTCCCAATAGTAAATTATTAGTGGCTTTTATTAAGATCAGAATAATAGGTGCAATGATTGGCAGAAGTGAAATAAATAGACTTGGTAACGGTTTACTGACTTTTTCTTCCATATAACTCTGATAAACTTTCTTTAAGTTTTCTGGTTTTTCATCTTTATTAGAGAGTTGGTATTCAGGATATTTAATAGCTAACCATTTTGCATAAAAAGTAATACCCATGACACATGGGACAGCCAGTACCATGCTTAATAGCATCATCGCTCCGATATCGACTTCGAAGATACCAGCAACACCAAGTGGCCCTGGAGTTGGAGGAACAATATGGTGAGTTACCACCAATCCTCCAGCTAAAGAAACCACCAGTGTCAATAAGTTCCGTTTACCCTTCTTAGCTAATGCCTTCGCCAATGGATAGAGAATCACAAAAGCGGAATCAACAAAAATAGGAATACTAACAATGTAGCCCGTAATCGCTAATGCCCATTCTTCACGCTTTTTGCCCAACCATTTGATGAAACTATAAGCTATTTGCTCTGAGGCACCAGAAACCTCCAGCACTCGTCCCATCATTATTCCCAATCCAATCACGATACCAATGCTACCCAATGTTGAACCAAATCCTTTAGTAATGACCTCAACAGAATTAGCAAAGGTTAAACCTCCTGAAACTCCTGCAATGATTGACGCAATCAACATAGCAAGAATCACGTGAATACGGGTACGTAGAACCAGAAAAATCAGGGTGAATACTGCAACACCTAATCCAATAAGTGGAATATAAGACTCCATAATCAAACTCCATTTCAATAACGATTACTAGGCTAATAGATAAATTAAAATTTTATCTCTGAGTGAAAAAGCATGAACAGGAGAGGTCGAGCTCTAGATATCATCTAACATAATTTGTTCAAAATTAAATTCAAAATTATGTCGACGTGTAACAAAAAATGATTGATGCCCGAAAACCAGCACCACCAGCGATGATTATTTTTCTTTCATCGCCTATGAGAGCTATTATTAGATAGGTGAAAATCTATGTTTCTTATAGATTGACGATATGAAGTTTCAGATCTAATTCCTGTAATTGTTTCTGTACTGGCATAGGCAACAAGCCATCACATACAATATCATTTATATTTGAGAGAGGACAAACGCGGAACATTCCATATTTTCCGTATTTGCTACTATCAGAAATCAATATTTTCCTACGGGCAATTTCTAACAATGCTTGTTTTACTAAAACTTTTTCTTCATAGGGAGTAGAAACGCCATGATCAAGATCCCACGAACTGGTACTGATAAAAGCAATATCCACATTCAAAGCACGCAATACCATAGCTGCACTATTTCCAACACAAGAATAGTTGCGTTTATCTACCATTCCTCCTGTATGAAACAAATTCAATTGTGGCCTATTCATCAAATATTGAGTAATAGAAAAATCATTCGTGACAATTGTCAAATTGAAACGCTCCGCTAACACCTGAGCAATTTCAAATGTTGTAGTTCCCGCATCTAGATAAACTACCTGCCCATCTTCTACCAATGAGGCTGCATATTTACCAATTGCCCGTTTATTGCGATGATGAATAAGTGCTTTTTCATTCCATGGTAATTCTTGCCGTAAAGCATCATTCAATTGGACGCCACCGGTTATATTAATCACCTTTCCTTCTTCTTCCAACATACGGATATCACGCCTGACGGTCATGTGTGAAACATTCATCAGTTCAACTAATATACTAATAGAGACAGTCTGGTGTTCATGTAAGTAACGATAAATAAAATCTCTACGTTCTAGAGGGGTCATGACTTCTCCTGCTACATTAACATCACTCAATCAGGATTGGGCTTTCATCAGCCATCCAAGTCCTTCTTCCGTATAACCTGATGGGTAATATTCACACCCAATCCATCCTTGATACCCCATTTCATCTAATTTCTTAAACAACCAAGGGTAATTGATTTCCCCGTAATCTGGTTCATGACGCCCTGGTACTGAGGCAATTTGAATATGACTAAATTTTTGCCATAATCGTTCTATGGTTCCCAGTAAGTTGCCCTCCATAATCTGACAGTGGTAAAGATCAAGCTGAATAAAGACATTTTGACGATCAATAGCCTTTAACAACTCTTCTGCTTGATTTTGCGTTGTCAAAAAATAGTCAGGCATATCACGGGCATTGATGGGTTCAATTAAAACCTTAATATCATGTTCGGCCATCACATCCGCAGCATATTGAATATTTTCTATATAACATTCATTTTGCTGCTCATATTTAAATTGTTTACTCCATTTCCCAGCCATTGCATGAATTTGCTTACAATTTAATGACAAGGCATACTCTAATGCTTTATGAACCCCTGTTGCAAAATCTTTTTCACGGCCAGGTAAACACGCCATTCCCCTATCACCTGCACCCCAATCTCCTGCGGGCATATTGAACAAAACCTGTTTTAGTTGATTCTCTTTCAACAAATTAGAAATTTTTTCCACTGATTCCGTATAAGGGAATAAATATTCAACACCTCTAAAACCAGCGTTTGCTGCCCGTGAGAATCGCTCAATAAAAGGAACATCATTAAACATCGTACTCAAATTTGCTGCGAACTTAGCCATAGATAATCCTTATTACTTGGGATAACGCCTTTCCAGCTCCCGCACTTGAGACTCATTCAAAGTGGTAAAACCGTGTGGTAACAGCATTAAATACAAACGAGCAGTATTTTCCAGCTCTTCTGCGTTGAAAAAAGCTTGCCGTAATGTTTTACCTCCAACAACGGGGCCATGATTTGCAAGCAAAATGGCATTGTGTTTTGGGGCAAGCTTCGCAATTTCTTGACTAATTCTCTCGTCTCCAGGAGGGAAATATTCTACTACGGGTAAACGCCCTACCTTCATGACATAATATGGAGTAATAGGGGGAAGGCAATTCTCACGATCCAGATTAGGCATACAGGAAAGCGCAGTCAACCAAGGAGAATGCAAATGAACAATAGCATTACACTCTAATCGGCTACGATACATTACCAAATGCATGGCAATCTCTTTTGTTGGCTTGTCACCAGATATCCAATTTCCTTCCGCATCTAATTTACTCAATCTATTAGCTTGTAAATCACCAAAACTCGCGTTGGTTGGAGTAACAATAAATGAGCCATCATGTAGCTTGGCACTGATATTTCCTGCTCCCCCACTGCTATACCCACGCTCAAACATTGAACGGGCCCACTCTACCAACGCAGCACGCAGTGCCTCCTCATTCATGAAACATCTCCTGCGCGTGCTGAAAAAAATCTGCCTCACCAAAATTGCCTGATTTTAAAGCTAACCAACAATCGGTATGTAAATCATGTACCCAAGGAACTCCAGACGCAATAGGTGCACCAATACTCAGCAGGCTGATTTTTAAACTCTGTGTAACTCGGGCGGAAGTTTCCCCTCCGGCAACAATAAAAGTATTAAATCCCTGTTTCCTGAGTTTCCTTACAACCTCAGAAAAAACGTGTTCAATTGAATAACTGGATTCTGTAGCCCCATATTGCTGCTGAATCTGCTGTAATACTTCAGGGGATTGAGTCGCGTATAACATAGGTGCTAATCCATCCTCTGGTTGTTGCATAATCCACTCTGTCAATTGATCTGCATACTTAGGATTGTAGATACATTCGCCAACATTCAATTCCATTGCTGGCGCTATCTCTTTATATTTAATGACTTGCTGATTTGTCATTGATGAACAACTTCCCGAAAAAACCACTGACTTCCTGTCTCTGGCAGGAGGAGTATCTCCGATTTTGGAAGTTGATGAAATTTGGCCTGTATCATTACTCGCGATTGCAGCACCTAACCCTGAACCTCCTGTCACCAAAACCATCTCCGATGCAACTTGAGCAACAGGCAATAAATCCGCCATTGTCATGGCATCAACAACCGCGTAACGAACACCATCCAAGCGCAATGACTCTAAGCGATGAGAAATGGCCTGTTTTCCTTGACGGACACAATTAAGATTAACTAATCCTGCTATCCCTTTTGCTTGTTGTTCTATTAACCGTAACAAGTTAGCGTCTTTCATCGGCGTGATTGGATGATGCTGCATTCCACTTTCATTCAACAACATTTCGTTAACAAATAAATAGCCATGAACGACTGTCCGTCCATTAACTGGGAGTGCGGGGCAAATCAGACTAATATCAACTTGTAATTCCCCCATCAATGCATCTATAACCGGACCAATGTTTCCTTCTGGTGTAGAATCGAAGGTGGAACAGTATTTAAAAAACACCTGCTGACAACTCGCTTTATTCCGTAACCAACGACAAGAGTTTATAGCTTGAAAAATCGATTCAGCTACAGGACAAGAACGAATCTTTAAACTGATTACAACAGCATCTATATCGTGTGGAATGGGGGTACTCTCATCAGGTACCCCTAATAATTGGACAACTTTCCAACCGCTTTGCACCATAAAACTAGCGATATCTGTCGCTCCCGTGAAATCATCCGCAATCACTCCCAATTTGATTGTCATGATTTCTCCTCTGGCAAAGTTATTCCTTTGTAAGTTTTAATCACAGCGCTATCATCCCACTGCCCTAATCCTTCATTGCTGGCAGCTAAAAACATCTGATGTGCTGTTGAAGCCATTGGCAACGGAAATTTCATCTCTCTGCCCGCCTCAAGCACAATACCCAAATCTTTAACAAAAATATCTACGGAAGATTTCGGTGTATAATCGCCAGCCAGAATATGGGGGACACGATTTTCAAACATCCATGAATTTCCCGCAGCATGAGTTACAATTTCATACATTAAATCCAGCGGGATACCAGCCTTAGCCGCAAGTGCCATGCTCTCCGCAGCAACGGCAATATGTACGCCCGCCAATAACTGATGGATCATTTTAACAATTGAACCTTGACCAATTTCATCACCGATATGATAAAGACGCTCTGCAATTACCTCGAAAATTGGTCTGAGTCGTTCGAACAATTCAGAAGGTCCAGAGGCCATAATGGTTAATTGCCCTTGCATAGCTTTCAATGCTCCACCGGAAATCGGCGCGTCAAGCATTTTGATATTATATTCGTATAAACGATTGGCAAAGCCTTGCGCCTGTTCTGAAGAAATCGTGCTGTGTAAGACAATAGCGGTGCCTGCCTTAAGTTGCTTAACCAGCGGATTATCCCCACCAAACAGGATGTGTTCAATTTGAGCACTGTTGACCACAACGAATAAAAGAACATCAAGTTCTTTTCCCCATTGAACAGCATTATCAGCGACTTCTACTGCTCCTAATTGTTTAAGTTGTTCACAAGCTTTGATATTTATATCAAAACCATAGGTTGGTATACCTGCTCTTATTAAAGACTGTGCGATTCCCATTCCCATCGCTCCCAGTCCTATAACCCCTATTTTTTGTATTGAATTATTCATGAGGTTCCCTGGTGTTGTGTGACAATTTGTTACCTTTTAATCTTCACATAGATAATTTCACAAAAAAACGATG
The DNA here is from genome assembly GCF_028598745.1 of Xenorhabdus sp. IM139775. GTDB lineage: Bacteria > Pseudomonadota > Gammaproteobacteria > Enterobacterales > Enterobacteriaceae > Xenorhabdus. Next base: position 17,788 of record NZ_JAQRFK010000042.1, read on the forward strand.
AATATCACATTCATAATTTATATTTCACTAGCAGGAAATTAATTAATCATCTGAATAAAAAGGATTTTTAATAAAAAGTTAAGAAATACCATTTCACACACTTGTGTTAAAAAACAGAAATAACATAAGTAAAATTTCTCAATAACCAAATCCCTTCTCATTACCCCAAAATCAGGTGCATTTGAAATTCATTCTTGTAAACGCACCTAACTCAGCGTCTTATCCGTTTAAACAGATAAAACCACCAACAAATGGGAGAAGATGACATTGGGCTTTTGCCAGATTGGATGGAAGATCAGGGATGGACTGTCAGGGGAAACGAACTCATTTCACCCGCCACATTGCATTAACTGTGGCGGGTATTTTCGACTTATTTCAGTGTAAACTGAATAGTTAAATTGTTAGTTAGCTGTTCAATGAAGAGCGCAGGCGTTTTGCTGCTTCGACCATGTTGGCCAACGCTTGTCGGGTTTCTGTCCAACCGCGGGTTTTCAAACCGCAGTCCGGGTTCACCCATAAACGCTCAACCGGGATACGATCAGCCGCTTTGCGCAGCAATGCCTCTATCCATTCAACACTTGGGACGTTGGGTGAGTGAATATCATACACGCCAGGCCCGATCTCATTCGGATAGGAGAAATCTTCAAACGAATCCAGCAGCTCCATATCGGAGCGAGAGGTTTCGATGGTGATCACATCCGCATCCAGCGCTGCAATGGATGGCATAATGTCATTGAACTCGCAATAACACATATGAGTATGGATTTGGGTATCATCTTCCGCAATGGCGGCACTCAGTTTGAAAGCATCCACCGCCCACGCCAGATATTCCTTCCACTCTTCTCTGCGCAGTGGCAAGCCTTCACGTAATGCGGGTTCATCAATTTGGATGATGCCAATACCGGCTTGCTGCAAATCATCAACCTCATCACGCAGAGCCAGTGCGATCTGTTTGGCGATGGTTTCACGGCTGATATCTTCCCTTGGGAATGACCAACAGAGAATGGTCACCGGCCCCGTCAACATGCCCTTGACCGGCTTATCCGTCAGGGATTGCGCATAGGTCGCCCAATTTACCGTTATTGCCTCTGGGCGGCTGATATCGCCAATGATGACCGGTGGTTTTACGCAACGGGAACCGTAACTTTGTACCCAGCCATTTTGGGTAAAAACATAGCCGTCAAAGTGTTCACCGAAATACTCCACCATGTCGTTACGTTCAGCTTCACCATGTACCAAGACATCCAGCCCCAGACGCTCCTGTTCTTGCACGGCTTGTTTGATATGGTCACTGATATTGGCTCGGTAATGCGTACTATCCACCCGACCTTTTTTGAAATCGAGACGCAGGCTGCGAATTTCCGTTGTCTGCGGGAACGAACCTATGGTGGTGGTTGGCCACAATGGTAAGTTATAGCGTTGACGCTGGAGCTTGGCACGCTCAGGATAGGCCTGATGACGTTCACTGTCCTGTGGCTGAATGGCCGCAATGCGTTCAGCGACCGCAGGGCTATTTACTCTTGTGGAGCTGCGACGGGCGCGAATGGGGGCACTATAAGCATCAAGTTCAGCCTGTTTACTGCCTTCTGGTGCATTCAATGCTTGTGACAGCAAAGAAAGTTCCGCGCATTTCTGCAATGCGAAAGCAAACCAGCTTTTCACTTCTTCATCCAACCCCGTTTCATCATTCAGATCAATGGGGCTATGCAGCAATGAACAAGACGTGCCAATCCACACCGTTCTTTTACCCACCAATGGCGCAACAAGCTGATATTTTTCACTCAAATCTGCTCGCCAAACATTGCGGCCATTAATCACTCCCAATGAAAGCAACCAATCTTCTGGCAAGGATTTATCCAAATTCTCGAGCGGATCGTGCCCTGCAACCAAATCGACATGCAGTCCTTGCACCGGCAGTGATTTTATTGTCTCCAGATTGTGGCCGATGCTATCGAAATAGGTCGTCAGCAACAGCTTCACTTTCCCCTCAAGAGACTGGTAAGCCGTTGAGAATGCCGCCAGCCACGCTTCTGGTAGCTCCAGCACCAGAGCCGGTTCATCAATCTGTACCCACTCAATGCCACGTTTTGCCAGTTCTGCCAGCACTTGCTGGTATACCGGCAGGATATCCTGTAATAAAGACAGGCGATCAAAAACCTTGCCTTTCACCTTACCGAGCCATAAGTAGGTCACGGGCCCCAAAAGAACCGGTTTTACTTTGTGCCCTAATGCCAGTGCTTCGTCAACTTCGTCCAGCAATTGAGTCCAACCCAGCTTAAATGCTTGCCCTTCCTGAAATTCAGGCACGATATAGTGATAATTGGTGTTGAACCATTTCGTCATTTCCGCCGCGGCCGCAGGTGTACCTGTTGGTGCCCGGCCACGGGCGATACGGAACAGCGTATCCAGATCAATCTTGCCCTCTTCATTTTGATGACGCGGTGGAACATTGCCCAATAACAGACTCGTGGTCAATACTTGGTCATACCAGGCAAAATCACCCACGGGAACTAAATCAACACCCGCTTCTTTTTGCTGTTGCCAGTGACGTGCACGTAATTCACGACCTGCCTCCAGCAATTCCTGTTGAGAAATTTTGCCCGCCCAATAGCTCTCTTGCGCCTTTTTTAGCTCTCTTTTCAAGCCGATACGTGGAAAACCCAATGTATGATTCAAAACTGTCATGTCGTCACCCATAAAATTTTAGCCATCTAGATGTTTACACTTCTATAATCAACAGGTAGTGTATAAACCACAAGCGCAAATTATTCATTATCAACTTGAAGGTTTTTCATGATCGAATTAAAACACTTAAAAACACTACAAGCACTGAACCATTGTGGCTCACTCGCGGCGACGGCAAATTATTTGCATCAAACGCAATCTGCCCTTTCTCATCAATTCAGTGAATTAGAACATCGGCTGGGATTTAAGTTGTTCATTCGTAAAAGCCAACCCTTGAAACTAACGCTTCAAGGAGAAGTATTATTAAAGTTGGCAGATCAAGTCCTCCCCTTAGTGACCGATTCCTTACGTCAATGTCATGAACCGGAAGAGACAAACTTACGCATTGCCATTGAGTGTCATAGCTGTATTCAATGGCTGACCCCGGCACTCAAGCGTTTTCGTGAAAGTTGGCCGCAAGTTAATGTGGATTTCAAATCAGGTGTGACGTTTGATCCTCAACCTGCCCTGCAAAAACGTGAGCTGGATATTGTTCTGACCTCTGACATTATTGCAGACAGCCATCTGCACTATACGCCGCTGTTTGATTACGAAGTGAAGCTGGTGATTGCGCCGGATCATCCACTGGCCAATAAAAGCGATATTCATCCACAAGATCTTGCGGCTGAAACGTTGCTGATTTATCCCGTCCAGCGACAACGGTTTGACATCTGGCGACGTTTTCTCCAGCCAGCGCAAGTGACGCCGACCTTAAAAACCGTCGATAATACGCTACTGTTGATTCAGATGGTTGCCGCCCGATTGGGCATCGCCGCGTTACCGCACTGGGCGGTGGAAACCTTCGAAAGGCAAGGATTGGTGGTAACCCAAACGCTGGGAGAAGGATTATGGAGCAGATTGTACGCTGCCTGCCGAGAAGGAGAACAGCGCCAACCCGCTATTGATACATTTATTCGTTCTGCGCGTCAGCACGCTGTGGATAATTTGCCGTTGGTGAAACGGGTTGCAGTATCCAGCGGTGATGCACCCAAAGTGATGCAACAATCAGGCTGCCTCCAATGGTAAAACTCAGCCAGTTCGGGTGCTGCTGCCAAATTGCAAAATTGACCAACAATCCCGCCGGAACCAACATATTATTCATAATCGCCAGTGTTCCGGCATCCACTTGAGTTGCACCATAGTTCCACATAAAGTAGCCAATGCCCGACGCCCCAACGCCTAACCAAAGCAAGACGCCCCACTGTAACTGAGTCGTCGGCAATTTTTGTGGATCACCGAACAGCAACCAGCCAATCGTGGCGACAACACACGCTCCTAGATAGAACCACGAAAATGCCACTCGCTGCGGGATCGGATGAATCTCCATCAATCGCTTATAACCGACCTGACCTATTGCAAAGAAAATATTGGCTAATTGCACTAATATCAAGCCAATCCAGAAAGATTCGCTTAATTGGTCATAGCGAATAATCGCGGCGCCGGCCACAGCCAATAAAGAACTCAGGGCATAACCCCAGCGCAATCGCTGACGTCCCATCAAATCATAAATTAATGTGACATAGAGCGGCGTCATGATGGTAAATAGCAAAAATTCTGCCACAGTCAGATAGTGATAGGCATGAAATACAAACAGATACATCACACCAAGCTGACAGGCACCAACGGCCATATACAATAAAATGACTTTCAGCGATAACCCACGCCAACGCAAAAATGGTAAGAATACCATTGCTGCCAAGACGACTCTGGCAAGAACAGAAAACCAGCTATCGACCTGACCCGCGAGATAAGCGCCAATCAGGCTGAATGAAGCGGCCCACAAAAATGTCGTGATCGTTAACAGCCACATAATTTATTGGTCTTTTACCTTTTTATTGATCTTTCCCCACTAAAAGCGCTTCCAGCAAATCAAGATCATGCAGCAAGGTTTGTAGTGTTTCATTACTAATCTTACGGGTTGCACGCAGGTGATATAATTCCCCTCGTTCAGCCCTTAATGCCGTCAAACGAAAGCGACGCTCCAGATCTTCAACCAGCAGGTTATGCTCGATTTCATCCGTTCCCGCAGTACGACGCCGCAGATGACCGGTGACCCTGGACGCAACTTCACTAATAACTTCTGCATCCAGCTTTTCTTCCGTATTGGCCGACAGACGCTCTTCCATTTTATTCATACTGACAATCGCAACTTCAGCCATGGCGGCTTTTGCCATTCTGATTTCATTGATATCGGCCTGCTTATCGCCGACTTTCATGCCACGCAGCAGCAAGGGTAACGCGACAACCCCCACAAAGAGGGAGAATAGAATTACGCCCGCGGCAATAAAAATCAACTGATAACGTGCCGGGAACGGATCACCATCCGGCAAGAACAATGGCACAGACAGTGCACCTGCCAGCGTAATTGCCCCACGCACACCCGCAACCGAAGCCAAACACAACTCACGGGTCGTGTAAGTGGCAAACTGAAGGGGTTTTTTCTTTATCAGCATCTTGCTGGTCGTTTTCATCAGCCATAACCAGCTAAATCGCAGTAACACCAACGCAACGTAAATAACCCCAACGGCAGTAAATAATATCCAGGTTTCAACATTGGGATCAAGTTCAGCCTGAGCCACCGAGGTTTCCCAGATATCCGGCAATTGCAGCCCCAGCATGATGAACACCAGGCCATTGAAGACAAAGGCCAACATGCCCCATACGTTATCGGCACGCAGACGCATATCCAGCGGTGCGTTGCGGATCACGCCAGCCTTGCTGATCGTCATACCTGCGGCAACTGCGGCCAGAATCCCTGACACACCGATATGTTCAGCAATCATGTAAGAAGCGAATGGCAGCAACATCATAAACATGATTTGCGTGGCGGGATCATCCCCACTCCAGCGACTCATCAATCGCAGTGATTTGCTGTACAGCCACGTGATGGCAATACCCGACAACAAACCACCCATCGCAACAATGAGAAACTCCACCGTTGCGCCGGTGACGGTAAAGACCATCGTGCCCATGGCAATCGCCACAGCGAATTTCAGCGCGACCAAACCCGAAGCATCATTCATTAATGCTTCCCCTTCCAGCACGCTCATTATATTTTTAGGAATGCGCCCTTTTCCAACAATCGATGACAATGCCACTGCATCCGTGGGGGATAATACTGCCGCCAAGGCAAAAGCAGCAATCAGTGGGATACTCGGCAATAACCAGTAGATCAAATAGCCAATGCCAACCACCGTCACCAGTACCAACACTAAAGCTAAAATAACGATTTCGCGCCCATGTTGGAAAAATTCTCTGGTCGGCGTTTTCCAACCATCAACAAATAATAAAGGAGGGATAAGTAAAACAAGGAAGAGTTCAGGATCAAAAGTAACGTGTAAACCAAAATGAGGCCAGGCCAGCAACGCTCCCATTGCTATTTGCACTATCGGCAAGGGGACACGGAACGGGATCATTTTAGTAAGAACCCCAGAAACTGACACAACCAATATCAAGATCAAGATAGTAAAGAATATTTCCATGTTACCCTTACAAATTGCCAAAAATCCGTCAGTGAAGAGATTGTGACTGTTTTTTACTGTCAATAACAGCGCTAATAACCATAAATATTACTGTTATTAAAGAAAATCAAAAAGCAATCACATTGTGAATCAATAAGCATTGATTCATTTATCCATTTTATACTTATCGGCAAGGCTGTGTTGAAAAATTAACACTTTTCAGACTATGTCTGACAACCACATGGCAGGATACAGAGAAAGGATATAGAAGGATATCGGTAGAAAGAATGCGCAAACGGTTGGCGTTTGCGCTTGCTATTTTAATTAGATAGCCCAATTCCCGGCATAAAATATAACTAATACAATGGTAAGAATAACTGTACCAATATTAAGTTTACGCCATTCACCGGCAAAAAGACGCCCGGCAACCAGCGTACTGAAACCCAGCATAATACCTGTCACAATGTTACAGGTCAGCACGATAAATACCGCACACAGTAAACCTGACATTGCATCAACAAAATCATCAAAATTCAGCTTCCGCACATTACCCAGCATCAGTAACCCGACGTACATCAAAGCAGGAGCCGTCGCGTAGGCAGGCACCAAATACGACAACGGAGACAAGAATAAAATCAGCAGGAACAGAATACCGACAACGGAAGCGGTTAAGCCGGTTTTACCGCCAGCCGCAGTGCCAGCGGCGGATTCAATATAAACCGCAGCGGGGGAAGAGCCGATGGCCCCGGCAAAAATACTACTGATAGAATCGGCTGTCAGCGCCTTGCCGCCATTGATAATCTGGCCTCGCTTATCCAATAAATTCGCTTGTCCCGCTACGGCCCGAATAGTGCCTGTCGCATCAAATACGGCTGTCATGACCAGAGCCAGAACACTGGGTAATACAATCGGCTGCAAAGCGCCCATAATATCCATACTGAACATCAGGGACAGGCCATCTTCCCCCAATGAGGGTAATTTAAAGAAGCCTTGATATTTAACGGCCGGATCAAAAATCAAGCCAATAATAGAAATCGCGATAATGATCAGCAAAATACCGCCCGGCATCTTTTTCCGTTCCAGACCGATAATCCCTGCCAACCCCAAGAGCGTCATGGCCACGGGAAATGAAGTCAACGAACCAAAGGACACAGGCAAGCCTGCATGTGGATTTTTAACCACCAAACCAACGCCATTGGCTGCAATCAGCAATAAAAACAACCCAATGCCAATACCCGTTCCATGAGCAATGCCCATTGGCATATTGCGCAAGATCCATGCCCGTATGCCCGTCACGGAAATGACCGTAAACAAGCACCCCATCAGGAAAACCGCACCAAGTGCCACCGGAACGCTGATTTGCTGCCCCAGAACCAGACTGAACGCAGTAAATGCCGTCAACGAGATCGCACAGCCAATCGCCATTGGCAAATTCACCCACAATCCCATCAATAACGAACCGACACCGGTCACCAGACAAACAGAAATAAACACCGCGGTATGAGGAAATCCAGCTTGCCCAAGCATCCCCGGCACCACAATAACGGAATAGACCATCGCCAGAAATGTCGTTAATCCGGCGATAATTTCCTGACGTACCGTCGATCCGCGTTCAGTAATCTTAAAATACCTATCGAGTTTGCATTGCGTTGGTACCTGCCTGCCAGACATGTTTTTCCCCTGCTTGTAGTTGAATATTTCGCATTGAACATTTCTTCTCGTCCCATCTCTTCACCCCGCCAAACGAAAACGATTACGTCACAAGATAACAACAATCAGTACTGCACTCATTGGTTCAGCCATTCGCTTGCGCAATCGTTTGGCTTTTCGGACAAAGAAACGGTGAGAAAATTTAAAGCGGATGATTATCCGGTGAATCAGGGATAAGAATCAAGCGATAATCACATCTTACCTGTATGTTTACTGAACAATTTGTTAACATTGACGAATATTAACTCAATAATTACGAGGATAGGTATAATGAGTCTTAAACCGTTTTGGCACCGTCTGGTTGTTATCAGCAAGCATGTCCTGTTGTAGAAAACATTGCAATTGCCTATATTTTGTGCAATCCTGCGATATCATTGATATAAACCATATCAATGATATCCACTGCTTGTGCAAATACGAATAAGGGGTCTGGAAGTGAATAGCAAAGTAGCAAAAAAAAGCAGGGCAAAAGAAAAAACACTCCGCTTAGGCTATGTTTCCCTTCTTGATGTTCTTTCGCATCAACAAGAGCATATTGAGCATATTCACGTCACAGAAATTCCCCCCCATGAAGCCGATCGTTTCTTGGTGGTGGAATTACCGGAAGAGATAGCCGGGGATCTTAATGTCAGGGATCTACGCATTGCCCTGCTAAGTGCACTCAACACCGCGACCTCCATCAAACGCAACGCTTCACCCAGTCAATCTGCACCCAAGATAATGAATCCAGAACGTTATGCGCACTCAGATAATCCGTGTGAAGAAAATCCAAAAGACTCCTGGAGAACATCCAACCGAAAAGATCGGATTGAAATGCTGAAAAATTCCATTCTCGCGGAATCAAACTGGCTTCCGGCGTATGAACTCAGCCAAGGTGCGGGTTTTTCGTTGCTTAATCCCAGTGCAACCCCCAATCGTTGGAAACAAGCGAAAAAAATCTTCGCGGTTTCAGTCAAGGGAAAGGATTTATACCCACAATATGCGTTGGATGAAGGCGGGCTACCGCTCCCCGTCCTCAAAGATATTATTGAAATTTTTGAGGGGAAAAAAACATCCTGGGGCATGGCGATTTGGTTTAATACCCCTAACTCATGGTTAGACAAAGAAAAACCGAAGGACGTTTTGCTAAGCCGTCCAGATGAGGTATTAAATGCAGCCAGGCAAGAAGCAGAAGGACCATTGCATGGTTAATTCACCCAATGGAAAATCTGTCAAAACGGGGATCTGGAAAGCCCACAATACGATTGAACGTATTCATCACCAAGCCTACAAAAGTACTGAGTTTAATCCGGGAAAAGGCAACGCCAGATTCAGCCCCTGCAAAAATGCGCAAGGTCACCCCATTCCCACTATCTATGGGGGGGAGAGCATTTCCGTGGCCGTGATGGAAACCATTTATCACGACGTACCGACAGGAAGCAATCATCTGCCTTTCGATCTGAGTAAATTGGATAAACTTGTCTACAGCCAACTGATTCCTGACATTGATCTCATCACGGTGGATATCAATATGCGAATATTACGCAAGTGGGGTTACGATCCAAAAGATATACTGCTTTCCGATGCCAGCAGCTATCCCGGCACACAAGCACTGGCGAGCCAGATCTATCAGGATAACCCCTCTGCCCAAGCGATAACGTGGGCCTCAAAACAACATGGTGATAAAGCGATCATGCTATTCGGTGATCGGCTCAAAGAAAACGAACTGACAGTCTCTATTGAATCACAACCGCTCTGGTCATCTAACCCAGTTATCAGGGCCGTGGATTTTCTGGCAGATGAAATGGGTCTGATAACCTATAACAATCAAGATATTATATAATTCCTCCGCCAGAACATAATGCGTAAGTCATAGTAAACAAATAGGATCTGCTATGGATACCTCTTTTACTTCTGCAACCTTTCCTGATAATTACCGCCAGAACATCCGTCAAATGAAACACACGATGCGCAAGCAAATTGGTGATGTTGAAGGCTTGTTCGCGCAGATTTGTCACAAAATAGAACAAGAACTCGCAGCCGCCAGAGAAGATGAACAGGAGACAGGTAGCGCCTGGCCTGAAATCCACTGGCGTGATTTGGCCGAACACCGTATCTCCACAGAACTTTTACAGAAAATTAAACGCCGGGGATGTGTCATCGTCAGGCAAAATTTTCCCCGTGATACGGCACTTGCATGGGATAAATCCCTGCTCGATTACCTTGAACTCAATCATTTTGATCACGTTTATCAAGGCACGGGGGATAACTATTTTGGCAGCCTTGAGGCATCCCGCCCGGAAATTTACCCTATTTACTGGTCACAAGCCCAGATGCAGGCCCGACAAAGCGAAGAAATTGCCCAAGTACAATCTTTTCTCAATCGTCTGTGGAAATTTGCCTCCGATGGCGTGTGTTGGTTTGATCCTGACGTCAGCATTATTTACCCTGACCGCATTCGCCGCAGACCACCGGGCACGGCCTCCAAAGGGCTTGGCGCCCATACCGACTCAGGTGCCTTGGAGCGTTGGCTGCATCCTGCTTATCAAAAAGTGTTCAGCCCTATTTTCAATCACCAATTTGCCCAATATGACCCTTGGGATGCCGCACATCGTCCAGAGATAAACGAATATGAACTGGATAACGTCACCCGATGCTCGGTTTTTCGCACTTTTCAGGGCTGGACGGCGCTATCGGATATGGCACTCAATCAGGGGCTATTGCATGTTGTTCCCGTGCCAGAAGCAATGGCCTATCTGCTAATACGTCCTTTGCTAAAGGATGTGCCCGAAGATGAGCTCTGTGGCGTTGCGCCCGGTAAGGCGCTGCCGACGTTGACAAAATGGCATCCTCACCTCATTGACGGGCTATGCAGCATTCCCTCTTTACAGGCGGGGGATTCTGTCTGGTGGCACTGCGATCTTATCCACTCCGTCGCGCCTGTGGAAAATCAGCAAGGCTGGGGAAATGTGATGTATATTCCTGCTGCCCCTTTGTGCGACAAAAATCTGGCTTATGCGCATAAAGTGGCAAAATCGTTTGAGAATGGCACATCTCCGGTTGATTTCTCCCGCGAAGACTACGAAAAGCACTGGAAAGACCGTTTTACTGCCATTGACTTGACCGCCATCGGCCGGCGTGGCCTTGGCCTTACCTAAACGGGTGGTTAGCGTGACATTTTTATGCGGCCTTTCGTCCTGACCTTGTGTAGAATCTCCTCAATTCGACTTTTGGCTGGCTCATTAGGATATAGACCATTTCTGGAAGATTTAAGGAGATAAACCATGACAACGTATGCCCTAGTAGGCGATATCGGTGGGACAAATGCACGGCTGGCATTATGTGATGTGGATACTGGGCAACTGAGCGCAGTCGAATTCTACCCCTGTGCGTATTATGCCTCGCTTGAAATTGTGATCCGCCAATACCTGAAACAGCAAAACTGTGAAGTCAATGATGGCTGCATTGCCATTGCCTGTCCGGTGACGGATGATGTTATTAGCATGACCAACCACAGTTGGCGTTTTTCTGTTAGCCAAATGAAAGCTTCTCTGGGATGGGAACGTTTTGAGGTGATTAACGATTTTACCGCCGTTTCCCTCGCCATTCCGGTTCTGGGGGCAGGTGATGTGATTCAGATAGGTGGAAAACAGGCTCAAGCCAAGCGCCCTATCGCCGTTTATGGTGCCGGGACGGGGTTGGGTGTCGCACATCTTATCCACACAGGAAACCAATGGATGAGCTTGCCGGGTGAAGGCGGTCATGTGGATTTTGCGCCGGACAGTGAGGAAGAAGATCACATGTTAAGCGTACTGCGGGAAGAGTTTGGTCATGTCTCCGCCGAACGAGTCCTTTCCGGCCCCGGATTGGTGAATATTTATCGTTCCCTGATGAAACTAAACGGCCAAGCTGCCGAAGATCTTACCCCGCGTGATATTTCTGACCGTGCACTGAATGGAAATTGCCCGATCTGCAAACAGGCATTGGCACTCTTCTGTACTGCGTTAGGGCGTTTTGGCGGGAATTTGGCACTGAATATTGGCGCATTTGGCGGCGTTTACATTGCGGGTGGTATCGTTCCCCGTTTCTTGGGTTTCTTCCAAAAATCGGGATTCCGGCAGGGATTTGAAAGTAAAGGCCGATTTACACGTTATTTGCAGGATATTCCTGTCTATCTGATTACTCATGATAAACCGGGGTTATTGGGAGCAGGTTCTTATATTCGTCAAGTGCTGGGTAAAACGATTGGGTGAATTACATACAGCCTGACAGTGATTGTGAATGTAAAATCATAACCACCCGCATAGCGGGTG
>NZ_JAQRFK010000043.1 GCF_028598745.1 Xenorhabdus sp. IM139775
TCATCTGTAAGGACTAACACTATTTATTTTTATTTATCCGCCATTTTCAGTTCCTGACTAGAAAATCCGCCCTACGGGGCGGATAATGCTTCCCCCCGCCTGTAAATACGTTATCCTGCCAACGCCCTATTGATGTGACGGATGAGAAGGTATGTACGAATTTAACCTCGTGTTGTTATTACTTCAGCAGATGTGTGTCTATCTGGTGATCGCTTGGCTCCTGAGTAAAACGCCCCTGTTTATTCCCTTGCTGCAAGTCACCGTCCGTTTACCCCATAAGCTGATGTGTTACGTGATTTTTTCCATTTTTTGCATTATGGGTACCTATTTTGGACTGAATGTTAACGATTCGATTGCCAATACCCGCGCGATTGGGGCTGTGCTGGGTGGATTTCTTGGCGGGCCAACCGTCGGGGCAATGGTGGGATTCACCGGAGGACTGCACCGTTATTCTCTCGGTGGCATGACCGCATTTAGCTGTATGGTATCCACCATTGTAGAAGGGGTACTCGGTGGTCTTGTCCATATTTATCTGATGAAAAAAGGACAACTCAATAAGTTATTGAATCCGTGGACGGCTGCCATTGTCACTTTCTTTGCTGAATGCACGCAAATGGGCATTATCCTGTTACTTGCCAATCCGTTCAGTGAAGCGTTGAGTTTGGTGAAAGATATTGCCGCGCCCATGATCATCGCCAATAGTATCGGGGCGGCCATGTTTATCCGTATCTTATTGGACAGGCGTGCTATTTTCAAAAAATACACCAGCGCTTTTTCTGCCCAAGCGCTAAAAATTGCCGTCTGTACAGAGGGCATTTTGCGTAAGGGTTTTAATGAAGATAACAGTATGCGCGTGGCAAAAGTGATCTATCAAGAGTTAGAGATCGGGGCGGTGGCGATTACGGACAGAGAAAAGTTACTGGCGTTTATTGGTATCGGTTCGGATCATCATTTACCGGGGACGCCGATTGCGGCCAAACAATCCCATCGTGCGATTGAAAATAATGAGGTCGTGTATGCCGATGGCAATGAAACACCTTATTGCTGCTCCCTTAGCCCAACCTGCAAACTTGGCTCCGCTTTGGTGATCCCTTTGCGGGGAGAAAATCAACAAGTCATTGGCACGATCAAACTTTACGAAGCCAAGAACCGCTTATTTAGTTCCATCAATCGCACATTGGGAGAGGGAATTGCCAGCCTGCTCTCTGCCCAAATTCTTGCCGGACAGTATGAACGGAATAAGCAATCTTTGCTGCAATCAGAAATAAAGCTCCTTCACGCGCAAGTGAATCCTCACTTTTTATTTAATGCCTTAAATACATTGCAAGCCGTTATCCGTCGGGATAGCCAGCAGGCAGGTCAGCTTGTGCAGTATCTCTCAACATTTTTCCGTAAAAATTTAAAGCGGCCTGAAGATATCGCCACACTGGAAAATGAGATAGAGCATGTAAACGCTTACTTACAAATTGAGAAAGCCCGTTTCCGTGAGCACCTTCAGATTGCCATTGAAATACCTGAGTCCCTGCGCCATGCACGGCTACCGGCCTTTTCCCTCCAACCCATGGTAGAAAATGCCATTAAACATGGCACATCACAGTTACTGGAGACAGGAAGAATTACGATTAGCGCTCATCAGGAAGCCAATTTGCTCTTGGTGAAGATTGAAGATAATGCCGGGCTGTATTGCCCCCAAAAAATGGGGGATGGCCTTGGGATGAGTTTAGTGGATAAACGTCTGCGGCTTCGTTATGGTAAACAATATGGGGTGCGAGTTGATTGCCAGCCAGAAAAATTTACCCGTGTCATTTTGTGTTTACCATTAGAAAAAGAGACTAAAAAAGCGGCGTAAATATGAATATATTGATTGTTGATGATGAGCCACTGGCGCGTGAGAACCTACGTTGTCTGCTGGAAGAGGAAACCGATATTCAAATCCTGGGTGAATGTGCCAACGCAGTAGAAGCGATTGGTGCCATTCATCGCCTGAAACCCGATGTGGTCTTCCTCGATATTCAAATGCCCCGCATTACCGGACTGGAAATGGTCGGTATGCTTGATCCTGAGCATCGCCCTTATATTGTCTTTCTGACTGCGTTCGATGAATATGCGATACAAGCCTTTGAAGAACATGCTTTCGATTATTTATTGAAGCCACTGGAAAAAGAGCGCCTGAGTAAAACGCTGAAACGATTGCGTTCTGGCTATAAAAAGCAAAATCTGACTGAAGTTCAGCGTGAAGATGAACAACTGAAATATATTCCCTGTACCGGACATAGCCGAATCTGGCTGATGCCATTGGATGATGTCCTGTATGTCACTTCCCGGCTGAGTGGGGTATATGTCATGAGTGCCAACGGGCAAGAAGGCTTTACCGAGCTGACTTTGCGTACACTGGAAACCCGCACTTCACTCACCCGTTGCCATCGCCAGTATTTAGTTAACATGACGCAATTACGGGAGATTGTTTTTGGCGAAAACGGGCAGGCAGAGCTGGTTCTGAGCAATGACGAGCGTATTCCGGTGAGTCGTCGTTACTTGAAACCCCTTAAAGAAGAATTGGGGTTAAATTAATCGCCGCTTAGCAAAATTAATACCAACCGAATGATATTGAAAAACCTCAAGAATCAGCAACAACTGGAGATTAAAGGGAATTTCAGTACCTCACGTTTATTGATCGGTGATTTTTTTGATGCCGCATTTCAGTTACAGACTCTGCTCAATCAGCATCGCTTCCTGAAAGGAATTAAGCAAACGCCTCACTAAGAAAACAGCCTGAATTTAATTCAGCGTTTATATAACTTCATGTCATGTGATATGTTTTAACATAATTAGTAAGCTAAATAGCAAAAGCCCTTTCTCCATGATAGAGAAAGGGCTTTTTTAATTCATCGTTGCGATATGTTCAACGCAACGATAAATCAAGCAAGTCTCAATAAGAGATTAGCTTGTACTTAAACGTTGCCATTGCTTTGACGACGACGTGGTGCATCATCGTTGCTGCGACCGCGGAAAGAGCTACGCTCAGCGCCGCCACGACGTTCGTTGTTAAAACGACGGCCACCGTTATTGCTATTGCTGTTGCTGAAACCGTCACGGTCACGACGTGGGCCATTGCTACCGTTACCATTGCTGCGGTCACCACGACGCTCACGACGTTCAAATGGTTGTGCCTCACCCATCAACTGCATATTCATTGGCTTGTTCAGAATACGGGTACGGGTGAAATGAGACAGCAAGTCCCCTGGCATTCCTTTTGGCAGTTCAATCGTAGAGTGAGTCGCAAACAGCTTGATGTTACCGATATAACGGCTGCTGATATCACCTTCGTTTGCAATTGCACCCACAATGTGGCGAACTTCAACGCCATCATCACGGCCAACTTCGATGCGATACAGTTCCATATCACCCACGTCACGACGTTCGCGACGAGGACGATCACCTCGCTCACTTCGCTCACCTCTGTCACGCTCACCAAAGCTACTCGGGTTGCCGTTGCTATTACGACGACGGTCATCACGATCGTTACGATCGTTGAATTCACGACGAGGACGACGCACTGGATCAGCTGGCAGAATAAGTGGGCGCTCACCCTGTGCCATTTTCAGCAGGGCTGCTGCCAGTGTATCCATATCCAGATCATCGCTAGTACCCAACTTGGACAGCAATGAACGGTATTGTTCCAGATCGCTGCTTTCAAGCTGTTGCTGAACATTGGCCGCAAACTTCTCCAGACGGCGCTGACCCAGAAGCTCTGCATTTGGTAGTTCTACTTCTGGAATGGTCAGTTTCATGGTGCGTTCAACGTTACGCAGTAAACGACGCTCACGGTTTTCAACAAACAGCAGAGCACGACCCGCACGGCCTGCACGACCTGTACGACCAATACGGTGTACATAAGATTCTGCATCCATTGGGATGTCGTAGTTAACAACCAAGCTAATACGATCAACATCCAGACCACGAGCGGCAACATCAGTCGCAATCAGGATGTCCAAGCGACCATCTTTCAGACGCTCAAGTGTCTGCTCACGCAGAGCCTGATTCATGTCACCATTCAGGGCCGCAGAGTTGTAGCCGTTGCGTTCCAGTGTTTCTGCAACTTCCAGCGTTGCATTCTTGGTGCGAACGAAAATAATCGCCGCATCAAAATCTTCTGCTTCAAGGAAACGCACCAGCGCTTCATTCTTGCGCATGCCGTAAACAGACCAGTAGCTCTGGCTGATGTCAGGACGGTTTGTCACACTGCTCTGAATACGAACTTCCTGTGGATCATTCATGAAACGACGGGTAATGCGGCGAATCGCTTCCGGCATTGTCGCTGAGAACAGCGCAGTTTGGTGTTCAGCCGGGATCTGGCTCATGATGTTTTCAACATCTTCAATAAAGCCCATGCGCAGCATTTCGTCGGCTTCGTCCAGTACCAAACCTTTCAGGTTAGACAGGTCCAATGTTCCACGTTTCAGATGGTCGAGCAAACGGCCAGGCGTTCCCACCACAACTTGTGGCCCCTGACGCAAAGCACGCAATTGAACATCATAACGCTGTCCGCCGTAAAGCGCAACAACATTCACATTACGCATGTGCTTGGAAAAATCTGAACACGCTTCAGCAACCTGCACCGCCAGTTCACGGGTTGGCGCTAACACAAGGATCTGTGGCGCTTTAAGTTCAGCATCAATGTTATGCAATAAAGGCAAGCTGAAAGCGGCGGTTTTACCACTGCCAGTCTGTGCCATCCCCAGCACATCGCGACCGTTCAGCAGGTGGGGAATACATTGTTGTTGAATAGGAGAAGGCTTTTCATAGCCCATGTCTTCCAGTGCAGAAAGAATAGGTGCAGATAAACCTAAATCAGCAAAAGAGATTTCAGTCTCAGTGGTCATGTAATGGTGCCTCATTAATCGTGGCGGCCAGTCTACATAACACAGTGAAAAGAATTTCTGTCATTTTCATTTAAAATGTGAACTGGCTCAAATTATGTTATTAAACGAACAAACAAGCCCCCACCTCTAGAGATGTGGACTTTAAAATCTGTCGTGAAAATGTTCGTCAGCTATTGTTGGTTCGATTCCGATAAGTCATCTTGTTTTTGGCCTAATAGCGCCAATTCCAACAATGCGTAGCGGTGCTCAACAAAGTTATGAACATTGTTAGCTACCGTCAGCTTGAATAACGCAACTGCGTTATCCTCATCCCCCAGACTTAGGTAATGTTTACCTAAATAGAAGTCAGTTTCACTGAGATGCTCAGCGAGCGAAGTGTTATCTGTTGAACCCTGTTTTAAGCGTTCCATCAGTGTCTTCTCACTGATTTTACCCAAATAGAATTCAACAATATTCCAGCCCCATCGCCCCCGGTTCGCTTTGTCAAAATGGTGTGACAAATTAGTCATTGCAACCTTAGGATCAATTTTTTCTTCCACAAGGTACAACCACAACGAACGGAAGGGATCATTTGGATCGTCTTGATAAAACGCCTGCAGATCATCCTGCGCTAATTGATAGCGGCCACCGTAATACAGTGAAATACCGCGATTCATTCGCGCGTAGTTGTAAGTTGGATCAAGTTCTAAAACAGAATCAAACGCTTCATAGGCAGAATCAAAATTGCCTGCCTGCGTAAAATAAATTCCCAGATAATTAAAAATTTCAGGAATATCAGGACGGATAGACAAAGCCACTGAAAAATCATTCTGTGCCAGTGCCCTCAGCCCAAGGCTATCATACAGCACACCTCGTTCATATAAAAGCTGTGCGTACTCATCTTCCGTAAGTGACCGACTCGCCAGTATTTGCTCCATGCGAGCCAGAATAACCTCTTGTTGCAATGTCGGTTGTAATGGAATAGCAATAACTTCATTTTTACGCCACCCAGTGCTGCTACATCCCACAAGAAGAAAAATAGCTGCAACGTAACACCAGCGCAGAAAAGAATTCATTTCCCACTCCCGAAGTCAGACATCAATCAGAATGCCCTGTTACTCCACCCACATTGTATATTTCAGGCTTCCTGCCCAAAATTGACTTTCTCTCTCATCTTCCAAGTTATTGCCAAGCGAAGACAAACGCTACGATAAACACAACAACTCAAAATCTATTGAGGTAAACGGCGCCCTTTTTACAGGACGCCGCGCTTTACGTCAAATTTATTCTACTGATGATTCTGGTAACTGCTGTGTTTCACCCGTCGTAGCCACGGCTTCTTTCATGCTCAGGCGGATACGACCCTGACGGTCAATTTCCAGCACTTTTACCGGTACTTCTTGCCCAAGTTGCAGGTAATCGGTGACTTTCTCGACACGTTTTTCCGCGATCTGAGAAATGTGTACCAGACCTTCTTTACCGCCGCCGATAGCAACAAATGCGCCAAAATCAACGATACGGGTCACTTTACCAGCATAAATACGGCCAACTTCAACTTCTGCCGTGATTTCTTCGATACGTCTGATAGCATGACGCGCTTTATCACCGTCAGTCGCCGCAATCTTCACCGTACCATCGTCTTCAATCTCAATGGTAGTACCTGTTTCTTCCGTCAATGCACGGATCACGGAACCCCCTTTACCAATCACATCTTTGATCTTGTCTGGATTGATCTTGATAGTGTGGATACGTGGGGCAAATTGAGAGATATCATTGCGTGGGCTATGAATCGCTTGTTCCATGACATTCAGGATGTGCAAACGGGCACCTTTGGCCTGATTCAGCGCAATCTGCATGATTTCACGGGTAATACCTTCGATTTTGATGTCCATTTGCAATGCGCTGACACCATCACGGCTACCCGCTACTTTAAAGTCCATGTCGCCCAGATGATCTTCATCACCCAGAATATCAGACAGAACAACAAAGTTCTCGCCTTCTTTCACCAGACCCATTGCAATACCTGCAACAGCCGCCTTAATTGGCACACCTGCATCCATCAGTGCCAGTGACGCACCACAGACAGACGCCATAGAGGAAGAACCGTTGGATTCCGTGATTTCAGACACAACGCGAATGGTATACGGGAATTCACTGGCATTTGGCATCACCGCCAATACACCGCGTTTCGCCAGACGACCGTGACCAATTTCACGACGTTTTGGTGAACCGACCATGCCAGTTTCGCCGACAGAGTATGGAGGGAAGTTATAATGGAACAAGAAACGATCGGTACGCTCACCCATCAGTTCATCGATAACTTGGGCATCGCGCTCGGTGCCCAGTGTTGCCGCCACCAGTGCCTGAGTTTCACCACGGGTAAACAGAGATGAACCATGAGTGCGTGGCAGGACGCCAGTGCGAACATCCAAAGCACGAACCATGTCTTTTTCACGGCCATCAATACGCGGTTCACCACGCAGGACACGGCTACGAACAACGTCTTTTTCCAGACCGGAGAGAACGGCAAGAATCTCTTTTTCTTCCAGTTCAACGCCTTTTTCCGCAGACTCTGCCAAGATAACCGCAGTGACTTCTTCTTTGATAATATCAACCTGAGCGTAACGTTCCTGCTTCTCAGTAATGCGATAAGCGTCACCCAGACGGCTTTCAGCCAGTTCCGCAGCACGAGCGTGCAGAGGCTGGTTAACCGGCTCTGGCGACCAATCCCATTTCTCTTTGCCTGCTTCAGCCACCAGTGCGTTGATGTTATCAATCACAATCTGTTGTTGCTCATGACCAAACACAACCGCACCCAACATTTGCTCTTCCGTCAGCAGCTCGGCTTCAGACTCTACCATCAGTACCGCACCCTCTGTACCCGCAACCACCAGATCCAGACGGCTGTGTTTCAGCTCATCACTGGTTGGGTTCAGTACGTACTGGTCGTTGATGTAGCCAACACGTGCAGCACCAATTGGGCCATTGAATGGGATGCCAGATAATGCCAGTGCAGCAGAGGAGCCAATCATCGCAACGACATCAGGGTTGATTTGTGGGTTAACAGAAACGACTGTCGCGATGATTTGAACTTCATTCAGGAAACCTTCTGGGAACAGAGGGCGCAGGGGGCGGTCGATAAGGCGGGCAACTAATGTTTCGCCTTCGCCCGGACGACCTTCACGACGAAAGAAACTTCCCGGAATACGGCCAGCAGCGTAAGTACGCTCCTGATAGTTAACAGTCAGAGGAAAGAAATCCTGACCTGTTTTGGCTTTCTTTTGACCTACCACGGTGACAAATACCGCAGTGTCATCCATATTTACCATAACGGCTGCTGTCGCTTGACGAGCCATCATGCCAGTTTCAATGGTCACCGTGTGTTGACCATACTGAAATTTACGAACAATCGGATTCAGCAAAATAATCTTCCTTTGTTAGTGTTGCCGCTTTAAGAAAGAGACAACAATAGAGTTTCTCTTCTTGCTACACCCTCACGACTAATGACAGTGCTCAATCCTTTAAGGACTCTCATTAGCCGCGCGAGTCACTGTAGCGGAAGAGGTTCAAATTTTAGAAACGGTAAAAACAGTGGTTAAATTTCCCAATTCTGTTTGTATCAATTCCGTTTCTTAGAAGAAAAGGGGCCGATTAGGCCCCTTTCCACTGAAACTCATCAATTAGCGACGCAGTCCCAGACGCTCAATCAGAGCAGTATAGCGTGCCAAATCTTTACGCTTCAGGTAGTTCAGCAGCTTACGGCGCTGTGCAACCTTTCTCAGCAGACCACGACGGCTGTGGTGATCTTTTTTGTGCTCTGAAAAGTGACCTTGCAGGTGGTTGATGTCAGTAGTCAGCAGAGCGATCTGAACTTCGCTGGAACCACTGTCGTTAGCGCCGCGACCAAATTCAGCAATAATCTGCGCCTTTGCAGCAGTACTTAGAGACATAGTATAACTCCAATTATGTAATTTAAAATGACAAGTGCCGATCTCTAATTCAGCAACTCATGTAGACGCGGTATTCTACGCTGCAAATAAGTGAAGCGCAAGACAGCACAATCGCCGCCATTCTGCGCCCCAACTCAAATTACCTGCTCCAAATTCCTTGTCTGTTGCTATCATTATCGATTTCAACAGCTATTTGTTTTTAACAGCGATTTGTTTTTAACAGCTATTCAGTTTCAACAACCAGACGACGTGGCGCCACTAATCCATCCTCATCAATCACTGCAATGCCGATGAAGTTATTTTCATCGCCTGCGGTAACTCTCACCCATTCATTTGAAGTCAAATTATGTTTGCTTCGAACAGGCTGACCTTGTTTGAAGTACGACGCAACCACAGAGGTTAAGTGAATGACAGGAAAATGGGTCACCGCGGTGTCCATGGGCAGCAACAATGGATCAAGCAATTCCGACGCCTCAATGTCTTGATCTTCAGCCTGTTGTTTTAATTCATGTAACTGTTCCAACGTGACCATTCTTTGATGAGGATAATGGGCAACCTGTAAGCGACGCAGATAAATAACATGTGCGCCACAGCCCAGCCGTTCCCCTAAATCATCAATGATGGTACGAATGTACGTTCCCTTGGAACAGTGTATTTCCAATTCCAGTTCATTCCCTTCCCAGCGAATGAATTGTAATTCATAAACCGTGATAGGACGTGCTTCCCGCTCAACTTCGATACCCTGACGGGCATATTCGTAGAGTGGTTTCCCCTGATGTTTCAATGCAGAATACATGGAAGGAACCTGCATGGTGTCACCACGGAATGTCTCCAATGCAGCATTGAGCTGAGGTTCAGTGATGTTGACTTCACGTTCACTGATGAGGGTTCCATGTGAATCCGACGTATCCGTCCGCTGTCCCAAACGGGCAATCACGCGATAGCGTTTGTCAGAATCCAGCAAGAATTGGGAAAATTTGGTCGCTTCACCAAGGCAAATCGGCAACATGCCGGTTGCCAATGGGTCCAGTGCCCCCGTATGGCCCGCCTTGCTGGCATTGAAAATCCGCCTTACTTTTTGTAACGCATCATTGGAGGAAATCTCTTGCGGCTTATCCAGCAGCAGCACACCGTGTATCGCACGGCCTTTACGACGGCGCCCCATCACTTTTCCTCATTATGATCCGCGTGATCCGCAGAGGCGCGACGTTTCTCATCGCTTTTAACGACGTTACTGACTAAATTCGACATCCGCATCCCATCCACCAACGAACTGTCATAAGAGAATGTCAGCTCGGGAATGACACGCAGGCGCATCGCTTTACCTAGCAGGGAACGAATAAAACCAGAGGCTTCGTTCAAGGCCTTGATACCTTCTTCAACTCTATCTGAATCATGCCCTTCAACCAGCACATTCAGAAAGGTGACAAATACTTTGGCATAAGCCAGATCGCGGGAAACCTCAACACCAGAGACTGTCGCCATACCGATACGGGGATCTTTGACTTCACGCTGTAAGATGATGGCAATTTCTTTTTGCATTTCCTGTGCAACGCGCTGAGTACGACTAAATTCTTTTGCCATTGTTATATCTCCTGACATTTTGGGGGGCATTAAGCCCCCCAAGAATGGAATGAATCTATTGGGTATAAATAATGGTATTAATCAATGGAGCGTTTAATTTCAATCACTTCAAAGACTTCAATCATGTCGCCAACGCGAACATCATTGTAGTTCTTCACACCGATACCACATTCCATACCATTACGGACTTCGCTAACGTCATCCCTAAAGCGACGCAGGGATTCCAGTTCACCTTCGTAAATAACGACGTTATCACGCAGTACGCGGATCGGATTATTACGCTTGATAGAACCTTCTGTCACCATACAACCCGCAACGGCACCAAGCTTCGGTGACTTAAAGACGTCACGAACTTCGGCAAGACCCATGATCTGCTGTTTGTACTCTGGTGCCAGCATGCCGCTCATAGCCTGTTTGATCTCATCAATCAGGTTATAGATAACAGAGTAGTAACGCAGATCCAGACTTTCGTTTTCGATAATACGACGTGCAGACGCATCAGCACGAACGTTGAAGCCCAGAATAATTGCGGTAGATGCCGCTGCCAGTGTCGCATCAGTTTCAGTGATACCACCTACACCAGAACCGATGATTTTCACTTTCACTTCATCCGTTGACAGTTTCAGCAACGCGTCACAAATGGCTTCACATGTACCCTGAACATCCGTTTTCAGAACGATGTTCAGCTCAGAGACCTTACCTTCTTCCATGCTGGCGAAGATGTTTTCCAGCTTAGCCTTATGCTGACGAGCTAATTTCACTTCACGGAATTTACCCTGACGATACAAGGCCACTTCACGCGCTTTTTTCTCATCACGAACAACCGTCGCTTCATCACCCGCAGATGGGACATTGGACAGACCCAAAATTTCCACTGGGATAGATGGACCAGCAGAAGTCACTTCACGGCCGAGTTCGTTACGCATCGCACGGATACGACCATATTCGAAGCCACACAGAACGATATCGCCTTTGTTCAGAGTACCAGACTGAACCAGAATGGTTGCAACTGGGCCACGGCCTTTATCCAAGAAGGATTCAATGACCACACCATTTGCCATGCCAGTACGTACAGCGTTCAGTTCAAGGACTTCAGCCTGAAGCAAGATGGCTTCCAGCAATTCATCAATACCCGTACCTGCTTTGGCAGACACATTGATGAACTGGTTCTCACCGCCCCAATCCTCTGGCATGATGCCGTATTGCGACAATTCCGTCTTCACGCGATCCGGATCAGCTTCCAGCTTATCGATCTTGTTCACAGCAACAACAACCGGTACGTTGGCCGCTTTAGCATGCTGGATAGCTTCTATAGTCTGAGGCATCACGCCATCATCTGCCGCGACAACCAGAACAACGATATCTGTTGCTTTCGCACCACGGGCACGCATGGAGGTAAACGCAGCATGGCCTGGGGTATCCAGGAAGGTGATCATGCCTTTTTCAGTTTTCACATGATATGCACCAATGTGCTGGGTAATGCCACCCGCCTCTCCAGAAGCCACTTTCGTAGAACGGATATAGTCCAACAGGGAAGTTTTACCGTGGTCAACGTGACCCATGATGGTCACAACTGGCGCACGGGATTCTGCCAGTGTTTCACCCGTATCACGATCGCTCATCAGCGCTTCTTCCAGCTCGTTTTCACGACGCAGGATAACTTTGTGCCCCATTTCTTCGGCAACCGTCTGCGCTGTTTCTTGGTCGATCACTTGGTTGATGGTGACCATTGCGCCCATGTTCATCATAGTCTTAATGACTTGGGCACCTTTGACGGCCATTTTATTAGCCAATTCAGCCACAGTGATCGTCTCACCAATCACAACGTCACGGTTAACTGCAACAACAGGTTTCGTGAAGCTCTGCTGTAACGAGCTAGGTTTACGTTGTTTACCTTTGGTGCGACCCACAGCACGCGCTTCTTCGCGATCTGCTTTCGATTCAGAATGTTTGTTATTCTTCTTCTGGCGGGATTTGCCACCACGGGAGCGGGAACGACGATCGCCTTCTACTTTGGCGTCGTTTTCATCTTCCGCATCACGAGCATAGCGGGAAGTGGTTATGTGGTAATCACTATTTTCGGTATTATTATCAGCGTCGTTAGACCATTTGTCTTTATTCTCTTCCGCCATTCGACGAGCTTCTTCTGCAACACGCTTCGCTTCTTCTTCCACCTTACGGCGCACTTCTTCTTCAGCTTTACGTTTTAGATTTGCAGCTTCAACTTCACGACGCACTTTTTCATTTTGCGCAGCAGGATGAGTCTGAACTGATTTTTGTTTGTTTTCGGTATGTTGCTTAGTCACTTTTTCTTTTTCCGCCGCCTCACCTTGGGGTAGTTTAACCCCCTCACGCTTGGCTTTTTCTTCTGCTACACGTCGAGCGCTCTCTTCCGCTTCACGTTTTGTCTTTTCTTCGACGTCACGTTTAGCTTGCTCTTCCGCGAGTTTTTTCGCTTCAGTCTCAAGCCGCGCCTTCTCTTCTGCCTCGCGCCGAGCTTGCTCTTCCGCTTCACGCTCCGCCTGCTCTTCCGCTTTAACCTGGTCAACGGCATCGCGGTTCACATATGTGCGTTTTTTGCGGACTTCAATCGCTACCGATTTACTTTTGCCACCGGTGCCAGGAACGTTCAGTGTACTGCGCGTTTTACGCTGTAGTGTCAATTTACCTGGCTGACCGCCAGAACCGCCTTGTTCGCGGTTCAGGTGGGCCAGCAAAGCTTCTTTTTCTTTCTGGGAAACAGAGTCAGTTGCGGTTTTCTGAATGCCAGCATCAGCAAATTGCTGGATTAGACGTTCTACCGATGTCTGGATCTCTTCTGCCAGTAATTTTACGGTTACCTCTGTCATTCTGTTCCTTCCTGCTACAGTTTATTTATGCATCATCGCCAAACCAACAGATATTACGGGCTGCCATAATGAGTTCTCCTGCTTTCTCATCATTCAGTCCTTCGATATCAGATAAGTCGTCGATACCCTGTTCTGCAAGATCTTCCAGAGTACAGATGCCACGGACAGCCAGGTTAAACGCCAAAGTACGCTCCATGCCGGGCAGATTCAATAAATCTTCGGCAGGTTGCTGATCACCAAGACTCTCTTTCTGAGCCAGTTCCAGCGTTGTCAAGGCCGCTTTAGCACGTTCACGAAGAACTTCAACGGTTTCTTCATCAAGGCCTTCTACCGCCAGAAGTTCATTGATTGGCACGTAAGCCAGCTCTTCCAGTGTAGAGAAACCTTCCTCAACTAATACAGTGGCGAAATCTTCATCAATGTCGAGATGCTTAGTAAATGTATCAATAGAAGCATGAGCTTCTGCCTGATGTTTTGCTTGTAGCTCTTCCGCAGTCATGACATTCAGTTCCCACTTGTCATCACCACGATGCTTTTTCAACAGTTGTGCCGCCAGACGAACATTTTGACCATTACGTCCAATCGCCTGAGCAAGATTACTGTTTTCTACGGCAACATCCATTGTGCAGTTGTCTTCGTCAACCACAATAGATGCAACATCCGCCGGAGCCATTGCATTAATGACAAACTGCGCAGGGTTATCGTCCCACAGCACGATGTCAATTCTTTCACCGCCCAACTCACTGGAAACGGCCTGTACCCTTGCACCACGCATACCGACACAAGCGCCAACAGGATCAATACGCTTGTCGTTGGTCTTCACTGCGATCTTTGCACGGGAACCCGGATCACGGGCAGCCGCCTTGATTTCAATGATTTCTTCACCAACCTCAGGCACTTCAATGCGGAATAGTTCTACCAACATCTCTGGACGGGAGCGAGTGATAAAAAGCTGTGCACCACGAGCTTCTGGGCGAACATCATACAGGACACCGCGCACGCGGTCACCTGGACGGAAGTTTTCCCGTGGTAACATATCTTCACGCAAAATGACCGCTTCAGCATTACTACCTAAATCCAAGGTAATATTTTCACGGTTCACTTTTTTGACCTGACCGGTCACAATTTCGCCCTGCTGTGCACGAAATTGATCAACAACCATCGCACGTTCAGCTTCACGAACTTTCTGTACGATAACCTGTTTTGCCGTCTGGGTCGTAATACGATCAAAAGTGACTGATTCAATTTGATCTTCTATGTAACCACCCAGATCAATTTCTGGTTCTTCAAATTTTGCAGCGTCTAGTGTGATTTCACGCGTTGGTTGAGTCACTTCTTCTACAACTAACCAGCGACGGAAGGTATCAAAATCACCTGATTTACGATCGATGCAGACGCGAACATCGATCTCCTGCTCATACTTTTTCTTGGTGGCTGTCGCCAGCGCAATCTCTAATGCTTCGAAGATTTTTTCGCGAGGGAGTGATTTTTCATTAGAAACCGCTTCCACAACAGCCAGAATTTCTTTATTCATCCTAGTTGCCTCATCCGAACTTTAAAAGTGGGGTACCAGGTTCGCTTTCTGGATGTTGCTCAGTGCGAACACTTCGTCTTTTCCATTCACCGCAACCGTAATCATTTCACCATCAACAGCCTTGATAATACCTTGCCATTTGCGACGGTTCTGCATTGCCATGCGTAACATCAGACTGACTTCTTCGCCGATAAAACGCTGATAATGTTCAGCCTTAAACAGTGGACGCTCAAGCCCTGGTGAAGATATTTCTAGGTTATAAAGCCCAGGAACCGGATCTTCAACATCAAGCACTGCACTGACCTGGTGGCTAACATCAGCACAATTATCAACAGTGATACCCTCCTCACTATCGATATAGATCCGCAACGTTGATACACGAGCGCGAATAAACTCCAGGCCAACTAATTCAAAACCCAAAGCTTCAACTGGTGCTGAAATTATCTCTGTTAATTTTTGCTCTAATGTGGACAAGCCCACCCCCAAGACATAAAAAAAGGGCTATATTAGCCCAGTAATTCTGCTGTCAAATAACAAAAAACCCCGACACTCGGGGCTTTATGCAACTGGACCCTGTTTACTGCCAGCGGTCTCAACCAACTTCTTTGTATACCTTTCAAAGCAACCTGTCAAATCAGGATCGATATCTCAATGGCTGCTGAGGATTACTGCTGAAAAGGTACATGTTGTTAGAAGTGGTTGCGGGAGCCGGATTTGAACCGACGACCTTCGGGTTATGAGCCCGACGAGCTACCATGCTGCTCCATCCCGCGTTCGAAAACGTGGCAAATCTTACGCTGATAATATTAAAAACGCAAGTTTATAGATTTATGGTGCCGAGGACGGGACTTGAACCCGTACGCCCGTTGTTTAGGCACTACCACCTCAAGGTAGCGTGTATACCAATTTCACCACCTCGGCACTGATTTTAGAGGATTGTTATACGGTTAAAATTAACAACCCTACTTCAATTCTGTTACTGGATCTTACTGCGGGATATCACTATTTGGTTTTGCTGGCGTTGCCGGAACTTCTGTCTGTTTTTCAACTTTTACAGGTTCGACAAGATTATCCCATTTACTGCCAGAAACTGTCTTATTACTGGTCATGTTACCCAGAATCAGACTGATAACAATAAACAATGTGGCAAAAACAGCCGTCATGCGGGTCATGAAGTTACTGGAACCCGATGAACCAAACAGCGTGTTAGATGCACCCGCGCCGAAAGAAGCACCCATATCAGCACCTTTACCCTGCTGTAGCAGAACCAGAGCGATTAGCCCGATACCAACCAGCAAGAATATACCTAAAAGAGCTTCATACATATGTTGTACCCGTTTCCTCGTGGGGTTTACCACAATTTCGTAGCGACGTTATATTGCATCACCCGCTCACAAAATTAGAAAAATTAACTTATTGAGCGGGTGTGAATACTAACCAAAGCGTATCAGACACGCAAGATTAATTTTAAATACTGGCGCTGTTCGGGTAAAAAATCAACAAATCAACCTATTTTTTTCACAGCATCTGCAATACGATGTGCCAATGCAGTGACTTGCTCTTCATCTTCACCTTCTACCATGACGCGAATCAATGGCTCTGTACCCGATTTACGCAGCAGAACACGACCGCGGCCATTCAATTCCGCCTCAACAGATTTTACGGCGTCATGCACTGATTCTGATTGCAGGGGATCGATATTACCCGTAAAGCGGACGTTAACCAAAATTTGAGGTAAAAGTTTCATGCCGCTGCACAAGTCATGCAAACTCATATTATTGCGTACCATGGCACTCAAGACTTGCAATCCAGCAACAATGCCGTCTCCGGTTGTGGTTTTGTCCAGCAAAATCACATGGCCTGAGTTTTCGGCACCCAGACGCCAGCCTTTTTCCTGCAATTTCTCCAGCACATAGCGATCGCCGACTTTCGCACGCTCAAATGGGATACCAAGCTGTTTCAGTGCCAATTCCAGCCCCATATTGCTCATCAACGTCCCTACGGCTCCACCACGTAGCTGGCCTTGCCTTAACGCTTCACGCGCAATGATATACAGGATCTGATCGCCATCAACTTTTTCGCCCAGATGATCAACCATGATGATACGGTCACCATCACCATCAAATGCCAGACCAACGTGTGCCTGTTCTTCCAGTACCCGTTTTTGCAATAGCCGCACATCTGTTGCGCCACATTCTTCATTAATATTGATGCCATTAGGTTCACAACCAATGGTAATCACCTCCGCGCCCAGTTCTCTGAGAACATTCGGAGCGATATGATAGGTCGCACCATTGGCGCAATCCAGAATAACTTTCAGCCCATTTAAACTTTGCTCACTGGGGAATGTCCCTTTACAAAATTCAATGTAACGACCCGCTGCATCAACTATCCGGTTTGCCCGCCCCAACTCAGCCGATTCCACACAGGTCAGGGTTTTTTCCATTTCTGCTTCAATCGCTTCTTCAACATTATCAGGTAATTTAGTGCCATCAATAGAGAAGAATTTAATGCCATTATCATAGTAAGGGTTGTGGGAAGCAGAAATAACAATACCTGCTTCTGCACGGAAAGTACGTGTCAGATATGCTACGGCAGGTGTTGGCATCGGCCCGGTAAAGGATGCCGATAAACCGGCTGCGGCCAATCCTGCTTCCAGCGCAGATTCCAACATATAACCTGAGATTCGGGTATCTTTACCAATGATGATTTTGCGAGAACCATGACGCGCCAGTACTTTTCCCGCAGCCCAACCCAGTTTCAATACAAAATCAGGGGTAATTGGGGTATTACCCACTCTGCCACGGATACCGTCAGTACCAAAATATTTACGGTTACTCATAAATTTCTTTTTCCTTTGCTGAACGTATTCTCTGCTCACAGCATATTTTTTGCTGACATCATGTTCTTTACAAACGGGGTATTTTACAAACGATATGTTTTATAAACATGTATTCTTTTCAGATAGTTTATTTCGTCCATTTAGTCCGTACAGGTAATGTCCGTACAGATAATGTTGGCAGACTGGGTTGCATGAACGATTTTCATTGCCTGAACCGTTTCTTTGACATCATGCACACGGATAATCTGGGCACCTTTCAGGGCTGCAATCACGGCACAAGCAACACTTCCTGTCACACGCTCCTGCGATGGTACATCAAGCAATTGACCAATCATGGACTTGCGTGACATTCCCGCCAGAATAGGTAATCCCAAATGATGGAATTCTTGCAAATGAGCCAATAACTGATAATTATGCGATAAGTTCTTGCCAAAACCGAAGCCAAGATCAAGGATCAGGTTGTTTTTTGCGATACCGGCCGCAACACAGCGCTCAACCCGCTGCGTCAGAAATGTTTTTACTTCCGATATAACATGTTCATAGTGAGGTTCTGTCTGCATCGTGCGAGGTTGCCCCTGCATATGCATCAAACAGACCGATAAACCACTTTGTGCTGCCGCATCAAGTGCTCCAGGTTCCTGCAACGCGCGAATGTCATTGATAATGTGCGCCCCAGCCTTGGCGGATTCCCGCATAACAACAGCTTTTGAGGTATCCACAGAAATCCAGGCATCAAAACGTTGAGCCAGCGCCTCAATCACCGGAACAACACGATCCAGTTCCTCCTGTTCACTCACCTCATTCGCTCCGGGACGGGTCGATTCCCCTCCCACATCAATAATGGCTGCGCCCTCTTTGATCATCCTGTCGGCATGTTCCAGTGCGGTATCAAAGGTATTATGGATGCCACCATCAGAGAAAGAATCGGGAGTCACGTTCAAAATTCCCATCACTTGTGGGCAGGAAAGATCGAGGATGCTGCCTCTGGCAGTCAATTTCATCGCTAGGTGCCTTAATGTCAAAACCCCAGGCAAGCCTGGGGTTTAATTTAAGAAATAAATACACTACGTTATGCGGTTGGATTTCCGTCCACAGGTTTCGAAGTTTGCTGCGGAGATGATGTATCATGACGGTTATTATTATTGCCGCCATTATTATCACCTTCCCAACCTGCTGGTGGACGTACGGTTGTACGATTCATCAGATCATCAATCTGAGGCGCATCAATCGTTTCATACTTCATTAACGCATCTTTCATTGAATGAAGAATATCAAGATTATCCATCAGAATCTGACGAGCACGTAAATAGTTACGATCGACGAGAGCCTTGACTTCATGATCGATTAAACGTGCAGTGTCTTCAGACATATGTTTTGCCTTAGCAACCGAACGACCGAGGAAAACTTCACCTTCTTCTTCCGCATACAGCAATGGCCCCAGTTTTTCTGAGAAGCCCCACTGAGTCACCATGTTGCGCGCGATAGAGGTCGCCACTTTAATATCATTGGACGCACCAGTAGAAACATTATCTACACCATAGATAATTTCTTCCGCTAACCGCCCACCGTATAAGGTTGAAATCTGGCTTTCCAATTTCTGACGGCTTGCACTGATCTGATCGCCCTCTGGCAAGAAGAACGTGACACCCAACGCACGGCCACGCGGAATAATCGTAACCTTATGAACCGGATCATGTTCCGGAACCAAACGACCAATAATGGCATGCCCTGCTTCATGATATGCCGTGGATTCTTTCTGTTCCTCCGTCATCACCATTGAACGACGCTCTGCACCCATCATGATCTTATCTTTGGCTTTTTCGAACTCAACCATAGAAACAACGCGCTTGTTACTGCGGGCAGCAAACAAAGCGGCTTCGTTCACAAGGTTAGCCAAATCGGCACCGGAAAAACCAGGTGTACCACGCGCAATGATTGATGCGTCAATATCAGTATCCAGCGGAATTCGGCGCATATGCACTTTCAGGATTTGCTCACGGCCACGAACATCCGGCAGGCCAACAACGACCTGACGGTCAAAACGACCAGGGCGTAACAGGGCTGGGTCCAGAACATCAGGACGGTTAGTCGCAGCGATAACAATAATGCCTTCGTTACCTTCAAAACCATCCATTTCAACCAGCATCTGGTTCAGTGTCTGTTCACGTTCATCGTGTCCACCACCCAGCCCCGCACCACGCTGACGACCAACTGCATCAATTTCGTCAATAAAGATGATGCACGGTGCCGTTTTTTTCGCCTGTTCAAACATATCACGAACACGGGAAGCACCGACACCAACGAACATTTCAACAAAATCAGAACCAGAAATGGTAAAGAAAGGGACTTTCGCTTCACCTGCGATAGCTTTCGCCAGCAATGTCTTACCCGTACCTGGCGGACCCACCATCAGGATGCCTTTCGGGATCTTGCCACCCAGTTTCTGGAAACGGCCAGGTTCACGCAGATACTCAACCAATTCGCCCACTTCTTCTTTTGCTTCATCACAACCAGCAACATCGGCAAACGTGGTTTTGATCTGATCTTCCGTCAACATACGGGCTTTGCTTTTACCAAAAGACATCGCCCCTTTACCGCCACCACCTTGCATTTGGCGCATAAAGAAAACCCAGACGCCAATGAGCAGTAGCATTGGGAACCATGAAATAAAGAGTGTCGCCAACAGACCTTGTTGCTCTGGTGGTTCACCAACAACTTTTACCTGCTTATTGAGCAGGGTATCCAGCAGCTTCTCATCCTGAACCGGCATATAAGTGCTGTATTTTCCACCGTTGTCTTTCTTAGTGAAATCAATGTCACGACCCGAAATACGTACTTCGCTTACTTGATTCTGCGATATCTCAGTGATGAAACTAGAGTAATCTACCCTACGACCGTTAGAGTCGCTGGGACCAAAACTCTGGAACAATAACATCAAGACAACTGCGATGACTAACCAGAGAATCAGGTTTTTCGCCATGTCACTCAAGGGATTAACCTCATATTACAACTGTGTTAACAAATAGTAGTCAGGGTACTACACTTTCCGCCCTGTCGCTACAATGTATACTTCACGTGATCGTGCCCGCGAAGCTTCTGGTTTACGAATTTTTACCTTCGCAAAAAGGGAGCGTATTTCCCTCAGGTATTCATCAAAGCCTTCTCCCTGAAACACTTTGACAATAAAACTCCCCCCAGGGGCCAGCACATCACGACACATATCCAACGCTAACTCAATCAGATACATGGATCGGGGAATATCGACCGCGGGGGTTCCACTCATATTGGGAGCCATATCCGACATGACGACCTGGACTTTATTATCACCAACTCTCTCAAGTAATGTTTTCAATACAAGTTCATCGCGAAAGTCCCCTTGCAGGAAATCGACGCCAACTATCGGATCCATTGGCAAAAGATCACACGCGATCACTCGTCCATTATTACCAATCTGACTCACTACGTATTGAGACCACCCACCCGGAGCAGCGCCTAAATCAACAACGGTCATGCCCGGTTTAAAGATTTTGTCGCTTTGCTGTATCTCATCAAGTTTAAACCAAGCGCGAGAGCGAAGCCCTTTTTTCTGCGCCTGAAGAACATATTTATCACTAAAATGTTCCTGTAACCAGCGACTTGAGCTTGCTGAGCGTTTTTTATTGGCCATTGTTCTTTCCAACTCTACTAATAGGGCGCCTGATTTTTTTGCGCTCTCTTGTCAAACCACACCACACTTTTATGGTGATAGGTATGAGATGGCGGTAGAATACATCGTTTTCAATCCCAACTAAGCAAAAAAACAATGACTCTTAACAAAAAACAAGTCCAACACCTGAAAAGCCTCGCTCATTCATTAAAGCCTGTCGTTATGATCGGCAACAATGGGCTGACCGAAGGCGTATTGGCTGAAATCGAACAGACTCTTTCACATCACGAGCTTATCAAAGTCAAAGTTGCAGGCGAAGAGCGCGAAATAAAAACTTTGATCGCTGAAGCGATTGTTCGTGAAACTGGCGCACATAATGTGCAAATCATTGGAAAAATGTTAGTTCTCTACCGTCCATCAGCAGAACGCAAAATTAGTTTACCTAAATAATCACGGCAGACTTATACAAAAGTGCCATATTGATTGATTTGTTATGATAAAAAAGGCCAATAACTGGCCTTTTTCTTTTATGCCAACCTATGCCAACCTATGCCAACACAATATATAACCACGATATATATCAAGATATGTCAGCATCATCGCCGATGATCATCGTGTTTTAAAAATAATCCACATTCAAAACTTCGTATTCCACTTGACCGCCAGGCGTAGTAATCACAACCACATCATCCACTTCTTTACCAATCAGGCCACGGGCAATGGGTGAATTCACTGAAAGAAGATTTTCTTTAATATTCGCTTCATCATCACCGACGATACGGTAGGTCTGCTCTTCGTCAGAATCCACATTCAGTACCGTTACCGTTGCTCCAAAAATTACCCGGCCATTGTTGGTCACTTTCGTGACATCAATCACCTGTGCATTGGAAAGTTTAGCCTCAATTTCTTGGATACGGCCTTCACAAAAACCCTGCTGCTCACGGGCGGCATGATATTCCGCGTTTTCTTTCAAATCACCGTGCTCACGCGCCTCAGCAATTGAAGCAATAATTTGCGGGCGACGTACATTTTTCAAATATTCTAATTCTTCGCGCAACTTATCCGCGCCACGTACCGTCATCGGAATTTGTTTCATTTATTAAACCTCTAAATCAATCCTAAGCCCAAACAACATCTTCCTGATTTTTGTAATAACAGCACAATGAGCACACCCTATCAGGCGGGCTTACAGATAATTAATAAAAGAAGTGTAATTCAGCACAATCTGAAGTCCACATGCCTATTTACCTGCCAATCTATCATTCTAACTTAGAGTTGATGATGGATCATCGTTTACTTTTCCTTTCAATGACACCTTAGTATGATTAATACAAATATTCTTGGGATACATCCACCTTCATATGCGAGATCTATGGCTCTTTTAAAAATTACCAGCAGAATAGCTTGTGTGCTCAGTTTAATCCTGAGTATTTTCAGTGCAAATGCCGCTTCCAATATCTCTTCTATTGAGAAAAGTGCCCAATATTTGCCTACGGGAACTCATTTTTCATTTATTGCCCAAGTTGTTGGCTCAAAAAATCCCTTAGTTGATTATCACGGGCAACAAATGGCGTTACCTGCAAGTACGCAGAAAATCGTGACAGCATTGGCAGCGCTATTGCAGCTTGGTAAGGATTACCGTTTTATAACAACCTTGGAAAGTCATGCCAATATTTCAGATGGCGTATTAGAAGGTAATCTGACAGCTCGCTTTGTCGGCGATCCCATGCTGACACGTTCACAACTGCGCAATATGGCCGAGGCGTTAAAACAATCAGGTATCAAACAGATTGCGGGCGATCTGGTCATTGATGTTTCGATTTTTGCCAGCCACGATAAAGCCCCTGGTTGGGTATGGAACGATATGACCCAGTGTTTCAGTGCCCCCCCATCAGCCGCCATCGTGGATAAGAACTGCTTTTCTGTGTCACTTTACAGCTCAGAACAGCCTGGTGAACGGGCTGTTGTCCGTGTACCCTCTTTTTATCCTGTCGACGTATTTAGTGAAGTCAAAACCTTGGCGAAGGGATCTCCAGAATCGAAGTATTGTGAACTTGATGTGACATCAGGTGACTTGAATCGATATACCCTGACAGGTTGCCTGACACAACGCGAGGAACCACTCCCATTGGCATTTGCCATCCAAAATGGGGCGAGTTATGTTGGCAAGATCCTCAAAAATGAACTGAATACTGCGGGCATCGAGCTAAAAGGCCATATACGACTCCAATCGATTCCCCAACAACCAGAAAAGATCCTCGCCGTAAATCAGTCTGTACCATTAACTCATATGCTCAAAATCATGTTGAAAAAATCAGATAACATGATTGCAGATAGCCTCTTTCGAACTCTCGGCCATCGTTATTTCAACGTTCCCGGGACATGGCGGGCAGGTTCCGATGCCGTTCGCCAGATCCTGAGACAAAAAGCTGGCATTGATTTAGGAAATACCGTCATGGTGGATGGTTCTGGCCTGTCACGCCACAATTTGATCGCGCCCGCGACCATGATGGAGATATTACAATTTATTGCCCAGCATAATGATGAACTGGACTTCATCCCGATGTTACCCAAAGCGGGATATGATGGAACGTTGGCTTATCGTCCCGGCCTGCATGAAGCGGGGCTTGATGGTAAAGTCTTTGCCAAAACAGGATCATTACAAGGCGTTTATAATCTGGCAGGGTTTATGACTGCCGCCAGTGGGCAACAAATTGCATTTGTCCAGTTTGTCTCTGCCTACGCTGTTCCACCGCAAGATCAGCGAACCCGCCGTGTTCCGTTATCGCGCTTTGAACACAATTTATATCAGTCGTTATATCAAAGCCACTAAACGGGTTCGGTTATTAAGAAAAACTTGCTCAAAAAAGGAAAAAGGCGCTCAGTACAGCGCCCTTTTGTTATATTCGGATGTCTATTGAAGATTAGTGCTTATAGATAAACTCTATGCCTTCGTCATCTTCTTCGTCCCAGTCATCATCCCAATCTTCATCAGATGCTTGCTGTAACTGTTCTTTATGGTAGTCATCCCACATGAATTCAACTTTTTCAGGCTGAGATTCTTCCGACGTTTCCATACCACGGGGCTGCGTCTTCATGAATTCCATAATGTCCCAACAAAGCTCTTTCACGCCCTGACGGTTCACCGCTGAGATCATGTAATAATTGCCTTCCCAACCCAGCTCATCAGCAATGGCTTTTGCCCGCTGTTTCGCTTCTTCCGGCTCCGTGAGATCGACTTTGTTAAATACCAACCAGCGCGGTTTTTCTGCCAGCTTTTCACTGTACTTGTGCAGCTCTTTGATGATGATACGGGCGTTTTCAACCGGCTCAGATTCATCAATTGGGCAGAGATCAATCAAATGCAGCAATACGCGGCAACGTTCCAAATGCTTCAAGAAACGAATACCCAATCCAGTGCCTTCTGATGCACCTTCAATCAAACCAGGGATATCTGCGACGACAAAGCTTTGCTCATTATCCATGCGCACAACGCCAAGGCTTGGCACCAAGGTTGTAAAGGGATAATCAGCCACTTTAGGTTTTGCTGCCGATACCGCGCGGATAAAGGTGGATTTACCGGCATTTGGCATACCCAGCATTCCCACATCAGCCAGCAGCATCAGTTCCAGCATCAGCTCACGGCTTTCTCCGGGGGTTCCCATCGTTCTTTGACGAGGGGCGCGATTCACCGAAGATTTAAAACGGGTATTGCCAAGGCCGTGGAAGCCCCCTTTTGCCACCATAAAACGCTGTTCATGGTGCAGCATATCCCCAATCACTTCTCCCGTGGCAACATCACACACACGAGTTCCGACCGGAACCTTAATGGTAATGTCCTGACCACGTTTACCGGTACAATCGCGGCTTTGTCCATTTTGACCACGTTCAGCGCGGAAGGATTTTTCAAAACGGTAATCAATCAGTGTATTGAGGTTTTCATCTGCCAGCAGGAAGACATCACCACCATCACCACCATCGCCGCCGTCCGGCCCACCTTTTGGAATATATTTCTCACGACGGAAGCTGACGCAACCATTGCCACCATCTCCCGCGACAACCAGAATCCTGGCTTCATCTACAAATTTCATCACTTTTCTCCGTAGGATAGCCACTGTAAAACTGGATGGCAGCTAGTACCCAGAGATGGCGTAATCCAGAATATAAAAAGCCCCGCAACACACATTGCAGGGCTTCTATTCGATTAAGAGTCAAAAAACTTATTCAGCTTCGATGCTGATAAATTTACGGTTTTTTGGACCTTTAACTTCGAACTTAACTTTCCCGTCAGCTAATGCGAACAGGGTGTGGTCACGGCCACAACCTACGTTGCTGCCTGCGTGGAACTTAGTACCACGTTGACGAACGATGATGCTACCTGCCAAAACAGACTCACCACCAAAACGTTTTACACCCAGACGTTTGCTTTCAGAATCGCGACCGTTACGAGTCGAGCCGCCAGCCTTTTTGTGTGCCATTAATCTGCTCTCCTAAAATCTTAAGCGATGCCAGTGATTTTAACATCGGTGAACCACTGACGGTGGCCCTGCTGTTTACGGCTGTGTTTACGACGACGAAACTTAACGATTTTAATTTTCTCGCCACGACCGTGAGCAACAACTTCAGCTTTAACTTTAACGCCTTCAACTACTGGAGCGCCGATTTTGATGTCTTCGCCATTAGCGACCATCAGTACCTGGTCAAACTCAACAGTTTCACCTGTTGCGATGTCCAGCTTTTCCAAGCGAATTGTTTGTCCTTCGCTTACTCGGTGTTGTTTACCACCACTTTGGAAAACTGCGTACATATAAACTCCGCTTTCCGCGCATCCCCTAAAAATGCTTTCCAGAGCGCGCTATAAAATATTCACAATAGGGCGCGAATTCTACGCAAAAACCGCCTAGAAGACAAGAGCAGAATTAGAACAGATGAGAAAAAAACAGAGTTTTTCAATTGTCATTTATTTGAACGGTTTTTCAAGTACAATCGCTATATCTTGATATCTATTGATATGCTAATTAATGAGCACAGCTCTGAATCAGAGTCCAAAGCCAAAACATGAATTTAGAATCGATAATTAAACTTACCGCTGATGATATGGCAGCGGTTAATGAAACCATTCTTAACCAATTAAATTCTGACGTTGCGCTGATCAACCAACTGGGTTACTACATTATCAGCGGTGGTGGTAAGCGCATTCGCCCAATGATTGCCGTACTGGCAGGTAAAGCCCTTCATTGCAAAGACGAAAAACACATAAAAGTTGCTGCTTTGATTGAGTTTATTCATACGGCAACCTTGCTGCATGATGATGTCGTTGATGAATCTGACATGCGCCGAGGAAAAGCGACAGCCAACGCCACTTATGGCAACGCGGCCAGTGTCCTTGTCGGCGATTTTATCTACACGCGCTCATTTCAAATGATGACTGATCTTGATTCCATGCGCGTATTAAAATTGATGTCTGACGCCACCAATGTCATCGCTGAAGGTGAAGTCATGCAGTTGATGAACTGCAATGATCCTGATATTTCAGAAGATGACTATATGCAGGTCATTTACAGCAAAACCGCCCGCCTGTTTGAGGTCGCTGCCCACTCAGCCGCTATTCTCGCTAGCGCCACGCCTGAGCAAGAAGCAGCATTACGTGATTATGGCCGTTATCTGGGAACCGCATTTCAGTTAATTGATGATCTGTTGGATTACGACTCAGATAACAGCACACTCGGTAAGAATACGGGGGATGACCTGAACGAAGGCAAACCAACATTACCCCTTTTGCACGCCATGAATCACGGGACGCCGGAACAATCGGCCCTGATCCGCAGTGCCATTGAACAGGGTAATGGCCGCCATTTGTTGGATACTGTACTGGCAACAATGAAACAGTGTGGTTCACTTAAATACACCCGCCAACGGGCAGAAGAAGAAGCTGATAAGGCAATTTCAGCATTGCAAGTACTGGAAGATTCTCCATACAAGGCGGCCCTTGAGGGATTGGCTCATATCGCCGTACAGCGACTTTCCTGAATTAAATCAATCAGTGCCCCAGATAATTCAATCTGGGGCACTGTCTTTATTATCAATCTCTTGAATACCGACATATTGGACAAGGCTGGCTAGCCCTTTTCTCAAAATGAACTTAACCATGCGTTCCCTTTCGGATTTGCTCAACTGGTAATAAGCCTCCACCCAGATCATAAAGGGATCTTGTCGCTTATTCCGATAGTATTCAACGGAGCTTTCACTCACAGTCAGTAGATTCAGTACTTCTTCGGGCAAACTGTTGACATTATATTCGAGCGCCTTTCCCTGTACTCCACGCTTACGGCGTTGTTCCCAGCCCTCGCGCCTTGCCATCAGGTTGACTCCTTGGGGAGACGATGGCAGCCCTGCGAGGCCGATGAGCTCTTTTGCAGAATACCATTCTTTTTTCATCTCTTTCTCCTCGCTTGATACTGGAGCAGTGAAGAGAAAGCCAAATTTTAAACATCTGGCTTTTCAAAAGCTGTCTCAAGTAGCTGTGATTTTTTCTAAAAAACTTCTTATGCCATCTCGTAATATCACTTCTGTAATTACCTCCTTTTCTTCCTCGGTGAGTAAATTAAATGCACTTACCCAAATGGATAGAGGATCTTGTTTCTGAACCTGATATTCCGCTGATGTTTCATTCAGTTCCAAAGCCGTCAAAGTTGTTTTAGGAAAACAAGAGTAATGGTATTCAATGGCCCTTCCTTGAACACCCGAACGTTTTTGCCTCAACCACTCTTCACGTTTTGCTCTGGCATTAACTCCTTGTGGTGATCTAGGTAACTCACCTACACCGGTCAGCTCCATTGCCGTATACCACTCTTTTTTCATAATGTTTCTCTATTTTTGTAACCAAGTTCAAAAAAGAAGTTATTAAGAAAAAATTAGAAATATTTTTAGGAAAAATAATGTTATTTTATTTTCTTAATAACAGGTTCGTGTTCGTTATTAATTTCACATTAACGCTTTAGTTATACCACTAATGTGGCTTCAAATTTAATAGAAAAGGATTAAAAAAATGATTTCTATGAAATCGGATTGGCATCCTGCTGATATTATTGCTGCTTTACGTAAACGTGGAACGACGTTAGCCGCCGTTTCCCGTAAAGCAGGGCTGAGTTCATCAACTTTGGCGAATACACTTTCTCGCCCATGGCCCAAGGGAGAATGGATAATAGCGAATTACTTAGAACTGCATCCGTCTGAAATATGGCCAAGTCGTTATTTCGATCCCCACACAGGAGAACTATTAGAAAGGAAAGTTAGAGAGAAAAAGAATAATTAGCTATCAATATAATTATTGAAAGAAAAACCGCTAGTTATTTCTAACTAGCGGTTTCAGTTATCTAATATATTTAACTTAATTCGTATATTAATAAATAATTAATAAATGAATTAGTTGTTAATAAACTTCTCGCCCAATTCAATGTCTTTTTTCAGAACATCCAGCATGTTATCCAATGCCTTTTGTTCGAAATCACTCAATTTGCCAATATCTAAATGTTCTTCGATACCATTTTTACCTAAGCGAACAGGCTGCGCAAAGAAACGAGCGTATTTGCCATCACCTTCAACATAGCTGCACTCAACAATATTGCTTTCGCCTTGCAAGCCACGGATCAGAGACAAGCCCAAACGTGCCGCTGCCTGCCCCATAGACAGCGTTGCAGAGCCGCCACCCGCTTTCGCTTCAACAACCTCAGTACCTGCATTTTGGATACGCTTGGTTAATGCTTCCACTTCTTCATCAGTGAAGCTAACACCTGAAATTTGGGACAACAGAGGCAGGATA
The DNA here is from genome assembly GCF_028598745.1 of Xenorhabdus sp. IM139775. GTDB lineage: Bacteria > Pseudomonadota > Gammaproteobacteria > Enterobacterales > Enterobacteriaceae > Xenorhabdus. The sequence goes on from NZ_JAQRFK010000043.1 coordinate 29,090, forward strand.
GTGACACCGGAGTGTCCGCCAATCACCGGAACGTCTATTTCTTCTGCCTTCTTGCCTTTCAATCCGGCTACAAAGGTGTTGGAACGAATGACATCCAGAGTGGTAACACCAAACAGGCGGTTTTTATCATACACCCCTTCTTTTTTCAGTACCTCAGCGGCAATCGCCACCGTGGTATTGACTGGGTTAGTAATAATGCCAATTAATGCTTTTGGACAAGTTTTGGCAATCTGCTGAACCAGATTACGCACGATGCCTGCATTGATGTTGAACAAATCTGAACGATCCATACCAGGTTTACGCGCCACACCCGCAGAAATCAATACGACATCTGCACCAACCAGTGCAGGGGTTGCATCTTCGCCAGCAAAACCAGTGACTTTGACTTCCGTTGGGATATGGCTCAGATCGGCTGCCACGCCTGGGGTCACCGGAGCAATGTCATACAAGGAAAGTTCTGAACCTGAAGGAAGCTGGGTCTTGAGTAGAAGGGCAAGTGCCTGACCAATACCACCGGCTGCACCGAGAACTGCAACTTTCATCCTGATACTCCTTAAATATAAGTACTGTAATCACTACGTATTAAAAACAATCTGTTAACAGCCAGATTATCCACTTAATGACCTGATGATGGAACACCAAAGTTGCTTTATTCTAGACAAAATGCTTATCTGTTAATGAGATAATGGACACTTTTTTGAGAATTATTTCAGTTGCATTCCTCATCAATGAGCGGATTACCCTACTCTTCCCCTCCTTACTAAACAACACCATTTAGTTAACAATACATTTACTATGCTT
>NZ_JAQRFK010000044.1 GCF_028598745.1 Xenorhabdus sp. IM139775
ATACAGGGTGGTTGGGGATATGCCTGTGATTTCGGCCAGGAAATAAATTCTGGTGTTATAAGGTGGTAGCATTTTTTCTTGGAGGATACGTTTCTGTTTAGGTGTGTAGGGTTGCATGTTTTTCCTCTTATGACAGTTTTCTATTCGGTTATTGTAAAAATTAGCAGATGTTTGATGGAAGTCAAACAACAATAAAAAGGAGACAAAAACAACTTCAAAAAAAGAATAACAACTTAATATTAAAAAAGATTCTAAAAAATTATTAATTACTCAAATCTCTATAGTGTATAAATTGATATTCAAGTCATTATTTATCCCCGTATCTACGGGGAACATAAATTGATAACGAATCAAGGTGAGAATAACAACGGTTTATCCCCGTACTCACGGGGAACATTTCTATATTTCTATGTAATGATAGGCCAAAATGGCCTATCCAGTTTATCCCCGTGCTTACGGGGAATACGACGGCTTCCTGTTTTATTTCCGGCGGTAATGCAGTTTATCCCCGTGCCTACGGGGAATACAACATTTTTATCTGTCAGAACTGCAATAATGACGGTTTATCCCCGTGCTTACGGGGAACACCTGAAACGGAAACAGATTGTAAGGTCATTGGCGGTTCACTGACTCTGCCCGTATTTCTTTTCTCACTACACTCTTCTTTTCCGACTGCAACATTCTGTTGGTCTGATAGATAGGGATAAAATGCGACCTGCATTACAAATGGGGAATTCGAGAAAAATAAAAGGAAAAATTTGCCTGATTTATAGGCGGAAAAGATGGTAGAATTTTTTCGCCCTAAAAAGGGGTTATAAAACAGCTGGATAAAATTGGAGTGTTCCCCGTGAGTACGGGGATAAACCGGGGAATTCGACCACGTTCATTGGTGAACTGAGCGTGTTCCCCGTGAGTACGGGGATAAACCGGCCAGTAACTCCACAGGTCAGTTAACTGGACAGTGTTCCCCGTGAGTACGGGGATAAACCGTGCGTTCAAGTTGAAACGACCTTCTGCGTCGGGTGTTCCCCGTGAGTACGGGGATAAACCGACTCAAATGCAAATCATGCAAGAAGCTATCGAGTGTTCCCCGTGAGTACGGGGATAAACCGCAACTCAGCGTTTAGGTATTGCCAACTTATACGTGTTCCCCGTGAGTACGGGGATAAACCGGGTTATCACAACGGGTTGTCGCTAATAAATTTGTGTTCCCCGTGAGTACGGGGATAAACCGAAAAATGCAAAAAAAACGTGCGTTCTGGTGGGGTGTTCCCCGTGAGTACGGGGATAAACCGCGATTGGGCCTCGGTTTGCCTGTGACTCTCCAGTGTTCCCCGTGAGTACGGGGATAAACCGCGGAACGAACGTCTATTCAGAATAGATGGAATGTGTTCCCCGTGAGTACGGGGATAAACCGAAATCATCAACAATTTTCGAATCAATATCAGTGTGTTCCCCGTGAGTACGGGGATAAACCGGGTTTCAATCTGTGGTCATACAAACCAACTGGGTGTTCCCCGTGAGTACGGGGATAAACCGAACTTGTTCGCAAACTCGTTCTGTTCCGTCGTGTGTTCCCCGTGAGTACGGGGATAAACCGCGCCCTCCACCGATTGTTGGAATGCCTCAGCCGTGTTCCCCGTGAGTACGGGGATAAACCGTGCCCGGGTCGGTTATTCCACCTCCTCGGTAAGTGTTCCCCGTGAGTACGGGGATAAACCGTGGTTGATTATTAAAGGTGTACCAACCTGTAGGTGTTCCCCGTGAGTACGGGGATAAACCGATTTACGGATATAGAGTCTATTGCTCAACTATGTGTTCCCCGTGAGTACGGGGATAAACCGTTCGGCTGTCGGGATCATAGTTATCAGGCACGCGTGTTCCCCGTGAGTACGGGGATAAACCGATACTGAGCCAAAAGGAGATAATTTGTTGGCGGTGTTCCCCGTGAGTACGGGGATAAACCGATTGGCAACACTATGCCCGGCTTTATATAAGAGTGTTCCCCGTGAGTACGGGGATAAACCGGGGCCGGAGGATTTTTACCCAATTGAGACGAAGTGTTCCCCGTGAGTACGGGGATAAACCGGGACTGTGGGGAAATTTCAACCTGTGGTTGTAGTGTTCCCCGTGAGTACGGGGATAAACCGAGGATTGTTTTTGTTGTTTTATAATTAATAAAATGTTCCCCGTGAGTACGGGGATAAACCGTGGCGACCGCGATGCGTTATCCATTAAATTAGGTGTTCCCCGTGAGTACGGGGATAAACCGGTCAGCCTGAATGACGCGCTGATTAAATGGGGGTGTTCCCCGTGAGTACGGGGATAAACCGGGCATTTGTAGAAAACCTCGGTTTAGCGGGAAGTGTTCCCCGTGAGTACGGGGATAAACCGAATCTGGTGGCAAATAACGATATTGAAAAGGTGTGTTCCCCGTGAGTACGGGGATAAACCGCCAACAGCAACTAAAACCACAGCCCAGCAACGGTGTTCCCCGTGAGTACGGGGATAAACCGGAGGCATTACCAGCGACAAATCTAAACGATTTGTGTTCCCCGTGAGTACGGGGATAAACCGGCTGATTGGCAGCTTAGATACCTACGTCTTAAGTGTTCCCCGTGAGTACGGGGATAAACCGGCGCCCATTCAGGGTGAGGTACTGATGAGTGTGTGTTCCCCGTGAGTACGGGGATAAACCGAAAATGCCGAATGGGGATTGCCGGCTCTTGATGTGTTCCCCGTGAGTACGGGGATAAACCGGAATAGGAACAATTAATGTCGTTTGTGCTGCAGTGTTCCCCGTGAGTACGGGGATAAACCGCCATGTATCACCTCAATTAAATTTTAATAATGGTGTTCCCCGTGAGTACGGGGATAAACCGCCCTGAGCAACGAGCAATCACTCGCAGGTGGGGTGTTCCCCGTGAGTACGGGGATAAACCGTTGGTGGGTTATTTATGGAGATGGGGACTGGTGTGTTCCCCGTGAGTACGGGGATAAACCGGCGCCCATTCAGGGTGAGGTACTGATGAGTGTGTGTTCCCCGTGAGTACGGGGATAAACCGCGAAAGCCGCTGAGCAGGATGAAGAGGAAAAAGTGTTCCCCGTGAGTACGGGGATAAACCGTGGATGACCGTGATCGTCTACAAAGTTATATTGTGTTCCCCGTGAGTACGGGGATAAACCGTGGATGACCGTGATCGTCTACAAAGTTATATTGTGTTCCCCGTGAGTACGGGGATAAACCGACGCATGGGGGGCGGCCGTATATAGTCAGTAAGTGTTCCCCGTGAGTACGGGGATAAACCGACGCTGAACAAGATTATGTACGTCTCCTCGGAGTGTTCCCCGTGAGTACGGGGATAAACCGGGACCTTTTGGATCCGGAAAAACGGTAACCATGTGTTCCCCGTGAGTACGGGGATAAACCGTCGAAATTGAAGACGTCGAGCGTCAGGCGCAGGTGTTCCCCGTGAGTACGGGGATAAACCGTTGAACCCGCCAATGGGCATTATGCCTATTGGGTGTTCCCCGTGAGTACGGGGATAAACCGTACTCCCACGCCACGTATGGCATTTCCGGCCTGTGTTCCCCGTGAGTACGGGGATAAACCGGTAAGACGGGTGATAACGGTGGCGAAACTGGTGTGTTCCCCGTGAGTACGGGGATAAACCGGCTCTCCCTTATGAACGTATGGATAGCAGGAAGTGTTCCCCGTGAGTACGGGGATAAACCGGGGTTGGGATTGTTATTCCAAACTGTCTTTATGTGTTCCCCGTGAGTACGGGGATAAACCGAGGAATGCCGTAGAGGAATTTAGAGATGAAATGTGTTCCCCGTGAGTACGGGGATAAACCGACCGGACTCAAGCCCATGAACGAGATAGGTGCGTGTAAATTATCACAGTTTTAGATATTGCTGATAAATAAGATGCGAGTAGATTGGCATTTTTCACGAAAAAACGTGTTGTAATGATGTATATGTGTTAAAACCGCAAGTTATTCATTTGTACCTATCAATAACTGATTGCATTACATTAAAAATGAAGAAAAAACGACCAGCTTTACAAGATGTTGCAGACCTCGTAGGGGTCACAAAAATGACGGTCAGCCGTTTTTTACGTCATCCCGAGCAGGTTTCTGAGGTATTGGGAAAACGAATAGCGGAAGCGGTGGAGCAACTGGGTTATATCCCCAACCGCGTGCCGGATATTCTTTCCAATTCCACCAGTCGTGCAATCGGTGTTTTGCTTCCTTCATTGACCAATCAGGTCTTTGCCGAAGTTATCCGTGGCATTGAGCATGTCACTGATCGCAATGGTTATCAGACCATGCTCGCCCACTATGGTTATTCTGCCCAGAAAGAAGAAGAACGTTTGCTTTCCCTGCTTTCTTACAATATTGATGGCTTGATTCTGGCGGAGCGCACGCACACACCCAAGACGTTGAAAATATTGCAGACAGTCGGCATTCCCGTTGTCGAATTGATGGACAGTGTATCGCCTTGCCTTGATATTGCTGTCGGGGTCGATAATTTTGAAGCGGCTCGGCAGATGACGCTGGCGATGATCGAACGTGGCTGCAAGAACATCATTTACCTTGGTGCGCGGCAGGATGAGCGGACGCTGATCCGTTCGCAAGGGTTTGAAATGGCAATGCACAGTGCCGGATTGCAAGCGAGAAAAATGATGACGCCTGCCAGTTCCTCTTATTCATTGGGAGCGCAGCTTTTACAGGCATCCTGCCAGAAATATCCCGAAATTGATGGTCTGTTTTGTACGAATGACGATATTGCCATCGGGGCGATTTTTGAGTGCCAGCGACAAGGGATCAAAGTACCGGAAGAAATCGCGGTAGCTGGCTTTCATGGTCATGATATCGGTCAGGTCATGACACCCAAACTTGCCAGTGTGCTGACGCCTCGTGATTTGATGGGACGCAAGGCTGCGGAATCCCTGCTGGCTCGTTTGAAGGGGGAGACGCTGGAACAAACTCTGATCGATGTTGGATTTACCCTTTCATTGGGCGAAAGTGTTTAGCGGGTGAAAACGCGTTTACCAGATAAAAGTGTTTAATTTTTGTAGCTCAAAATGCGGCTTTCCTATCTTCAATTGCGATAAACCTCACATTTTCCTTTTTTGACGATCCTGATTGATTGCTCACCATCCTGTACTGCTGGTAATGTTACCGGTAATAAGTTACCGGTAACATTTTGTAATCACTATCTCATTTGGAAAATTTTTCCGATAAATCAAATGGATAAGTAATCAGCAAGATCCGTATAAAGGAGTTTGATATGAGTGATACCCAACAACCAAACCATGTTTTTGTATTGATGGGGGTATCCGGCAGCGGTAAATCCGCAGTTGCCAACGGCGTTGCCCGTGAATTAGGCGCCGCGTTTCTGGATGGGGATTTCCTGCATCCTCGCACCAATATTACCAAAATGGCACAGGGCCACGCCTTGAATGATGATGATCGTCAGCCGTGGCTAAAAGCACTTAATGACGCTATTTTTGCTATGCAGCGCACCAACGATGTCTCTCTGCTCGTGTGCTCTGCTTTGAAAAAAAGTTATCGGGATATGTTGCGTGATGGCAATAAAAACCTGTCATTCCTCTATATGAAAGGCGATTTCGACTTAATTGAAAGTCGCCTGAAAGCGCGCAAAGGACACTTCTTCAAACCGCAAATGCTGATCTCGCAATTTGAAACACTGGAAGAGCCGGCCAGTGATGAAACGGATGTGCATCACATTGATATCCAACCTGATCTTGATGATGTCATCAAAAATGCCATTAACACGATTAAGCGTATCCAATCCATTGACTGTATTAGCGAGGGGCATTCATGAGTACTGTAACTCTGGTTCTGACAGCCGTCGGCTCTGTTCTCCTGTTATTGTTTCTGGTGATGAAAGCCCGAATGCATGCGTTCGTTGCCCTGATGCTGGTTTCCATGGGCGCCGGGATTTTTTCGGGCATGCCACTGGAGAAAATCACGCAAACCATACAAAACGGGATGGCAGGGACGTTGGGCTTTCTTGCCGTTGTGGTGGCCCTTGGGGCGATGTTTGGCAAGATCCTGCATGAAACCGGGGCGTTAGACCAGATTGCCGTGAAGTTATTGGATTGCTTTGGGGAAAAGCGGGCGAACTACGCATTAGGTATTGCCGGTCTTATCTGTGCACTACCACTGTTTTTTGATGTGGCCGTGGTGTTGTTGATTGGTGTGGTATTCGCGGTTGCGCGCCGCACCCGTGGTAATGTTGTGAAACTGGCGATCCCACTGTTTGCCGGTGTGGCAGCCGCCGCTGCATTTTTGGTTCCGGGGCCTGCCCCGATGATGCTGGCTTCCCAGATGGACGCTGATTTTGGCTGGATGATCCTGATTGGCCTGAGTGCCGCCGTTCCGGGCATGTTATTGGCTGGCCCGATGTACGGTAACCTTATCAGTAAACATGTGACGCTGGATTTACCCAAGGATCTGAGCACCCCCAGTATTGGCAAAAGTCAGATGCCCTCTTTGGGTTTGAGTTTGGCATTAGTCCTGTTTCCATTGGTGTTGGTGGGGCTGAAAACCATTGGTGCGCGTTTTGTTGATCAACAGTCCACGCTATACCAATGGCTGGAGTTTATCGGCCATCCTTTTACTGCAATTTTGATTGCGTGTCTGGTGGCGATTTACGGTTTGGCGATCCGTCGTGGCATGAGCAAAGAGAAAGTCATGGATATTTGCTCCGAGGCGATCCAACCTGCGGGGATTATCTTGCTGGTCACCGGGGCAGGTGGCGTCTTCAAACAAGTGCTGGTGGATTCGGGGGTTGGGCCGGCATTGGGGAACACGTTGATCGGGGCTGGTCTGCCCATTGCACTGGCCTGTTTTATTTTGTCGGGAGCCGTGCGTGTGATTCAGGGATCGGCCACTGTCGCGTGTTTGACCACGGTCGGGTTGGTTTTGCCAGTGATTAGCGAACTGGGCTATTCCGGTGCGCAAATGGCCGCGTTGTCAGTGTGTATTGCCGGCGGTTCTTTGGTGCTTAGCCATGTGAATGATTCTGGTTTCTGGCTGTTTGGTAAGTTTACCGGTGCGACAGAAGCACAGACCCTGAAAACCTGGACGATTATGGAAACCATTCTTGGCACAACCGGCGCGATTGTTGGCATGATCTATTTCGCCCTGTTGTGAAGCCTTAAAATATAAAAGAAGCATGTAGCATTCCCAACATGCTTCTTTTTTGGATTTTCATTAACTTCATAGACTAAGCGATAGCCAGAAGAGCGTAATTTCAGACTATAAGTCATCGAGATTAACGCTCACAAATTCAGGGGCTTTCATGCGTTCATCTGCAATGCGATTTAATTCGACATCTTCTGTAAGTTCATTGTGGTCTAAGATGGCAACGGCACCGTTTTCGCCACCCGTAACCGTTCCTATTGGATTGCGTTTCAAATCGGTGGTACTGGCCGCGATTGTTGTCAGAATTTGATAAGACATACCGATCCCTTGTTGTAATTTTATTCACTATAGTGCGTTAACAACTCCATAAGCTGCTGATAAAGCGCTTCGGCACTGCGTTCATAGCCGGCAGCAGAGAGGTGAACGTAGTCAGGACGTGCGAGGTTTTGCTGTTCCCATCCTCTGACTGAACATGGCCCCCCCATATATTGCCGCCAGTTCCAGAACAGGGTGCGCTGTTTTTTGGCAACGGCTTGTTGAACCTGAATCACGTTATCAAGCAGGGCGGGTTGCTGTGCTCCACAGCTTGCCGCAGTTTTATTTTTCAGCGAATCATTCGGCCCAATCAGCAGGATGACCGCTTGCGGTATCGCCTTGCGGATCTCTTGCACTTTGGCTGCCAGATCGTGTTGATAAGTGGTTAAATCCAGCGAATCGTTAAAGGCTTCATTGGTGCCATAGGCGAGGATCACCATATCCGGTTTCATCTGAACCAGTGTTTCAATCCATTGCGGTTGCCACTTATCCAGCATATTAATGGTGGCACCATTGATGCCCAATGCGGATAACATCAGCCCCGGATTTTGCCGTTTTATCAGCCAACCGCCGATTTTCAATTGCGTATCTTGTGGATAAAGATGGATTGGGAAACGGACACTCTGCTCTGGTGAGAAATGCCATTCACTTTGTGTTGCCGGTAACCCCATGGTGGCAAATGATGTATTGATTTGAGTCGCTTCATGGGATTGATAGAGCGCACTCAGCCAGTACTTGCCAAGAGCTGAGGAGGAATTAAGTTGTAACGAACTGCCGGCTTTTTCCGGAATAGCAATAAATCCACCCAGTGGATAATCTGCCCGATTATCTTTGCGGCTGCTGGAAAGCCACCAGCCGGTTTTATCCCCGGCAAACTGCACTAAGGCATTACGCTGGCCGGGAATGCTCATGGGGGAAATAAAACCAGGCCCTGCATCGCCATAATGGTTCTGTAACAAATTGCGCAATGTACCGGTAAAGAAATCGGCAGCCGTGTGCGAATCACCCAACTGGACAAAATGGAGCTGGCGGGTATCGCTGTGACGCAATTTATCCGCCAATAGCGCGAAATTGGGATCATCAAAATTTGTCAATTGTTGCTGATGGTGTACCTGAGCGGTTTGGTGCTCCGATAACGGCTTGGATTTTTCTCCCTGACACGATGACAGGCTGACTAAAAGCGTAATTGCCAGACCGGCAGCGATTATTCGATAAAATCCACGGAACAGGCTAAATGGTTGCATTTTCTTTAACTGGCTCCTGAATAAATGTGATCAATGAAAAGAGATAATCCGCGATGGTTTGTTGCCCTTTCAAGCTGAAATGAATACCGTCTCCGCTGCGGAGTTTAATCGTGCTACTGCCATCGCCAATATAATCTGAATAATTATCTGACTGATATTTGAACATATCATTAACCGCAACATAGATCTCACCCTTTTTTTCAACCTCAGACTGATACAGTTTATTGAGGTAAGCCATACTGCCGGAGAGTTTTTCCTTACGCATGTTCGGCGGGCCAACCCAAATAACATCAACCTGATGTTGGCGAGCGTCATTTAAGATGGTGTCAATCCGTTGGCGATAAAGAGCTTCCCAATTTTCACTGGCGAATTTCAAATAAGGGCCTTTGTGTCCGGAGGGCATATCCCACGGATCATTCGGGCCTAAAAATATCACGACCAGCTTAATATCAGGTTGGGTCTTCAAGGCATCGCTGATAGTTTGCGGCCAATTAAAGAAACCCGGATAAGACAACCCTGTGCTTTGCTTACTTAAATTAATGCTGGAAATGCCATACTCCTGAAACAGCCGCCGTTTTAAATGTGGGGCGACGCCCTGCATCATCGAATCACCGGCAAATAATACCTTATCTTTTATATCCAGATTGACGTGGGTTTTCTGAATAATTTCAACACCCGGATTTTGCCCTGATTTATTTGGCAGTAAAGAAGACTGAACGAGCTTAATATCTTTATTCAGTAATTCAGGAAAGGTAAAAGAGAGATTTTCGATGGGATGCACGTATCCTTCCAGAAAGCGCAGGCTAACCTGAAAATCAGAGGGAAACAGTGCCCGACGATTATCGATATTGATGTCTGATGATGGGTGATCCTGATATTTGCCTTTTGCGTATGCCATAAAAGTTTCACTGGCAGCAATCACACCTTGTTGTACATTATTCCCCAAATCCCACAATGGTTTTCCCTTGAGAGATGTCCAAGGGCTATTGCGGTGATATTTCTGCTGCCAGAAGTTATCCAACGAACCCTGATTCAGCCAGATTAGCAGCAAACTGGTCAAGGCCACGATACAAACCACTTGTCCGGCTTTTTTAAAATTAAAGGTAAATTCAGAAGTTGGCATAAATAAATCCTGGCATTCCTGAAGGTGACAAAATAAAGACCAAAGTAAGGATCAGGGCTAAGGGAATGGGGTAATAAATCCAGGAAATCAGCCCATGATTTTTTTCAATTTGGTTTCTGAGATTCACCAACCAGGGATAGAGAATAAAGAATCCCCAGAAACCGATTAATAGAGAAGCACTGGATAACAGGGATGCGAATATTTCGCCAGAGAACAGTTGATTTAATACTGCCAGAGCATCATTCAATGTCGGGCTACGGAAAAAGACCCATGCAAAGCAGACAAAATGAAATGTCGCCACACGGGATAAAAATAATGAAATAGGGTGCTTGGTTGGTGGTTTATTGTGGCTCTTCGCCATAGGAAACAGGGCATTTTTAATATTTTGCAAAATTAACCCTAATCCATGAATGGCACCCCAGATAATAAAACTCAGCCCGGCACCGTGCCATAGACCAGAAATGACCATGGCGATGAACAGATTCAGATTTTTGCGCAATGTGCCTTTTTGGTTACCACCCAATGGAATATAGACATAATCACGGATAAATGTTGACAGGCTGATATGCCAGCGTCGCCAAAAGACCTGTAAGTTTTCAGCCAGATAAGGGGCATCGAAATTGCGTGGCACTTTGAAACCTAATAGCAGGGCGATGCCTGTAACAAGGTCGGTATAGCCGGAAAAATTAAAGTAGATATTCCAGGCATAAGCATAAATTGCCACAAGGATTTGCCCTGCATGATGGCCGGTTGGATCGTCAAAGACGGGATTCACCCAATATTCAGAGAGCGTAGCACTGAGCAAAATGAGTTTTGTGATGGCAAGTGCAATCAATAACAGTGCTTTTAACGGCTCCAATATTATTCTGGATGCCTGAATTTGTGGCAGCAAATCTTTGGCTCGATTAATTGGGCCGGCGACGATGCTGGGAAAAAAGCAAAGATATAACATGACATCAGGCAGCGGCGCGGCGGGTATCTCTTTCTTGCACACCGATACGACATAACTGACCGAGTGGAACGCATAGAATGACAACCCCAGCGGCATTAGCCATTCAAGTAGCGGCAGTTCCACGTTAATTCCCACATTGGCAAATGTTTGCTGAATGGCCTCTTGGAAGAAAGAATAATATTTGAAAGCCGTGAAACAGCCGAGGATACCGAATGTCAGCAGCGTGAAGATGACCTTGTTGGATAAATAACGGCTGAGAATATTCGCCAAAAAGTAAATAAACAGGGTATAGGCGAATAAAATATAGGCGAAATTTGCGGCAAAAGAGAATACAAATAAATAACTCACTAAAACTAACACGCCATTCTGTAGCCTGGGTGCTTTTTGTAAAAGCCAATAGACAACCAGCAGAATAACAAACGATCCAAGAAACTCAAAAGAGAAGAAATTCATATTAGGCTCTGGCTAACCATTTATCGTTGGGAGAAAGAATGTAATTCTGGGGTGCATTATAGTATGGAATTTGTCTGTGTTTACAGTGGATAATCGAGAGGGAGATTAGAAAAAAAAAAGAATCCACCTTGTTATTAATACAAAGTGGATTATTGAGGGAATGTTATTGGATCGCCAATTCCTGAACCTGTGAAATCAATTCCCGATTGCCATTAAAGACACGATGCAAATAGCGATTATAGTCAGCGCCCAGTTCCGAATAACCATTGAGATTATCAATAAGCTGGCTGGTATTCAGTGGCTCCTGGGTTGTCCTCTGCTTTGCCCGTGAAGAACGCAGCGACTCATAAGCCCGGTGCGTATTCAGGTTTTTCATATAGGCAATGACGGAAGCATCAACGGTAGGATAAGCTGAATAACCTTTGACTTTTCCTTTCGTCTTAGCGCAAGCGCTACAACGCATTCCAAACAGGTTATTATTTTTCTTGGCAAGTTCTGACGTTCCCCAACCCGATTCCGCCGCTGCCTGAGTAGCCACAAAATGGGTAGGAATAATGTCAACCCGACTTAATAACTTATTCCAATTGACCTGTTTTGGTGAATTGCAGGTCATTTTGTAATCCATGCAGATCTTTTTCAATCGATGGCTATCTTGTGCAGACCAGTGACGATGCTTTTGGTGTGACAGGAGCCATTTGCGGTCTTGCATAATCTTCTGATTATGTTGATCAATTACAGGGACAATAATATTTAAAAACGCTTTCTTCCGAGGCGTACCTGAAGGGTATTTTCGCAAATCAGGCAAACTGACTTGTATGCCATTGTGAGAATACTCCTGCATTTTCGAGGTACTGGTCGAGGCATGGCTCAGACCGGTAAAAATTAATGAGATAAAGAAAGCGAAGACCGCACTTGTCCTCATCATTAGAGAGGGCATTTGCTTCTCCTCGTTTTATTACTCTGGATAAAAAACAAACGAATATTAGCAGAGCAAATCATATATAGCTACTGTTATTCGTCATTCATAAGTTTCATTTCTGTAACGAATATTAGCACCTTACTGATAAATATCTATATTTTTCATGCCATATAGTAAATTAATGTAATGATTATTAGGCTTTCATCAGACGAACAGTGAGATAATGTTATGTTTTATCATCTGGTTATGTGATTTAATTTAATGATTGCATTTTACTTAACTTATTGTTATGGAATAATAAATTGATCAATCCGAGGAGATGGCGTAGGTGTGTGAGTTTTTGCTTTATTGCAGTGATGATAAATTATTTTATTGTTCATATTTAATTACCTGATTTTCTGGACTATTTCTAATTTGTTATCGGAATTTCAGTCTTAGAAGATAAGGTTAATACATGATGAAGGATAACGTTTTTTTTTCTTATGTAACTTGGTGCGTAATATTTATCCCCTTCATTCTGTGCAATGCAGGTAAATAATCTAATTATGGATTTTCTTATCGTCAGTAAATTGCATTATTATTCCATTGTTGGATTATATACCCGATAAATTTCAAGTTGCCGTTTGCAAGATGAAATACGACGAGTATATTCGATTAGAAAATATGATTCAGATTAAAAAATTAGGGAGCCAAAGCCCCCTAATTGTACATAATGAAAAATCAATGAAACATCACAGCCATTTAGCTACGCCGCCATGACGAGAGCAAGCTCCCTTACGAGATTTACTCTTGCTATAGCTACCATCTTTACAAAGGGCGGTATTAGCGCCTGTTTTTTTGGCTAATTTATTTTTGTTTTTCTTCTTTGATACTTTCGGGCTTTTTGCTTTTTTGGTGACTTTCTTTTCTGGCGAATTAACTTTGTTTTTTGCTGACTTAACATTTTGTTTTACGGCCGTTACCGTTTTGGACGCGGTTTCGGCTGAGGTTGATACTGCCGGCGCTGCAAGCGTTGCACTTGAAAACAACACCAGTAATGCTGCAACTGATAACTTCAAGTTTTTCATCGTATATTCCTCTGATTAGAGTACTGAAACCCGAAATCGACTCTTGCAGTTTGGAGTATAGTTTTGAATGATATGATTGCAAATGTGACCGCTAATGAGTGCGCACCCTGCTGCGGCCAGACCAAGCGCCTCTCATGAATACGGCGATTATGCGGCCTCGAAAGGGACGTTACTGTCTGATGAATCATCGTATGTTACGGGCAATTTCATTGACTTAGCTGGCGGGAAATCGGCAATGGCTTTTAAGAATAATCTTGCCGGGCTGCATTTCAATATTAATAGGCTGTTCTACTAAGTTACTGATTGTCAGCCAATCCCCGGCAATATAAAGTTCACCATTTTCACGAATATTGTCGATGCCTTCATCGGGATTATCTTCTACCTCTTTGATTAAAGTGACTAAGTCTGCATTGGGATCGACGAGAGAGATAATAACACCATTGGAAAACTGTAAGATATGAAATAATTCATTCGCGGTAAATCCAGCATCGCTGAGTGCACTGCCATTCAGTATTAATTCAGGGATATCAATGTCAGTATGGCGAAATGAAATGTGAAGGTTCATTTGTACATTCCTTGTGTTATTGGGATATACCGCGATACTCTATCAGGACTTTGTCCGCCCTGCACCGCGAATTCACACCTGTTTTTCATCTGTATCGCATTCATTGGTTAAGAATCAATATCCACCCTAGCGATATATTGGCTAATATGCCATCAATAATGTTGCTCTTTGCGAAGCAACTCGCAAAAAATAACTGTATATTTATCCAATTAAAACTGTGTTTTTAAAATTTGTGCAAATAATAATGCAGAAATATTCAGGGGATTTCCTATTTTATCAAGTAGATGGCTAAGAATTTGAATTTGTCGTTTTATTTTGTAAATAAAGTTACTTTTATGTCTATTTATCTATAAATATTAGTTTATATGTCATTTTTTTAAAAGTATTGTGGTGATTATATTGTGTTGTTGCATAAGTACATTATTGATATTTGTTGGTTGCCATAATAGATATGTAAAAATAGAACGCTTTCTTACACCTCGCACCTTGAGGTGTAAGGGTTTGCATAATTTCGGTGTATCGATATGATGAAAATATATTTATGTTTTCATCTCTTTCTTTATTTAATTATTGCTGTTTATTGAAGTGAAAATATCTTTTTTCTAATTTTCCGAGATTGGCAAAGAAATATTTTTTTGCCTTCAGGTAAAATACTAAATAGCGTTTCAAAATGATAGGAGTAAACCTTGTCCCCCACGGTGCGGAGGACAAGGTTACAAACTCTCACTATTTATGAAAATTTATTTCAGGCTTTTTTCTTGATTTTAAACAGGTAGATTAAAATGAAGCGTATTCCAGAACCTTTTCGAATTAAAATGGTAGAAAATATTCGTATGACTACCCGCGCTGAACGGGAAGCGGCATTAGACGCTGCGGGATATAATCCCTTTATGCTGCCTTCCGATATGGTTTATATTGATTTATTGACAGATTCTGGTACCGGGGCAATGAGCAATCGTCAATGGGCCGGTATGATGATGGGGGATGAGGCGTATGCCGGGTCTCGCAACTATTATCATTTAGTGGATAAAGTTAAGGAGCTTATTGGTTACGAATATACTATCCCTACCCATCAGGGGCGTGGGGCAGAACAGATTTTATTTCCTACTCTGATTGCCCGAAAAAAATTGAAAGGCGGCGCTGAAAATCCGGTATTCATTTCTAATTTCCATTTTGATACGACAGCGGCACATGTGGAATTGAATGGGGCAAAAGCCATCAATGTCGTTACCAGCAAGGCTTTTGAAACAAGCAATTATTATGCCTGGAAAGGTAATTTTGATATTGAATTACTCAAGCAGGTTATCCAAGAACAGGGTCAGGACAATGTGGTCGCTATTATCGCGACGATTACCTGTAATAGCACAGGAGGGCAACCGGTTTCGCTTGCCAATATGAGATCAGTTTATGAGATCGCAAAACAATATGATATTCCCGTCATCATTGATTCTGCCCGCTTTTGTGAAAATGCTTGGTTTATTAAACAGAGGGAAAAAGGTTACGAAAATAAATCCATTAAAGAGATCGTCAAAGAAATGTATCAATATGGCGATATGCTTACGATGTCAGCGAAAAAAGATCCGATGGTGAATATTGGCGGGCTTTGTTGTTTTCGGGATGATGAAGCGTTGTTTAATGAAGTGCGTGTTCTCTGTATTCCAATGGAAGGATTTGTGACCTATGGCGGGCTTGCCGGACGTGATATGGAAGCGCTGGCCATTGGGTTAGAAGAGGGAATGGATGAGAGTTTCCTCTCTTACCGGATTAATCAGGTCACTTATTTGGGAGAACAACTCAGGAAAGCGGGCGTTCCTATTCAGTATCCCATCGGAGGGCACGCGGTTTTTGTTGATGCAAAATTATTCCTGCCCCATATCCCCAGCGATCAATTTCCGGCTCAGGCTTTGGGCAATGAATTATATTTGGAAGCGGGTATCAGAAGTGTGGAGATTGGTTCTTTATTATTGGGGCGTGAACCTGATACCGGTAAACAAAAAGATTCACCGATGGAATTGACCAGACTGACGATCCCACGTCGTGTTTATACCAATGACCATATGGATTATATTGTTGATGCTTTTGTTGCGCTAAAACAGCGTGCGGCCGATATCAAGGGATTAACCTTTACTTACGAACCTCCGATATTACGTCACTTCACGGCCAGGTTAAAACCGATCGGGCAAGAGTAAGCTATTTCCCTCGCCCGCATTTGGGCGAGGGTTTATGGTCATTTTTGCTAAATTAAGCCGCATTAATACCATACTGAGCACAAACAGAAGCCAGACCGCCAGCATAGCCTTGGCCTACTGCGCGGAATTTCCATTCTGCATTGTGGCGATACAGTTCACCGAACAGCATTGCGGTTTCGGTAGAAGCATCTTCAGTCAGGTCATAGCGAGCGACTTCAACTTGTGTATCATCGTTAACCAGACGGATGAATGCACCGGAAACTTGACCGAAACTCTGGCTGCGAGTCTGTGCATCATGGATGGTCACGACAAACACCACTTTTTCTACATCAGCAGGAACTTGATCCAGTTTGATTTTCAGTGATTCGTCATCGCCATCCCCTTCACCGGTACGGTTATCGCCAGTGTGCATGATGGAACCATCAGCCGATTTCAGATTGTTGTAGAAAATAAAATCTGCATCACTGCGTACTTTGCCGTTTGCCGTCAGCAGGAAAGCTGATGCGTCAAGGTCAAAGTCTTGTCCGTCAGTTGCACGGGCATCCCAACCGAGCCCGATCAGAACGTTTTTCATGCTTGGCGCTTCTTTGCTCAGAGAAACGTTACCACCTTTAGAAAGAGATACACCCATTGTTATTTCCTCACTTATTACGTCGTGTTAATTAGTTAGATTTTACTTACCGGATTTAGCTGGCATTTTCTTTTTGCGGAAACAGCAGGCTGGCAAGAATACCCGCTGCCAGCACGCCAATCACCACAAATAAGCTACTTGTCGCTGAAATCGAATAGCCGTGGTGGAATATGTGCTCAGAAGCGTTCAGGCCCAGTTTAGCGGCAATAAAGAACAGTAAAACGATCACGGCCTTTTCTAAATGCACCAGATACTTTTTCAATGCTTCAAGCACAAAATAGAGTGTACGCAGGCCCAAGATAGCAAACATCATGGCGCTGTACACAATTAAGGGTTCCCGGCTGACGGCAATAACCGCAGGAACAGAGTCAAAGGCAAACATCACGTCAGACAATTCAACCACTGCCAGACACAGCATCAGTGGCGTCGCATAAAGCGCAGCTTTACCCACCAGACCCACTTTTACATCGGCGTTTTCTGGCTTAGCCAGCTCCTCATCCACTTCCTTCTGGTTCAGGACAAAAGCATGACCGCGCAGTTTCGGCCAAATCGGGAAGAAACGCTTCACCAGACGATAGGCAAGGTGCTGTGAATAGTCTTCAATTTCATCATCATCGTCCCCGCTTTTCAGCATCATGACGGCTGTCCAGCCAACGATAACCGCAAACACGATCTCAACCCATGGCCCAAGCGCCAACAGGCTTGTCCCGATGGCAACGAAAATGCCACGGAAGATAATGGCGCCGATAATCCCCCAATATAGGACGCGATGGCGGTAGCGGTCTGGCACGGCGAACCAAGAGAAAATCGCCATGATGACAAACAGGTTATCGACAGACAGGACTTTTTCCAGTGCGTAGCCCGTGATAAACAGGCTCGCAGTTTCCGCGCCGTGATGAATGTACAGGAAGCCCGCGAAAACAAAGGCGATTGCTATCCAAAAAACAGACCAAAGGGCGGCACTGCGCAGTGAGATCGGCTTATCATGACGATGCATAAAGAGGTCGATAAAGAGCGCACCAACCGACAGAATAATAAATACAGCAACGGTTTCCATCGGAAAACCAATGTGCGTGGATACCATGAAGTAAGCCTCTTGGGTTATCTGCGATTACAGTTCGAAATCAGCCGGCGCAAAGCCAAGGGCCAGGCAAATTTCACGGGCCGCATTTTTTTCGTCGTTATCAAAGTCACCATCACTCTTGGCGACGGCGATCCCGACGCGCAAAGCAAGCTGCGCCGCTTCTGGCTGCTGTTTCAGGGCCATGATGAATTTCATCGCTTCACCTTTGCCGATGTCAGCGTCAAATTCATAGCTGCTGACCAATTTGTTAAAGAACTCGATGATCTCAGAGGTATCGAAGACTTTCAGTTCGGGGGAATTTTTGATGAACCCGATCATCTTCTGTTTTTCTTCGGTACTGACGCCGTCACTCGCCATGGCAACGTGTGCACATACGGCCACGGTGCCTTCCATGAATTTTCTGTTTTTGAAGCGACCAACTTGGTTAGTCAGTTCATCACGGCCCGCGTTGAACGCTGATTTGATTTTGTTTAAAAAGGACATGAGTCCCTCCGCTGATGTAAATACGAATTAATTTAAATAACAGTTACTTACTTCCTGATGTCCAGCTAAAGCCCCAGCCAAACGCCCTGTCCATCTCTTTATGCCCGCTGAAGTATTGATTGATACGCTCGACTTTGATGGCACCGTTTTCATTCACAAGACGGGCAATGGCACACATGCCGTTGCTGTTGTTACCTTCTGTCATACGGGTTTCAATCGGGGGCTGGTCAGGAACAAAGAGAGTGACGACACCGTCGGTTTTGTTCCAGCCAGGCACGCCTTCGTAGATAAAGGCGTAGATCAAAATTTCACTGATGTTTTTCCATTCAAGGCCGTTGATGTGAAGCCATTCACCGTCACGCATATTACCGGTACGATCATCGCCCTGTAATTCGACATACGGTTCATGACGGTAATCGCCAAAGCGGTTCCCCAATGCCTGAATAACGTCTTTTCCCCCGTCTTGCTGCCGGACGAATGCGCCGAGATCCAGATCCACGCCTTTGTTTGAACCAAACATGCCTTGCAGTAAGCCTTTTGACGAGGCGGAAGTCTGATTCCAGTTCAGATTGACGCGGATTTCACCGTAATTGTCGCGTTTGCTCAGACTGATGGCTGGTTTCTCTTTGGTCAGGGAAACCTTGCTCAAATTCACAGGGTTTGGCGCTGGTGCCGCATTATCCTCAAGGATATCGACGCCAAAATGCTCTGCCAGTGGTTTGAGACCGCCATTAAAGCCTTGGGCGATGAAGCGGAATTTCCACTCACCATTCCGGCGATACAGTTCGCCGAGGATCAAGGCCGCTTCCGAACGGCCTTGTACTTCAACATCTCCCTGCAAAATGACACTACTGTTCAGTTCGACCCGAATGGAAAGGTTATGCAGATTGGAAATTGTCTGGTGACCGTCGCATGTTGCGGAGAATGCGACCTTCTGGACATCCTGACTTAATGCAGGCAAGTTGACGCTAAATGAGGTATTGATGTTGCCGCCTGTCAGGCGAATGGTGTTGTCGTCATTGACCGTCTGGCCGTAGAACACCATGTCTGGATCGCCCTTAACTTTGCCATCGGCATACAAACGAAAGGCAGAAACATCCACGGCTGAACCCGATAGAACCCGGACAGTGAGCACTTGGTTGGAAACGGGGGCATTGCCCCCGGGTGTCAAATTCATGAGTTGATCACCGTCTCAACGATCTGCGGGAACATGGCGTCAATCGTTCGTCCAGAACAAGGGACGCCATGTGCCGTGAAATCCCACTGACCCTCATTGCGGCACAGGGAAGAGATGATAATGCCAGTGTGAGCGCCTTGCTCATTCAACTGATAGCGTGCCAGTTCCTTGCCGCGTTGGTCAACGACGCGGCAGAAGGCATTCTCAACGTCATTAAAGCTTTGCCCACGAAAACTGTTAACGGTAAATGCGAGGTATTCGACATTGGCGGGCAGTTTGATCAAATCGACGCGGATAATTTCATCATCCCCGTCACCTTCGCCCGTCAAATTGTCGCCGGTGTGTTGTATCGAACCGCATTTGGATTTTAATTGGCCGAACCACACGGTATCGATGGCATTACCGGATTTATCAAGCAGAATGCAGCTTGCATCCAGATCAATTTCATCACTGCCACCACCGAATAAACTCGCCAGAAAACCTTTCTTTTTGGTCACAGGATCCCATCCCAGGCCAAAATCCACTTTAGCCAGTGATGTGCTCTGTTTGGCGAGCGAAACTGACTGATTTTTGCTTAACGAAACCATTAATGACACCTCTATTCTGTTTGTCGGTGAATGACGGTAATTTCACGCATTAAAAAATCATAATATGACAAATAGATAGCCTGAATCTGTCATATTATGATTCCCATAAACAGTCTGTCTGGCAGTTAACTGTATGATAGAAAACAATCTAGTCGCGTTTTGTATGATTTCCTTTCCATGCAGAAAAGTCAAACAAATTTTGCTCTAAAAAATCATAATATGATTGACATGTACTTATTGCCGACTCTAGACTGCGCTGTATATTTCACCGAATTAAGAATAAATGCTGAAAGTGACCATATTGACTTTCGGTAATTTAACAATTGTTTCCGCCTGAAGAGCAAAATTTGATTTATGAACAGATAGATATCGCTTTCATCAATCACCTCAAATAGGCGGAAATTTTTTTAAAAGGCATCATCATGACCGTGTTGAATGACACCGATGTTTATGAAAAACCAGCGCATAACCAACAGACGTATCAAAAAAAATTGAACAGCGGGACGTTGACGGTGACGGCATCCCGTGGCATTGCCTCTCTGGAAACCCTGTTTGATATCGCTGAACGCCGTAATCCCAAAAGGGCATTTCTATTTGTCAGCAAGGTGTTGGGACGACATATTCCGGTCAAGCCATCGATCATGCGCTCGGTTTATCAGCAATTGGCTGGGCGATTCCCGGCGCATCTTCCTGGCCCTGCCTTGTATATTGGAATGGCAGAAACGGCTGTCGGGCTGGCGGCGGGCGTGTTTCAGGAAACAAAACACAAAGTCAATGAGCCTGTGTTTCTGACTTCGACACGTCATCCGGTTGATGGGGATTTATTGTGTGAGTTTAAGGAAAATCACAGCCATGCCACGGATCACCTGATTTATTGGCCGGCAGAAGCCCGCTTGCGCCAACGGGTGAGCAATGCCCGAACGCTGGTTCTGATTGATGATGAAGCCACGACCGGCAATACGTTCCTTAATTTGCTGGATGCGCTGCGTGGTGCCGGGCTTGAGCATATTGAACAGATTGTCACCGTGACATTAACGGACTGGAGCGGGAAATCGGTGGTGAAACGCAGCCCGCTGCCGGTGTCTGAGGTGTCTCTGATTGAGGGGAGTTGGCAGTGGGAAGCCGATATCTCTGCCCCGGTTCCGGTGATGCCGCAGGTCAATGTGACGGCGAGGGGGAAAATCAACATTATTGGTCAACAGAGCGGGGGACGCTTGGGGCTGGATGAGATCCAGTGTGATATTGGTGCAGCGATCAATATCCGGGCGGGTGAAAACGTGTTGGTATTGGGTTCCGGTGAATTTGTCTGGCAGCCGTTCCTGCTGGCTGAACGGCTTGAGCAGGAAGGTGCATCGGTGGTATTTGGTTCGACAACCCGCTCTCCTATCTCTTGCGGTCATGCCATCCAATCGGTCATGGCTTTTACGGATAATTACGGACTTGGCATCCCGAATTTTCTCTACAATGTGGCGCACCAGACGTTTGATCGTATCTTGCTCTGTCTGGAAACGCCAAAAATGTCGGTTGATCCGGCGTTGATGGCACAGCTTGCCCGTCTTTCTCCGGTGGTCGAGATCGTTGGATATGATTAAGCCTGTCTTTTTGACTGATCTTGATGACACACTATTTCAATCTCGCCGTAAGCTGGCAGGAACTGCGGATATATCATCCTTGCGTGTGGGCGCGCTGGATAGACAACATTCGCCCCACAGTTATATGACCGAAGAACAGTCCATGCTGGTTGATTGGTTGTTGGCCCATGCGGAGGTGATTCCGGTCACCGCCAGAAATAGCGAACAGCTTAACCGTGTACAGCTCCCTTTTCGTTCTTGGTGCATTGCCTCGCAGGGTGCGCTGATCCTGACACCAGAAGGGTCGGTTGATGAACATTGGCAAGCGCACATGCTGTCAGAATTAATGTCGTACCGGGATCAATTGGGTGAGTTGGAACGCCTGAGCCATCGTTTGATCGCATCTTATGGTATGGAGGCATGGGCGCGCCTTGATTATGAGTATGGTGATGTACCTGTTTTCTTAATTATTAAACACCGTCATCACGATAGGTTAGATGAGCTTAATCGACTGGCTGAATCCCTGTCCCAAGAAAATGATTTCCATCAAAACTTTTATTTCCATCAAAACAATAACAATCTTACGGTGCTGCCAAAGTGTGTAGATAAGGGATTAGCTACTTGTCACCTTTTGCAAAGGCTTCGTGCCGAAAGAGGCATGTTTCCGGTTATTGGCCTCGGAGATAGCCTGAGCGATCACCGTTTCATGCAACTGTGTGATTGGTTTGGTATGCCTCAGCAAAGCCAGTTTGCTGACACATTAATGACTGACTTATTTGGAGCTGTAAATAATGAATAGCTTTCCCCCTTTCTCTGGGAGTTATGCTTCTGATGATGTTCAATTTTTGCTGGAACCCGTTCAAATTGAGATGACGCCTGTTGATGTTAAGGAACAGTTGATCCAGTCCGGCGAGCGGCACTATTCGGATATGCTAAGTCAGGAGCCAGAGCCAACGTCTTATCACCTTGAACTGTTTGATAAGGCGCTTGAACAGGGGGGCATCCGGTTGGCGACGGACGTTATCATGCTCGCCAAGGCATTGATCTCCCGTTTGGGTGATACGCCGATTGTGCTGGTCAGTTTGGTCAGGGCGGGGGTTCCTTTGGGCGTGATGCTGCATCAGGCACTCAAGAAAATGGGAAAATGTTCTTATCACTATGGCATCAGCATCATCCGGGATCGCGGCATTGACAGTACTGCACTCGCGTATATTGAGCAAAAACACGGGACGGGTGGGGTGGTATTTGTTGATGGCTGGACGGGCAAAGGCGCGATTAGCACTGAGCTGGCGCAATCTTTGGCAGGGCGGGCGGGGTATTCGGGTATTCCGCGTCTGGCGGTATTGGCTGATCCTTGTGGCTGTTCATGGCTGGCAGCCAGCGATGATGATTGGTTGATCCCTTTCGGTATCATGGGGGCACCGGTATCGGGGCTGATATCACGTTCGATCTGGCGTGAAAACGGGCTACACGGTTGCGTGCAGTGTGATCACCTGATTAAGTTTGAGTGCAGCCGCTTGCTGGTGGATACCGTTGCTGATTGTCGTGATCGATTGGATTGGGATGCGATACCCGGAGCGGTTTGGTTGCCGCAGGAAAAAAATGCTTTGCAGCAATTGAGCAAAACGGTGATGACCAATCTGGCTGAAAAATACCAGATTGACAGTATCAACCGGATTAAACCGGGTATTGCAGAAGCAACCCGCGCCGTATTACGGCGTGTGCCAGAACATGTGCTGGTGCGTTGCCAAGATGATCCTGATGTTGCCCTGCTGGTTCACTTGGCACGTCAGAAACAGGTCGTTATTACGGAAGTCGGTGATCTGATCGGTCAATATCGTGCAGTCACTATCATTAAGAAGGTCGCGTGATGAAACCCATCCCTTCTCCATATCAACTCGGCGCAACGCTATATATGCCAGCTACTCGCCAAGACATTGCAGAAATTGTGTTACAGAATAAGCTCCCCGAACTGCGCTCGCTGGTTATTTGTCTGGAAGATGCGGTCAGTGAACAGGATATTCCCGTTGCCATCGAAAATCTTCAGGGGATTATGCAGTCCTTGGCGCAAGCTGATCGCTTTTCTGCCAATATCGGGCACCCCCGTCCCTTGGTTTTTATCCGTCCGCGTCATGAAATGATGGCGGAGTATCTGGTTGCCAACGTGGATCTCAGTGCCATTGATGGACTGGTTTTGCCTAAATTTACCCAAGCTGCGTTGTCTGGCTGGTGGGATATTATTGGTTCAACCCATCTGTACATCATGCCAACCCTGGAGAGTGAAGAGGTGTTTGATGTCCAGAAAATGAATCAGCTTGCCGACATGCTCAAAAAACACCCCTGCAAAGATCGCATTATTGCCTTGCGTATTGGCGGCAATGACCTGATGAATGTCATGTCCCTGCGGCGTTCCCGTCATTTCACCCTTTATGATGGGCCGATGGGATATACCATTAAAATGCTGGTTGCCGTTTTTGCTACGCGGGGGTTTGCCCTGACTGCACCGGTTTGTGAGCACATTGACGACCTGAGCTTGCTTGAGAAAGAGCTGGAATTGGATATTGCTCATGGTCTGGTGGGAAAAACGGCCATCCATCCACGGCAGATTAAATGTATCCAGCAGGCGCTGATGGTCAGTGCCCATGATTATACCGAAGCGCTAAATATCCTGAATGCCAGTGAAGCGGTTTTCAAGTCGCAGGGGGTGATGTGCGAACCGGCCACCCATCAACGCTGGGCCGTGAATATGCTTGAGCGGGCAGAGCATTACGGTATCGAGCCTGAGGCAGCATAGGATCTTAACTTAACGCAATTAATCCAATTAACCCAACGAAAGTATTGTTAAGGCTTTTCATTCGTTTTGATATTGATTTAGTTGTGATAGCAGCTATGCTGAAAATTATTTTCATCGTTAACCGTAGGGAGTTTGAGGGATTTATCCCTGACTTGGTAATAAGAAATGCTGCTTAATCCCAAACAATTTAGAAATTTCAAGTTAACTTTATTACTTTCGCATGGAAAGCCGATGAGTAAAGCCAAGATCATTAAGGCGCTTAATTGTTCGGAGCCAACATTAACACGTGCGTTGCGGGAATTGAGAGATCTTTACTGTGCTGATATCCGGTTTAGCAAAATGGGGAATACTTATCAATTAGTTGATAAGGGGATACTGACCAAAAAGGATGTGAGGAGAATTGAAGAGCTTCTTGTCCAGCACCTTAGTTTAAAAGCCGAAGACGCGGGCAGCCATGTTTTCCTCGATAAAGAGAAGAAAAAACCCATTTCTCTTTCTCTAAGAATGTCGGTAATCAGAAAAATTGATGGCTTGGCGAATCGCCTGGAAACAACCCGAAGCGAAGTGGTTGAAAGGGTCGTGGATCGGTTTATTGACAAATTGCTGAAAGAAGCCGTGAACGGAAATTCATCGCAGCGACGGGGCCCGTAATGCCAGCCGGTTGAGGACAACTGGCATCAGGGGGATGATGGTTGGTTTGCGTGTTCGTTTAATGCTTGATGGCTTAATGATGGTGGCGCGTGAGTTTATCGAGATATCCCATCATAAATGCGGACAAAACAAAGGTCAGGTGGATAATGACATACCACATCAGCTTGTTGTCCGGCACATTCTTGGCATCCATAAAGACACGCAGTAAGTGAATGGAGGAGATGGCGACAATTGAGGCGGCAACTTTATTTTTGAGTGAGGTGGCATCCATTTTCCCCAGCCAGCTCAATTTCTCTTTGCTTTCGTGGATATCCAGACTGGAAACAAAGTTTTCATAACCAGAAAACATCACCATGACCAGCAATCCACCGACCAGAGCCATATCAATCAGAGAAAGCAGTGTCAGGATGAGGTCGGATTCTGTAATAGAAAGAAGATGCGGCAGGATGTGCGTGATTTCCAAGAAGAATTTAACCGCAAGAGCAAATAATGCCAGTGATAAACCGAAATAAACCGGCGCAAGTAGCCAGCGAGAGGCATACATTGTATTTTCGAGAAAGCGTTCCATTGTGTTTTTTATGTGTGGCAAAAGGGGCGATAGTATAGATCATCACTCACAATGGCAGAAAGTTTTTGCCTTATGCCACTGAGGTAAATGCGTTCTGCCTTACCAGTTATATTCCACTGTGGCAACAATGCTGCGCCCGCTACCATAGAAGCAAGCTTCTACATTCGAGCACGAAGCGACATAACGTTTGTTGGTCAGGTTATTCACATTCAGTTGTATACTGGCGCCTTTTAATTGAAAGGCGGCTTCACCAAGATCATATTTCGCCATCAGGTCATAGAGGGTATAAGGATTGACGTGGAATGATTCTTTATAATCACCGGAGGTCGATCCGACATAGCGAACCCCAGCTCCCAATGTAAATCCTTTCAGTGCAGTTTGTGTGAAACTGTAGCTACCCCATGCAGAAGCGGCATGTTCAGGAATTGAAGGCACTTTTTTGCCAACACGTGCAGCCCTGCCGTCGCGTTTGGTTTTAGTATCTGTGTAACTATAGGCGGCTATCAGGTTGATTTCCGGCGTGATCTGAGAATGAATTTCGGCTTCTACGCCCTTTGAACCAATTTTTCCGATTTGCTCGCTAAACCGGATGACTGGATTACTGGTGGTTACGTTTTTCTGGGTGATATCGAACAGGGAAAATGTTAACAGGGTATCGTGGCCTTTGGGTTGAAATTTAATACCGATTTCAGTTTGCTCACCTGTTGTGGGTTTGAATGCTGCTGTACCAGGTGCCCCTTGCGCCAGGTTAGGTTCAAAGGAAGTGCTGTAACTGATATAAGGCGAAATGCCACTATCAAAGGCATACAATAAACCTGCCCGTCCGGTAAAAGCCCGATCTTTCTGTATCTTTGTTGTGCTATTGATCAGGTTCTGTTGTGTGGTTTCAGTCCAGTCATAACGCCCTGACAAAGCTAAGTTCCAGTTTTCCCAACTGAGTTGATCCTGTAAATAACCCCCTAACTGATGAAGTTTCTTTTTGTCATTTTGGATAAGGGACAGATCCTTTTCATTGGCAGGAATACCCCAAGTTGGGTTTGACCAATCAAAATGGTATTTTCCTTCCTTGTCTCGGTTACGCCAAAGCTTACTGTGATTATCTACCCATTTATAATCGATCCCACTGATGACGCTATGTTCAATATTCCCCATTGAGAAAAATGCTTTCAATTGGTTATCTACGCTGATTCCTTGAATTTCATTATGCTCACGTTGTGGAAAACGCCCAATCGTCGTCGGCGTGAGGTCTGTTGCATAAACTAAATATTTTGAACGTTCATCTGACCTTGAATAACGCAGATTCTGCTGGAAAGAGAAAACATCATTAATGTCATGTTCAAGAATGTAGCCAATAGAGGATTGTTCCCGTCTGGCTTGATTAAACGCAGGATCACTGAGATTCATGTTGTAAGGCATATAGCCTACATCGGTAACTGGCGTTACGGTGCCGATTTTGGGGTAGAAATTACGGTATCCTGCCTTGGGATCATACTGATAACTGGTCAGTAACGTAAACGTTGTATTGTTGTTCGGTATCCATGTCAGCGCGGGGGCGATGGCAATTCGTTCTTTTTTATAATCTTTGACGAACTGTTTTTGAGTGCTGACGAGACCATTTAAGCGATAAAGAACGGGAATATGATCACCCATTGCGCCACCGAAATCGAAGGCCAATTCACCCAAGCTATGATTACCCGCTTTCATCTGAACCTTACGAATGGTCTGTGCTGTTGGCCTTTTGCTGGTCATGTTAATCAAGCCGCCGGGGCTGACCTGACCGTATAGCACAGAGGCTGGCCCATGCACCAACTCCACGCGTTCCAGTAGCCAGGGATCAATTTGACCGACGGTGCCTGCTGAACTGTTTGAACCATAACTCAAACCATCAAGGAATTTAGGGGCATAACGAAAACCACGGGTAATCACTTCGTCATTGCGATTGGAAGAACCGCGGTAATTGGTCACAACACCACTTGAATAATTCAAGGCGTCAGCAACCGTCATCGCGCCTTGCGCTTCTATTTGTGTGCGATTGATAACGCTGATTGACTGGGGCGTTTTGATCAGGGGAGTGAGGCTTTTGGTGCCTGCGGCACTGTCTGATTCTACGAAGTTTTTTTCAGGGTGTCCGTTCATCTCTCCTGTGACAATGACAGTGTCTTCGTTGTTATTGGCAGTCCTATTATTATTTGCTGAGGCTTGTGGAGATAACAGTAAGGCGGAAGTTAGTGTTAAGAATAATTTATTATAGTTATTATTTCTTATTATTATTTTTTCGGTTTTCAATGTTTCATTTTGGATAGGCAGTACCATGGCTTTCATCTTTCAATATAGACGATATTAAAATAAATGATTAAAAATCAAATTTATAATTAAGGTTGTACTATTGTGTCCAGACTGAATTAAGTTGAATATTGAAGGCATCCTGCCGCGTTACCCTTGATAATGCTCCGTTAATTCTGGTAGCCAGTGATTAAGATTAATAAAATAAATTGGATAATATTGCAAACAAAAATAATTATCAATATCATTAGCGAATGATAATTATTTTGCTTTGGTGAGATCGTTGCGGGTGTGGTATCTCAAATGAATCTGTCATTTGTGAGCGGGATGTTTTTGAAGGAGATAAGGGGATGAAGTTAGTATTTCAGCCATCAGGTACAGTAGATAATTTATTGTCTGTCCCTCATGTTGGCAGCGAATTATGGTGGGAAAATATCGCTCATTTGGGAACCCCCATTATAGAAGTTGCAAGGGATCATCGAGTTAAAACGACCTTCTTTTGGCGGGATCCGAACGGGGATGAACGACACTCATATTTTCACCAAGTCTATATCGATATTAATGGCATCACTGATCACCACCGCCCACAGCCGCAGAGTTTACAACGATTGCCTGAAACGGATATCTGGTATTGGTCAGTAACCCTTGAAGATAACTGGAGAGGAAGTTATCGATTTATACCTGCCACGGAAACACATTTACTTCCCGAATTGTCCGGTGAAATCAAACAGCGCAAGCAGCAGCAACGTGAATGGTGGATTTCACTCTTTCCATTGTCTATTCCCGATCCTTTAAATCGACAGAGCGGCCATCGTAATGGGCTTGGTTTGTCTTTATCGGCAATTCATATGCCCCATGCACTTGAACAGACTGCATGGTTAGATGCTGTTCAGCCCGATAAACAAACGCCTTTGCCTTTGCATTGGCACAGTGATCGGCTGAACAATCAAAGGCGTGTCTGGCTTTATGCCACAGGGGAGGAAAACGCACATCCCCGTCCTCTTATTATTCTTTTGGATGGATTGACTTGGGCGGAGAGAATGCCGATTTTTCCGGTAATTGATGCAGCCACTGAAAAGCGGCGGATACCAGAAGCAGTTTGGCTTTTGATTGACGTTATTGATATGTCTCATCGAGAGCGGGAGCTTCCGTGCAACCCTGATTTTTGGCAAGCGATTCAGGATGAACTGTTACCGCTTGCCGCACAGTATGCTGTGTTCAGCGATGATCCTGAGCAAACGGTAATAGCAGGACAAAGCTACGGAGGGTTAGCGGCACTGTATGCTGCGCTCCATTGGCCGCAACGCTTTGGCTGTGTCCTGACGCAATCGGGTTCTTTCTGGTGGCCTGATAGCAAAATTGTTCGACAGCTTATGCCGTCTTCTGAACATAAACCCGGTTGGCTGACACAGCAGGTTCTTGAGCAAAAAGTGACGCCTTCGTCATTGAAAATCTTTCAGGAAGCGGGGTTCTGTGAAGCTGATATCCATTTTGTGAATGATCAAATGCACGCTGCATTGCAAGAGGCAGGTCACAACGTGAATTATCGCGTGTTTAATGGTGGGCATGATGTGCTGTGCTGGCGCGGCGGGTTAATTGATGGCCTTAGTTGGTTGCTGGCTGACAAATGAGATGACAAACCGGTTATTAAAATCCAAAAAATGATGAGAACCAACGATGAATCTGGAACACAAAAATCCTTTTGATAATGAAGTTACTTTTATGTACTGATAAATAAGCAACAACAGTATAGCCTTTGGCCAGCCTTTGCCGCGCAACCCGCCGGTTGGCAGCGGGTTATTGGTCCAGATTCACGTGCTGCCTGTATCGCATACATAGAAGAGCACTGGGTGGATATGCGACCAGCCAGCCTGCGTAATAGATAAATAAAATTGATGATTCTGATGGATTAACCTATCGATAAGAAAGGAAATCAAACGTGCCTAATGTATTGCAATGCTCTGAAATTAAATCAGTCAGTCTGACGTTACCGCT
>NZ_JAQRFK010000045.1 GCF_028598745.1 Xenorhabdus sp. IM139775
TGCGTGCGATACTCTGCCTGTTTTAATGAAAGAGTTTTTTTACCCACGGCGCACCTCCTGACGGGAAACGGATCTCAGGAAGGAGATACCCGCCAGAATGATGATAAGGCGCTGGGAATGAATTAGGCATGTAAATTTAGGGCGAGTTTGGGTATGCTGTATGCCAGCCATCGCGTAAGTCTCCTTTACGTTGTGGTTAGACGCCTCGATAGTGTTGGTAGCACTTCGGGGCGTTGTTGTTTTCTGCCTTGAAAGCATCAAGGTGTATTTCACTTTATCCTTGGGTGAAATAAACGTCAATACTTTTTCCGGTTTACTTTTTATGTATAATGAAATACACCAAATCACAGAGGATTCAGTAATGGCAACTGGTGCGAAGAATGCAAAATCACAAATGACTACTGTTCGCATACCACATGAAGTCATGGAAGATATGGAACAGGTGAAAATAAATGGTGAAAGCAATGCTGGTTTTATTGTTGCTGCAATGAAGGGTGAGATCAAACGCCGCCAGCGCAAGGCAAAAGCATCATCTGAACAATAGTCAGATAATCTACAATAAGACCAATGATTAACTATCTCTCTTAAAGAGGATAGGTTAAGGGTAGCATCTGTGATGTTATCCTTTTCTTTTTCAGCCCAACTAATTGCTGTCTCGATAATTAAAGTATCGTTTTCCTGATTTTTGACGTAAGGGTATCCGTAACGGTTATTATCCGTATTTTTATTGTTCATAATTTTTATTTGTTGTGCTTTTTTTCTATGCTGAAAATATATTTTCTTATTACATTTCACCGCGAGATTCAGAAATTCGTTGAGCTATCCAGCCATCAACTTCTGATTCAAGAAAAGCAACTGAGCGAGTGCCTATTTTGATTTGCTTCGGGAATTTATCTTCTCCGATGAGTCTATAGATCCACGCTTTGCTATAACCTGTTCTGCGTTGAACTTCTGATAAACGAATAAGACTTTCTTTAGGTGTGGTAATTATTGACATGTGGTTTTCCCTGTTAACTTATCAATATTTGATGTTTCTAGACGTTATTAGAACAGGGATAATTAAAGCGAAGTTATAGTTTGAGATCATCACATAGGAATAGTAATCCGTTTCATACAAAGAGTGTGTTACATCTTATTATTTTGATTGTTAACCATTTTTAGTTAGAAAATACTAACAATGGAAAATATACCAGCCAGCAACGATACTACGGACTGGTATAAAATTAGCCAGCACACCTTAATAAGGTATTATATTTACCTGATGTCTCAGATACGCAATATATAGTTCCAGATGAAATTATTTCCGACGATTTTTAGCAAAGTCATACGGCGTTATATATTTTTCTCTATTTGCATCCAGATAATCAGCCCACCATTGAACCATTAGCCGCCGTTCATCCAAATGTTTAGACGTATGAATATAGGCCGCCCGGACATTGTTTCTTTCGATATGGCTTAACTGGCGCTCGATAGCATCATCACTCCACAAACCAGATTCTCCCATCGCACCACGTGCCATTGTGCGGAATCCGTGGCCACAAACTTCTGTTTTAGTGTCATAGCCCATAGCACGCAAGGCATTATTTACAGTGTTTTCACTCATGACTTTCTTTGGATTGTGATCGCCGGGGAACATCACTTCACTCTCCCCACTCAATCCATGTAATTTTTCAATCAGAGATACAGCCTGACGACTCAACGGCACAATATGTTCGGTTTTCATTTTCATACCACGCTGAGAATGCTTAACTCCTTCAATGGGTTTTCTCGTTGCAGGTATGTGCCAAACAGCTCTTTCAAGATCAATTTCTTCCCAACGGGAAAATCTCAGCTCACTGGAACGGACAAACGTTAATAAAGTCAGTTCTACGGCAATTTGAGTAATTAACCGCCCGCGATAGTGAGAAAGGCGGGTAAGGAATTCAGGTAAGCGTTCGTGGGGGAGTGCTGGGTGATGTTTGGCTTTTACTGTGGAAAGTGCGCCAGACATATCATTTGCAGGATTAGATTCAAGAATATCATTCTGGACAGCGTATCGCATGATGGATGTCACACGTTGCTGTAATCGTTGGGCGATATCGTGTTTACCATCAGCATCAACGGATTTGATGGGCGCTAAAAGTTGGCTTGTTCTTAAAGTAGAGATATCGAGCTTGCCAATATGGGGAAAAATATAGTGCTCAAGGCTGCGAAGAATTCGGTTGCTGTGATCTTCGCTCCACCGCTTGTTGCTGGCGTGCCATTCACGGGCGATATGTTCAAAGGTAAATTCTCCCTTCGATTCAGATTGCGCCCCCTTCTTCTCGGCCTTGGGGTCAATTCCTTGCGCAAGTAATTTTTTGGCTTCGTCTCGTTTGGTTCGTGCATCAGCTAAGGACACAACCGGATAGACACCAAAAGCCAGACGGTCTTCTTTCTTATCGGTGGGGCGGTAGTACTTCATGCGCCAGTATTTAGAACCGCGTGGAGTGATCTCCAGATACAGGCCGCCACCATCAGCAAGTTTGTAGGTTTTTTCTTTGGGCTTTGCAGCCTCGATTTGTCGGGCATTTAGTTTCATTTTAGGGGCACATTTATAATCGAAGTGTAGATGCCCCTGATTATGCCCCATGCTGCATGTTGATTGCAACGGACTACTGTAGACGTCAAAATAACGAATTTACTTGATTCATTGAGGTTTTTAGGGAATTTGTAGACTTGGGTAGACGTTAGAAAACTAACGAATGGTGCCGAAGGCCGGACTCGAACCGGCACACCCGAAGGCGGTTGATTTTGAATCAACTGCGTCTACCGATTTCGCCACTTCGGCACTGAAGGGTTCGGAGAACGGGAGCAATTATACCTGTCAGAAGAGCATTCGCAACACTTATCCTTGCAATCTCGTTCAAGCGCCTAAAAAAGAATCGCTTATTCTGTTTTTTCACCAATCCCTCACCAGAGACGCTTAAAATCCAACCGCTTTTTCCATCACATCCCGCAAATTCCTTCTCACACAATTCCTTACTGCTGATAGACAACCTATCAACTCCTTATATAATTCAAAACAATACACTGCTATGAGGGAAATTATCATGACAATTATCAGTTGGATTTTTACAGGTATTCTGTTGGGACTTGTGATTGGTGCCATTATGGCGATATTTAAGAAAAACAGATAAAGCTTATTCCCCACTTTAATGCTCCCTGATTGGTTAATCCAAAAAATGAAAAAACGGCTATATAGACTGAGTGCTGTTTCCGCCATGATATGGGCGATTTCAGCGTGTGCGGACCCGGGTCATTCACACCAGAACAAATTTCAGCAATCCAATGTGCAATCTGCAAGGTGGGAAGTTTTCGAGGGGAATGGCGATATCAAGAAAATGGCGGCGGTACTGGTCGATCAATATTCGCAATCTATCTTTAATGAAGGCGATCCTTTGGGCATGGCGATGGTGGTTATCGATAATAATCAGGTTATCCATCGCAGTTTTGGGGAAACTTATCCGGGGAGCGGCGTTCGGCCACAGCAGGATTCTTTGATTCGTATTGCTTCGATTACCAAATTGATGACCAGCGAGATCATGATTAAATTGGCACAGAAGAAACGCCTTAAGATTACCGATCCGTTGCAGAAATACACTTATGATAGTGTCCGTATACCGCGTTACGGTGCCGATCAGCCAATCCGGCTATATCATCTGGCGAGCCATACCAGCGGGTTGCCACGGGAACAACCCGGCGGGAAGTGGGGACGCCCTGTCTTTATCTGGCCAACTCAATCGAATCGCTGGAATTGGCTGAAAACCGCAGGAATAAATGCCACGCCCGGCACGATAGCTTCGTATTCCAATCTGGCTTACGATTTATTGGCGGATACCCTGTCCAAAGCAACGGGAAAGCCATATTCCCGTCTGCTGCAAGAGGAGATTACCCGTCCTTATCGCATGAAAGACACGACACTGACGCCCGCACCATCCCAATGCGCCCGTTTGATGGCAGGAGTGAAATCCAGCCCTTGCGTCAATACCCTTGCCGCCGCGGGTAGTGGCGGGATTTATTCGACTCCCGCAGATATGCAGCGCTGGATGCAGCAATTTTTATCTTCCCATAATCAGTTAAGGAAACAGACGGCCAGCCGTGAACAAGGGATTTACTTTAAGCGTGCTGACCTGACGTCAATCAAAGGGATGGATGTGGCGGGTCAGGCGGACGGTATCGGGCTTGGTTGGGTATATATGGATGCTAAAGACAATATTCCGGGCATTTATCAGAAAACCGGCGGCGGCGGCAGCTTCAATACTTATATGGCAATGATCCCAGAAAAAAATATCGGTGTGTTTGTGGTAATGACACGCAAAGAACAGAGTCAGTTTAGCCGTGTCACAAGTGGGGTGAATGAATTAGTGGCCGCATTAGCGCGGAATCATAATCAGATTTAGCTTTGTTACTGAGAAAATAATACCAGATTACAATCAGCGTGTTGCGTGAGTAAGGGTATAAAAAGATTAAAAAAATTGCCTCCACTCTTTATTGATTATTGAAGGTGGAGGCGATAGGTAAGTTTGACGAGATGTCAGGTTGTGATTGTTATTTTCGACGCAAAAGCAAGTAAACACTCACTACAAAAAATAACAGACTCGGCAATAGCGCCCCCAATATCGCTGGTATGCTATAAACCAGACTGAGTGGGCCGAATATCTCATTCAAGACATAGAAAAGAAAACCCATGCTGATGCCCACAACCACCCTGAATCCCATCGGCACGCTACGCAGTGGCCCGAAGATAAAGGAAAGCGCCATCAGCATCATCACGGCCACCGATAACGGTGCGAAGATTTTTTTCCACATATTAAGCTGGTAACGCCCGGCATCCTGCTGGCCCTGTTTCAGGTAGTTAATATATTGATGCAGGCCGCGTATCGACAGCGCTTCCGGATCGAGGGAAACAACGCCCAACTTTTCGGGGGTCAGCCGGCTCTCCCACTCCGCAGAAAGACGTTGTGACCCCGTAATTCGACCATCTTGGGTTAAATCGGATTCTTCAACCTGAGATAACTTCCATTGATGGTTATCTTTGTCATATTCCGCTGAAGCCGCATATCGTATGGATAACAACTTTTGGTTGTCATCAACATGATAGATGCTGACGCCGTTCAACGAGTTGTCCTTCCCCACACTCTGGATATAGACAAAATCGTGGCCATCTTTCGCCCAAAGCCCTTTGGTGGTCGACATCAGTGAGCCACCATACATTTTCTGGGAACGGTAATTACGGGCGAGCTGCTCCCCCTGCGGGGCAACCCATTCACCAATCACCATCGTCAGCAAGACCAGCGGGATCGCCGTTTTCATGACTGACCCGGCCACCTGCAAGCGGCTAAAACCAGAAGCCTGCATCACCACCAGTTCACTGCGGGTTGCCAGTGTTCCCAAGCCCAATAATGCTCCAAGCAGGGCGGCCATCGGGAAGAAAATCTGAATATCTTTGGGTACACTCAGCAGGGTATAAATGCCGGCAGAAAGCGCCGTATATTCTCCCTGACCGACTTTACGTAGCTGATCGACAAATTTGATGATGCCGGAAAGCGATACCAGCATGAACAACGTCGTCAGGATGGTTTGCAGGATGGTCCGGCCGATATATCTATCCAATACCCCAAACATCATAACGCTCCTTGTTTCTTAAAGCGTGAACGCAGTTTGCGCATCGGTACGGTATCCCACAGATTCAGCGCCACGGCCAAAGCCAAATAGGCACCGTTGACCAACCACATCCAAAACATCGGATCAAGTTTGCCTTTGCCACCATTGGAACGCAGGGAACTTTGCAGCAGGAAGAAAATCAGGTAGAGCAACATGGCGGGCAACATGCTGAGTATGCGCCCCTGACGTGGATTCACGACACTTAACGGAACGACCATCAACGCCATGATCAGTACCGAGATAATCAGTGTCAGACGCCAGTGAAATTCTGAACGAGAGTCGTTGTCTGTATCATGCCAAAGCTGCTCAATCGATTTTTGTTCAACTTTGTTATCGACATCAACCTGTTGATGCCCAATCACGGCCTGATAGTTGGTGAACTCAGTAATGCGGAAGTCACGCAACAGCGCTGTCCCTTCATAACGCATGCCCTGATGCAGTACCGCCACCTGATTACCATTCGGGCGCTCTTCCATGTGCCCGCCATCCGCAATCACCACGGAAGGACGCTGGTCATTCGCTGGCCTGAGCTGGGCAAGGAAGACATTCTCAAAAGTACTTCCCTTTACGTTACCGATATAAAGCACCATGTTGCCATCACGAGAAGGCCTGAACCGCCCTTCCATGATGGCCGCAAGGCTTGGGTTGGCTTTTGCGTCTGCCAGTACTTGCGATTGGTATTTGGAAGACCACGGGGTGAACCAGATAACGTTAGCCGCGGCCAGCGCGGATGTGAGTAACGCCAGAATAAGGGCCGATTTCACCAATGCACTTTTGCCCAACCCGCAGGCATGCATAACGGTGATTTCACTTTCGGTATAGAGTTTGCTGAACGTCATTAATACCCCAAGAAATAAACTCAGGGGCAAAATAAGCTGCGCCATCTCTGGCACACCTAAACCTAACAACGATAGAACCAAATTTGCAGGAATATTCCCTTCTACTGCCGCACCCAATACCTCAACTAATTTCTGGCTGAAAAAGATCAGCAGTAAGATGAAAAGTATTGCGATCTGGCTTTTCAGGGTTTCCCGTACTAGATATCTAATGATGATCACGCTTATTACGCCTGTGAAAACTTGTCTTTTTGCAGGAAAGTCGCTAACTTCGTCGTATATCTACCATTTATATGAATCAGTTTGGCTTCCCCATCGCTAAAATGATACCAAAGCATTCCATATATTGGTTCCCAATTAGAACATACTTATTGTCAGCCAAGTACCAAAAAATAATAGGGTTAGCTTAACATAACCGTTAATTTTCTTTGGGATGAATGAATGCGGAGCGTAGCATTTTAGCGATTGTATCCGTCTTTGTCTTTAAGATTCAGGAGAACGCATGGAGTTTAGTGTAAAGAGCGGTAGCCCGGAGAAACAGCGCAGTGCCTGTATTATTGTCGGCGTGTTTGAACCCCGCCGTCTTTCCCCTATCGCAGAGCAACTTGACAAAATAAGTAACGGCTACATCAGTGCTTTATTACGCCGTGGTGAACTTGAAGGCAAGGTAGGTCAAACCTTGTTGCTGCATCATGTTCCTAATGTATTGTCTGAGCGTATTTTGCTGGTTGGATGTGGAAAAGAACGTGAACTGGATGAGCGCCAGTATAAGCAAATTATCCAGAAAACGATCAGCACCCTCAACGAAACCGGTTCAATGGAAGCGGTATGTTTCTTGACAGAACTGCATGTGAAGGGACGCAACAATTACTGGAAAGTACGTCAGGCGGTCGAAACGGCCAAAGAATCACTGTATGTTTTTGATCAACTCAAGAGCAGTAAAAATGAACTGCGTCGCCCACTGCGTAAAATGGTGTTCAATGTGCCGACCCGCCGCGAACTGACCAGCGGTGAACGTGCCATTCATCACGGTCTTGCCATTGCATCGGGCATCAAGGCGGCGAAAGATCTGGCTAATATGCCCCCCAATATCTGTAATGCCGCGTATTTGGCATCACAGGCGCGCCAGCTTGCTGACAACGCGGCCAACCTGACCACCAAAGTGATTGGTGAAGAGCAGATGAAAGAGCTGGGCATGAACGCTTATCTGGCGGTCGGTCAAGGTTCACAGAATGAATCCCTGATGGCAGTCATGGAGTATAAAGGCAGCAAAGACGCCAATGCGAAACCTATCGTGCTGGTGGGCAAAGGGCTGACGTTCGATTCCGGCGGAATTTCCATCAAACCCGCCGAAGGCATGGATGAGATGAAATATGATATGTGCGGTGCAGCTTCCGTTTATGGCGCCATGCGCGTTGTTGCCGAACTGCAATTGCCCATCAATGTCATCGGTGTTCTGGCCGGCTGTGAAAATATGCCGGGTGGACGCGCCTATCGTCCGGGAGACATTTTGACCACCCTGTCCGGCCAGACCGTTGAAGTGACAAACACCGATGCGGAAGGCCGTCTGGTACTGTGTGATGCGCTGACTTATGTTGAGCGTTTTGAGCCGGAATTGGTCATCGATGTGGCAACCCTGACCGGCGCTTGTATTGTCGCGCTGGGCGGCCACTACACGGGATTGATGTCTAACCACAATCCGCTGGCCCATGAATTGCTGAATGCGTCAGAGCAAGCAGGGGATCGTGCATGGCGTCTGCCGTTGGGTGATGAATATACCGAACAGTTAGAATCCAATTTTGCCGATATGGTCAACGCGTGTGGACGCTCTGGTGGTGCAATTACGGCTGGCGCGTTCCTGTCCCGCTTCACCATCAAATACAACTGGGCACATCTGGATATCGCAGGTACAGCATGGCGTTCAGGGAAAGCGAAAGGCGCAACAGGCCGTCCGGTTGCGCTCCTGTCACAATTCCTGTTAAATCGTTCAGGATTGAATTCTGATGATTAATGTCCCTGCCACCTATTTTGATCGATGAACTCGATGAAAATATGGCACAAAAGGTATTGAGGGAATAAATGGAATTAAGGGTATTGCAACGGCAATACCCTTTTCCGTCAAAAGACTATGAAAAACGCCACTTTTTATTTATTGGAAAAGTTGCCATCGGAAAAGTTGCCATCGGAAAAGTGGTCACCGGAATCCTCATCGCCAGATGATCTACAACCACATGAATGGCTGGCATGTCAGCTTGCTGCTGACCGATGGCGTGCAGGGAAGCGGGTTCTGATTGCGTGTGAAAACCAGCAACAGGCCGAAAAACTGGACGAAGCATTATGGCAACGGGAACCGAACCAATTTGTGCCGCACAATCTTGCCGGAGAAGGTCCCCGCTATGGTGCACCGGTGGAATTGTGCTGGCCGCAAAAAAGAAGCCATGCCCCCCGCGATGTGCTGGTGACACTGCTTCCTTACTTTGCAGACTTTGCCACGGCTTTCCATGAAGTGATAGACTTCGTTCCTATTGATGAAAATCTGAAACAGTTAGCGCGCGAACGATATAAATCCTATCGTAGCGTCGGCTTTAATTTGACCATGGCAACCCCGCCAACCTATTAAATATCAAAGCACAATGGAAAAGACACCCGCAACTCAAACGCAATCTGAGCCATCTCTCGATAAAACCTATAACCCGACAGAGATAGAGCAACCCCTTTATAACCACTGGGAACAGAGTGGTTACTTCAAACCGAATGGCGACACCAGCCGCGAAAGTTTCTGCATCGTTATTCCACCGCCCAACGTCACCGGCAGCCTGCACATGGGACACGCATTCCAGCAGACGATTATGGACACGATGGTGCGTTACCAACGCATGCAGGGTAAAAACACCCTGTGGCAGTCAGGGACTGACCACGCGGGTATCGCGACCCAAATGGTCGTTGAGCGCAAGATCGCGGCAGAAGAAGGTAAAACCCGCCATGATTATGGCCGTGAAGCCTTTATCGACAAGATTTGGCAGTGGAAAGCAGAATCGGGTGACAATATCTCCAACCAGATGCGCCGTCTGGGTAACTCCGTCGATTGGGAGCGTGAGCGCTTTACGATGGATGAAGGTCTGTCCAAAGCAGTTAAAGAAGCCTTCGTTCGCCTGTATCAGGAAGATCTGATTTATCGTGGCAAACGTCTGGTCAACTGGGACCCGAAACTGCGCACCGCGATTTCTGATCTGGAAGTCGAAAACCGCGAAGTCAAAGGTTCCATGTGGCACCTGCGCTATCCGCTGGCTGACGGCGCCAAGACCGCCGAAGGCAAAGATTATCTGATTGTGGCGACAACCCGCCCGGAAACGATGCTGGGGGATACCGGTGTTGCGGTTAACCCGGAAGATCCCCGTTATAAAGATTTGATTGGCAAAGCGATCCTGCTGCCACTGGTCAACCGCCGTATTCCGATTGTTGGCGATGAGCACGCGGATATGGAAAAAGGCACCGGCTGCGTGAAAATCACCCCAGCCCACGACTTCAATGACTATGAAGTCGGTAAGCGCCATAACCTGCCGATGATCAATATCCTGACCTTTGACGGTGATATCCGCGAAGCCGCAGAAATCTTCAACAGCAACGGCGAAATTTCTGATACTTACCCAACCGATATTCCTGCCGAATACCGCGGCATGGAGCGTTTCGCCGCCCGTAAAGCCATTGTCGCAGAGTTCGAACAACAAGGTCTGTTGGTTGAGGTCAAACCTCATGACCTGACCGTTCCTTACGGCGATCGTGGCGGTGTGGTGATTGAGCCAATGCTGACCGACCAGTGGTACGTCCGCACTGCCCCACTGGCAAAAGTGGCGATTGAAGCGGTTGAGAGTGGTGACATCCAGTTCGTGCCCAAACAGTACGAAAACATGTACTACTCTTGGATGCGTGATATTCAGGACTGGTGTATTTCCCGCCAATTGTGGTGGGGCCACCGCATTCCGGCGTGGTATGACGCACAAGGCAACGTCTATGTCGGTCGCGATGAAGAAGAAGTCCGCCGCGAAAATAATCTGGGTGCCGATATCACCCTGACCCAAGACGAAGACGTACTGGATACTTGGTTCTCCTCCGGCCTGTGGACATTCTCCACCCTCGGCTGGCCTGAGCAGACCGAAGCGCTGAAAACCTTCCATCCGACCGATGTGCTGGTCAGTGGCTTCGACATTATCTTCTTCTGGATTGCCCGCATGATCATGATGACCATGCACTTCATCAAAGATGAAAACGACAAGCCACAAGTGCCATTCAAGACGGTCTATATGACGGGCCTGATCCGCGATGATGAAGGTCAGAAGATGTCAAAATCCAAAGGGAACGTTATCGACCCGCTGGATATGATCGACGGTATTTCGCTGGAAAGCCTGCTGGAAAAACGTACCGGCAATATGATGCAGCCACAACTGGCGGAAAAAATCCGTAAGCGCACTGAAAAACAGTTCCCGGAAGGCATTGAAGCCCACGGGACTGACGCCCTGCGTTTCACTCTGGCAGCACTGGCTTCTACCGGTCGTGATATCAACTGGGACATGAAACGTCTGCAAGGCTATCGCAACTTCTGTAACAAGCTGTGGAACGCCAGCCGTTTCGTGCTGATGAATACGGAAGGAAAAGACTGCGGCCAAAACGGGGGTGAAATGTCGCTGTCACTGGCGGATCGCTGGATTCTGGCTGAATTCAACCAGACCGTTAAAACCTATCGTGAAGCACTGGATACTTACCGTTTCGACATTGCGGCAAACATTCTGTACGAATTCACGTGGAACCAATTCTGTGACTGGTACCTGGAGCTGTCCAAACCGGCGATCAACAAAGGTTCAGAAGCTGAAGTCCGCGCGGCTCGCCATACGCTGATTGAAGTCTTGGAAGGTTTGCTGCGTCTGGCCCATCCCATCATTCCATTTATCACCGAAACCATCTGGCAGCGGGTGAAAGTCGTAAAAGGCATTGATGCTGATACTATCATGCTGCAATCTTTCCCTGAGTTCGATCAGGCGAAAGTGGATGAACTGGCGCTGAACGATCTGGAATGGATCAAGGAAACGATTATTGCGGTACGTAACATCCGGGCAGAAATGAACATCGCACCAAGTAAGCCACTGGAAGTTCTGCTGCGTGATGCCAATGACGATGCCCAACGCCGCGTAGCTGAAAACCTCAACTTCATTCAGGCAATGGGCCGTCTCTCTTCTGTCACTGTATTAGCAGCAGGCGAAGAAGCCCCGGTTTCTGTGACCAAATTGATCAATGGGGCGGAAGTGTTGATCCCAATGGCCGGTTTGATCGATAAAGATGCAGAACTGGCACGGCTGGATAAAGAGATCGAGAAGCTGGATAAAGAAATCAGCAGTATTGCAGCTAAACTGGCTAACGAAGGCTTTGTCAGCCGTGCGCCGGAAGCGGTTGTGGCCAAAGAGCGTGAACGTCTGGCGACCAACAATACGGCGAAAGAGAAATTACTGGCGCAGAAAGAGACAATCGCGGCACTGTAATTTTTCTTAGTTGAAATTTATTCATGTAAGCCACTGTGATTTAATTTGCAGTGGCTTTTTTTGCACTATTAACCACCTTTCAAAATCATCGATCACTGCTTTTATTTATTAACTCAACAACCACTGTACCGACATAAAAAATGCCAAAGAAATAACCAAACTTTTTAATATTGATTGCGTATATTTACTGATAAAATAGGCTAACACCAACGTAATAAATGCCAATCCATATCTGATATTAAACTGTTCAATTAATTCGCTCAGGGATAAATTATCCAACGAAATATTGACAATAATCGTCCCCAGAATAAAACAGATGGCATAATCCAGCGCAGTAATAAGTACACTCTTGCCCTTAAATAATCGATGATTATTGATCAGGAAAGGCGCTGCCCTTAACATGAAACTGATTAATCCCATTAATACGATCAGCAGCATCATGATGCTTTATCCTTTCTGATTTTACGCTCAATGAGTGCAATCCCTATCCCACATAAAACAGGGAGTGCCAGATCCAC
Source organism: Xenorhabdus sp. IM139775 (assembly GCF_028598745.1). Classification (GTDB taxonomy): domain Bacteria; phylum Pseudomonadota; class Gammaproteobacteria; order Enterobacterales; family Enterobacteriaceae; genus Xenorhabdus. The sequence continues at coordinate 12,571 of NZ_JAQRFK010000045.1, forward strand.
TAATTTCATATCCAGTTCATTCAATAACGGTGCGCATACTCCACCCATCATGGTTGCCAATACCGACATATCCTTGCCGGCACGCTTGGCAGTCAGGGACGCAAAATGAATAGGAACCAACATCACAAGAAACAGGGGACAGCAACCCCCAGATAAAAATGAAACTGGGATTTCCCATCCGTGATATTTTCCGCCGAGAGATGAGAATGCGTCACCGTATAAGTGCTGGCACTAAATCCGAGCATCGACAACAAAACATTTCGCTTGGGGATACCCTGAAAATATTGTGACATCACCATCGCCATCAAGAAAAAACGGAAATTGATCAGCAATGCCAGAATAATCACAGAAAGAACCGCACCATCAGCCAGATAGCCTACCGCAGCCACTTGTAACGGTGCGGCATAGATCAGTAATGATCCCATCAACGTTTCCATTAATGGAACACCGTGACTTTGATAAAGTGCACCAATCGAAGTAAAAATAAGGAAAAAGGAGATACAAACAGGCAAAGAATCAGCCATACCTTTCCTAAAGAATGAATTCAACACTGGGCACCTATCGTTAGCCTTGTATTTAAAGTAGCGAAAAAACAATATATCTCATAATGAAAATAGAGATATATCATTGAACGATAATAAATAAAAAACCAAGATATAGCAGACCCTATAGCATGGCAATCACTTTAATGATATTTGCAATATAATTACTTTTAATTAAAATCATCCTGTCAATAATAACCTTTATTAATTATCAATAATATTGCGATATGATATAACTTTATTTTATATATAATGATCTTTATATTCCCGTTATAATATAAATAATGTTAAAAACAATAATTCTATCCCGGAGAAATAACATGAAAACCGTACTCAATATATTATTAGCGGGCCTTATCCAATTTGGCTTCACCTACCTTGCCTATGCGCAATCTACTCTTGAGCAGATCCAATCCACAGGAATATTCAAAATTGGCACAGAAGGTGCTTATGCGCCATTCAGTTATCATGACGCGTCTGGAAAACTGAGCGGATTTGATGTGGAAATCGGTCGTGAAATCGCGTTGCACATGAAAGTAGAGCCTGAATTTGTTGAAGGCAAATGGGATGGCCTGATTGGTGGCCTTGATGCCGGGCGTTTCGATGCCGTCATGAACCAAATCGCCATTACACCGGAGCGCGAGAAAAAATACAGCTTCTCCCTGCCTTACGTTATTTCACAAGCTGTCTTAATTACCCGAAATGACAACAATGACATTAAAATATTCAGTGACTTAAAAGGTAAAAGATCGGCGCATACCCTGACCAATAACTTTGCCCAGATCGCCCGGCATTATGGCGCAGAAATTATCGGCACCAACGGTTTTAATCAGGAAGTGGAGCTTGTCAGTACCAGCCGTGCTGACGCAACGATCAACGATAAACTTTCTTATCTCGACTATAAAAAGCACCGTCCGGAAGCACCGGTAAAAATTGTTGCCGCTGAGACTCAGGCCGCCAAAACGGCTGTTCTGCTGCGCAAAGACGATACGGCGTTAAAAGCCGCCGTCGATAAAGCCATTACTGAAATAAAAGCGGATGGGACTTATCAGCGGATTTGGGATAAATATTTTGCTGAAGGGACTGGCAAATAATTCAACACATTAATTAGATAGGCATATACGATAGTTCTAAGCTATAACTTTCTTGTATATCGCGTTCACCTTTTCTTGCCATATCATCATTAAAACAACCCTATAAAAAATAAACATATTTTTAATATCTATCAGGAAGGTTTTATGACCCCATCATGGCTCAGTTTAGCGCTGGATTCCCTGTGGCCGATGCTTTACGCAGGCCTGACATTCACTATTCCCCTCACGCTGATTACATTCGCACTTGGGATCTCGCTGGGGTTTGTCGTTGCCTTAATCCGGCTGTATGGCTCTAAGCCACTGGTTGCAGTAGTTCGGTTTTATGTCTGGCTGATCCGCGGTACGCCCCTGTTGGTGCAGCTCTTCCTGATCTTCTACGCCCTGCCCAGCATCGGCATTACATTGGAAGCATTCACCTCTGCGGTGATCGGCTTTACCCTGAATGTGGGTGCCTATACCTCGGAAGTGATCCGGGCTGCATTGATTTCTGTCCCCAAGGGGCAATGGGAAGCCTCTCACTCTATCGGCATGAGCTGGTGGCAATCGCTACGCCGGATCATTCTGCCACAGGCAGCACGGTTTTCTATTCCCCCCCTGTCCAACACCTTTATTTCGCTGGTAAAAGATACCTCTCTGGCTTCCGTGATTACGGTGCCGGAAATGTTTCTGGCGGCACAACGCATTGCCGCCGTCACCTATCAGCCGTTAATCCTGTACACCGAGGCCGCTATTCTCTATCTCCTCTTGAGTTCGGTATTGTCCGCACTGCAAGTCCGGTTGGAAAAGAAATTTGCCCAGCAAAATAGCAATAAGGAAGCCAGAGATGATTCAGCTCACCAACATTGAAAAAAGTTTCGACGGGCAAAAGGTGCTGAAAAATATTCACCTGACGATTAAAGAAGGCAGCCTGACGGCACTGATTGGCCCTTCCGGCAGCGGTAAAAGTACCTTGCTGCGTTGTATCAATCTGTTGGAGATCCCGCAGGCGGGCAAACTGAAAATTGGCAAAGAGCAGATTACCTTTAACGGAAAAGAGCGGCTGCCGCATCGGGAAATTCAGCGTTTTAGCCTGCAAACCGGCATGGTATTCCAGAATTTCCAGCTTTTTCCACATCTGACGGTGATTGAAAACGTTATGGAAGGGCTAATTTGGGTACAGAAATGGTCCCACGAACGTGCCAGAGAACGGGCGCTGGCGTTGCTGGAAAAAGTCGGCCTGTCCCACAAGGCAGATGTTTGGCCGGGCACCTTATCGGGCGGCCAGCAACAACGTGTGGCTATCGCCAGAGCAATGGCCCCTTCGCCCAAAGTGCTGCTGTGCGATGAGCCAACATCAGCGCTTGATCCTGAATTATCCAAAGAAGTCGTCTCGGTGTTGAAACAATTAGCAGGAGAAGGCACCACCATGTTAATGGCAACGCACGATTTGCGTTTGGCGGCCAATCTTGCCCATGACGTGGTGTTTCTGGAATCCGGCGAGATTATTGAATCCGGCACGGCAAAAACCCTCTTCACCCGCCCCAGTAAGGTGCGTACTGCCGAGTTTATTTCTACTCTGACAGAAACCTTACCGGATTGGGAAATATAGTGAGCAGTCACATTTAACCTCAGCAACATTATTTATTCGGAGAAACGCAATGAAGAAAATTTTGAGTCTATTACTGGCGAGTGCGACTGCCCTTGCTATTTCGGCCCCTGGTTATGCCGACAAAGATTTTGACGCCATAAAAACCTCCGGTGTCTTTAAGATTGGCACGGAAGGTACTTATCCGCCTTTTACCTACCACGATACCGACAATAAATTAACCGGCTTCGATGTGGATATTGCACGGGAAATTGCCCACCGTTTGAACGTCAAACCTGAATTTATGGAAGTCAAATGGGATGGTCTGATTGCAGGGCTGGATGCCAAACGTTTTGATGCCATTATCAACCAAGTCGGCATCACCCCGGAACGGGCAGCGAAATACAGTTTTTCCATTCCTTACACAACGTCTCAAGTCGTGTTAATCACCCGTGATAATAACAGTGATATTAAAACCTTCGCTGATATTAAAGGAAAACGTTCAGCCCAATCTCTCACCAGTAACTACGGGCAACTGGCAACCTCTTATGGTGCTAATTTAGTCAGTACAGATGGTTTTAACCAAGCCATTGATCTGGTCGCTACCGGACGCGCCGATGCCACCCTGAATGATCGTCTGTCATTCCTCGATTTCAAAAAACAGCGCCCTAATGCACCAGTAAAAATTGTCGCTCAACAAACCGATGCAAGTAAATCAGCCGTATTGCTGCGCAAGGGTGATGCAGAACTATTGGAAGCGGTTAATAAAGCCCTGCAAGAGATAAAAGATGACGGTACGTATGCCCGCATCTCTGAAAAATATTTTGGGGTGGATATTTCTAAGTAATTTTTTGAGGGATAAATGGCGGTTTTTGAATGAACCGCCTTAATTACACTTAAACGCTTTCATGACTTTTTCTAACTCATCACTGGGATTATAAATAAAAAATTCCCCTTTCATCAGAATTTGAACATTCCGCTGCGCACTTGCATACTTTATATACTCCCCCTTATGCGTGATACTAAATTCCGATATGCCAGATAAATGTTCAATACGCACCGTAGAGTTATCGTTAATGCGATGAGCATAATAGATATTACTGGCTACCGTTCCGGGAAAACAGCAGGCGGCAGCTAAACAGCAACCCCCAGAGACGGCGACAGATAAATGGACATTTTTAGGCGTGAGATATCGGATAGTAATATCCCCTCCGTATAAAGGGGGAGCAATGATCGCTATTTTGGGTTGGGTTATCGACTCTTTTAAGTCTTTCTCATTCATGACTTCGCCATTTCGCTGACCAATCCCCATCTTAATTCCCATGCTTACCCTAATTGCCATGATTTTTTCTTGTAATACTTGATTATTTTTAATTTCATTAAGATTTTCATAACCCGTGATCCTCAGGCTTTCTGCGTTGATAATGATCATCGGGACAGCAACATCGATGCAAGTGACCGGAATATCATTAATTTTGTCAATTAAATTTCCTGTCGGAAAAAGGGCTTTGGTTTTTGAACATGCCGGATCTTCAAATGACAGGTTAACTGCCGGGAAATCACCCATTACACCCGGCATGGGTGCCAATTGGTATTGAGGAGAGACATTCGCCATCGTACACAAAATATTTTTATGGGTATTTGTATTATAAATCGTTAACTTTCCATCAGGCATTAACCTTTTTTCTTCTGGCAGATCCCTGATTACCAAAGGTATCGCTGATGTCATATTTCCACAATTAACCTCCCATGAAACGGTATGACTCTCTTTTTCAAGTTGTGCAAAAGTACTCATCACCTTGTTAGACTGATAATCGATATCAATGATAAACGCTTTATTGCTGGTTGTGGTCTCCCGTCCCAAACCGTGTAATTGTTTATTATTTTCACTGTTCCCATAAAGAGGAACCCCCATAATATGTCTAAGAACTTCTTCCTTTAGTTCTTTTTTTTCCGGCAGATGTTTTTGCAGTAAAACGATACCGGTTGAAGTTCCCCCTCTGACATAATAGAGGGGAATTCGAATGGGAAAAGAGAGCTTTTTCATATCATTACCATGAGTAAGTGAGTTTTTCTTTAATTTTTCTTTATTGTGAATCTTAAATAGCCATCAAAAGATCAGAAATATAAAAGCATAAGTTATTATTATTTCAAGACAAAGAGAATGTATTATATTAATGATAAACGTAATATAAACAAAGACTATGTTTATTGAGCCATAGACAGTTAGAATATAAGAAGATAATTTTTTCAGAAGAAATTTTATGAAGGAATAACTTATGATCCGTAAAATAAAAGTGTTTACGAGGAATCGGAATCAATATGTGAGACTTTCAGCACATCTCCATTTTTCTGATAATTTAAAAGCGGTAACAGTCAGAGAAAATGGCAAATAACTCATTGTTATACCAGCACAAAATACATGGTATTCATTCTTTTTACCTAAAATGCAAGTAACGATTTTTTATCAGAACATCTTGAGCAAGTAATTAATGAAAAAGAATCCCTTGATGATTAACTAGTTAATTAATATCACTATTATTATTTTTACCATTAACTCCCTGAATTTTTACTTCCTAAGTTTAATCAACATGCAAGTCAGATAGCTATTTTTACGATTACATTATAAAAATTTATTTTTGGCGTAGAAAAAAGTAAAAATCCTACAAAAATCATCCTGATTGCAACGGCTGATTTATTTTTATTTAAATTACACTTATTAGACGAATCTACCATTAAAAAACAAACTGATAACCTTCATCTCTAATAGCCATTAGAGTTAATAATAATGTTAAGTAAATACACTTACTTTCATATTCATAAATTTATTACTTATGTTTGATATTTTAAAAAAACACATGTTAAACGAAAAATAAACAAAAGATGTTGGTTTGTTGACCACATTATATTACGGTGCTATTTATGAAAAATGGTTAACGCTAAACCATAATGGATTTTAATATTGCATTGATTAAATTAATATTAAGGAACATGTAATGAATAATTTCAATTCTGAAAATGTTGTTAAAGTTAAATCTCCCTTGGCTCATTGGACTGCCAACGATAAAAAAGATGACTAATTAAAAATCCCTCCTCCAGATTTTTCTGGGGGAGGGATTTATTTAAGGATCAATAAAATGAAAATTGCTAATGTTAATTATGATCACTCTGAATTTCGTTCAAAATTCCAAAATGATATAAAAAAATCATTATTATACCTTATTGAATGTAGCCAATTTGAACTATCTATCCCTGATAACTTTCAACTTCGGGGAAATATTTTCGGTGCTTATTATTTAGCTGTAAGTGCTGCGGAAAAAGATAATCGTGAATTATGTGTTAATTATCTAAATTACGTGGTAAAGGAATCGTCGCGTTATGAAAAATTAAGTGAACGGAATACTAACATTGTAGCGTTAGATTATAAAATCCTATCGGAGTTTGATATCAACATTATATTATTAATACTTAATGAAGACGATAAGGGGATCAAAGTCGGATTTCAGAAAGATGAAAATATAAGCATGGAAAAAGAGAAAGTTATTCATGCACTTACTCTTCTAAAAGAATATGATATTGGATCTTATAAAGAATGTTGTGAGTTTATTGATACTATTTATTTAACAGGAAATACAAAAGGATATTATATCCGTTCAGGATGTAGTTTTAACTTATGGGGATTAATATTTCTTTATGCCAATGAAAGGAATACAGTACCATATTATATTGAACACATTGTCCATGAATGTGCACATCATGCTCTTAATATAATTAATGCTGATGATGCTATTGTAGAAAACTCGCCTGATGAAAGATTCAGCGCTCCTTTTAGAGACGATGCCAGACCAATGATAGGGATATTCCATGCACTTTTTGTTTTATGCCGGATTTGTCAATCATTAAAAAAAATCATTAATCATTATAACGGAGAATATTATGAAGAACTTAACGAACGTTTAAAAATAGCTATTAGTAAATATTATGATACGCTGAAAATTGTTGAAAACCATGCAAAACTTACATCAGTCGGCAAACAAATTTTGTCTGATATTAATATGTCCATGTCAGGAGTAATATAAATCAATGACCCGTGACTTCTGGAAAATACGCTATAGTGAATCAATATATATTCTTTCATCGCGTATTTTTATTTCCATTATGACACTTTATCTGCTACGTAGTGGTAATGTATGGTTATCGTCATATTTTCTTTTCTTCTATTTTATATCAAAAAGTGTATTTGGCTTATTTTTTGCGCATAAATTCGAAAAATCAGAAAAGAAACAACTCCTTATTAAATTAATATTATTTTTTATGGGAATATCACTAACGGCTATTATCATTAAATATTTAACCATACATCCGTTGATATTTATTTTTGTTTCCATTGGAATGGGTTTTGTTGAATCCTTCTTTATTCCTGTTGTTAATGCCTTTATTCCCGCTATAGTGGATAATAACTTTATCGTTGAAGCATTTAGAAAAACTTTTTTAATTCAAGCATCAAATAACTTATTTGGAATTGCCATTGGCATGGGAGGATATCAATCGATTGGATTTGAAAATATGATGTGGGTTATTGTGGTTTTATCATCGATTTCTTTTATTATTCTGCTTTCTTTAAATTGTACAGACAAGCCCGTTTTTTTGGAAAATCCACCTTCTGAATATAACATAAAAAAATCCATTTCTCTATTTATACGTTATCGTTTTGAACCTTGGTGGGCGTTCTCTTCAATGCTAATCAATATGTTTCTTGCTTCATTTTCATCATTGATCATTCCTTATTTTATCGTAAAAATTGCAGGAGGAACCCCTATCTCAGTTGGCTTAATTGAAGGATGTGCAGCCGGAGGAGCCATTTTTTCATCATGTTATTTGCAGAAAAAAATTGAAAAAATAATCGGAAAAGATCGATGTGTTGTTTTTTCTTTCTTTATCATTGGATTGTGCTTCTTTTTGTTAGCTTTTTCTCATTATATTTTTATTTGGAATATTCTGGCATTTTTCATGGGAATGGCAATAGTAATGAATAATATCAGTGTGGAATCAAGCCGTTCCATCGCTATTCCTGAAAAAAATCGTGTAAAAATTCAAACTATTCACAATGCACTAATTGGGTTCGCTAACCCACTGGGTTTATTATTGACTCCATTTATCATAACACACTATGGATATAGGGTTTCACTAATAATTTCAGCTTTAACCATCCTGATTATCGCTATTTTTGTTCGTTTTATTCCTCTTTTTTATGAATTATTAACCAGTAGGCAAGAGGATATTACTAATTTATATGAAAAAAAATATGGTGATTTATGAACGTATTATCACAGATTTCACATTATTATGAAATAGATAAAGAGAAAATTTATGGGAGACATCATTCTTCTCACCTTATCCAAACTGCTAAGCTATTAAAAAAGCATGAATGTAGGAAAGAGGTTGTTGAAGCAGGGCTGCTACATTCTATCTATGATACCCACTCCATCTATCATAACCAAGGGGTTCCTCTTCAAGACAGGGAAATAATCATCAGCTTATCAAATAAAAAAACGGAAGAGCTGGTTTATTTTTATTCATACGCACATGTTATTGAAAATTATCAAAATATTTTTTGTCCTCCTTCAAATGGAGAAAAATTGTATTTTCCGGAACAACTTATTAATGATCTATCAGATATAATTGTTTGTGATATGCTTGAACAAATTATATGGTGTGTTGATAAAAAAAGAATTTTTACTTATCAAGATGCATATAACCATTTGAATAAATTAACTCCAATTATGCCTTATTGCAAAATTAATATAAGAGAACATTATCAGTATTACTGGTGTAAATCTATTTTATAATTAGATATTATTACGATTGTTAAATGAGCGGTAAAATCATCAATAATATATGATAATGCCAGGGCGAGAGCATGAAAGACTAATTTTTGAACGAATTGTGTAAATAAAGCACTAATTCATACTTTAACAAGACCAGATTGAGTGATCTTTATTCTAATTATGGTTGCGTAGCATACATTTCAAGCTCAAAAAACGTTCACGCTCTCGCCCTGATGATAATGCCCGTTGTTTTAAATGACGTTATTCATTGCTTACAAATCAAGGAATTCTCTTTTGCTTTGGAGAAACAAATCAACATTGGTGTCGCTGAATTAACATATTAAGTGCAATCGGTGAAAGCCACAGGGTCTATGTCATCCAATCATGGTGAAATTATTCATCTGATGGGTATGGTATTACCCTGCGCTCTTAGTGAGATGTCAGGGGAAGCATCGAATCAGGGGTATTAGTGTATATTCTTCCTTACTTTTCAACAGCATTATTCAGAAAAAATCGTTGTAAAATCAGGATAATAGTGATTAATTATTAGTTATACAAATATCTTCCATGCTGTATTATTTACGTCCCTATCAATAAAAATAGAAAGAGAAAATAATGACAGCAAAAACAACACATAATTACGTTATTCGCCCCATCACCCAACAAGACAATGCTGGTATTGCTGCTGTGATCCGTGAGGTATCAGCCGAGCATGGGTTAACCGCTGATAAAGGCTTTGCCGTCGCTGATCCAATTCTGGATACCCTGTACGAGGCTTACAACCAACCACGCAGCGCTTACTGGGTTGTTGAAATGGAGGGTGGCGTTGTTGGCGGCGGCGGTGTTGCTCCGCTGGCAGGAGGTGATGACGATATCTGTGAATTACAGAAAATGTACCTTTCATCAGTACTGCGGGGAAAAGGAATTGCCAGGCAAATCGTGAAGCAATCTCTTGCATTCGGGACAGAACAGGGGTTTAAACGCTGCTATCTGGAAACCACGGAAAATTTGAAAGCCGCCATTGCCCTGTATGAAAAGCTGGGCTTTAGTTATCTTAATCAGCCACTGGGTAATACAGGCCACGACGACTGTGAAGTCAGGATGATCAAAGAACTATAAAATCAAGCCCCACAGTTCAAGTGGGGCATTTGGCTTCAAAAGCCCTTAATGCAATTTGGGTTCATCTTCCTCAGGGGGAAAGAGGTCACCTTCATCTTCATCATCAGGGGCATTGGGATCTTCAAAGTATGTCCCCCAACCGTCGTAATTGACACCGATCTTTTCAGCCAGATCCATAAGCTGATCAACCTGTACGTCGATCAATTCAGCCTCCAGACGGCTTTCACTGATCACATCACAACACATCAGAACAGCCCCCTCTTCTGTTTCCAGCTCTTCCGCATCCGTGACTTCATAACCTAATCTGAAAGCTTCAAGGGCAGCCTTTTCCAGTTGATCAAAGTCTTCCGCCGAAAAATGGTGTTCAATAATATAAAGCGCCTCAGGATCGCTACCATCTTCCAATAATTCTTCGATGATCAAACGAGTTTCTTCACGCTGTTCTTCTAAAGCATGTGGGTCTGCCATGCCAATCCCCTCCGTCAGTTGGCTTGTCTTGTTTTGCATTCTCCCATCTTTTCTGGGCAAAGGATATATCTATCCCGTTTTGTTCAAAGAGAAATGCAAGCCATAAACGACTGATCTATAAACCGTCTTAATACCTTGGCGCGGATAAGTGTTGAACACGAGGCTTGTAATTGAATTTTTTATCGATATATAGTGAATATAAATTCAATATTGCCTGATGGAGATAATCCATAATGAACCCATTTTTCAAGCGCTCGCTCCTAAGATTACTTGATATCACTCCCACAGAAATTAATGCTCTTTTAACTTTGGCTTACACATTAAAAGCGAATAAAAAATCAGGTTCGGAATCCCCCTTACTCGCAGGGAAAAACATTGCCCTGATCTTTGAAAAAGATTCCACCCGTACACGCTGTGCCTTTGAAGTCGCCGCCCATGATCAAGGTGCCAATGTGACCTATCTGGGTACAAATGGCAGCCAGATCGGGCACAAAGAATCCATCAAAGATACCGCGCGGGTACTCGGGCGTTTGTATGATGGCATCCAATACCGTGGGCACGGTCAGAAAATTGTCGAAACGCTCGCGCAATACGCCGGCGTGCCGGTTTGGAATGGACTGACGAATGAATTCCATCCAACCCAACTTTTGGCTGATTTACTGACGATGCAGGAACACAGCCCAAAACCGCTGTCTGAAATTACCTTTGCCTATTTGGGCGATGCCCGCAATAACATGGGTAATACCATGCTGGAAGCCGCCGCATTGACGGGCATGGATCTCCGTTTAGTCGCGCCAGAAGCCTATTGGCCAGACGAAAATTTGGTTGCAGAGTGCCAAAAACAGGCAGAGAAAACTGGCGGTCAGATCACGCTGACAGAAAACATTGCGCAAGGTGTAAAAGGGGCCGATTTTCTCTATACCGATGTTTGGGTATCCATGGGAGAACCCAAGTCGGTCTGGCAAGAACGCATTGCCTTGCTGAAGCCTTATCAAGTCAATATGGATGTGATTAAACTGACTGAAAACCCAGCCGTGAAATTTCTTCACTGCCTGCCTGCTTTTCACGATGAAGAGACAACGCTCGGTAAGCAACTGGCGGAGGAATTCAATCTTTATGGTGGGTTGGAAGTGACAAATGATGTGTTTGAATCCGAATACAGTCTCGTGTTTGATCAGGCCGAAAACCGCATGCACACCATTAAGGCGCTGATGGTCGCGACGCTGGTAGAAAATCTCACATTGTAATTGTTGCTTCATATTGTGCCCGTTCATACCACAAAAACGAAAATCCCAATATACCCAACTCACCTGAGTCCTGTATCTTGAACTGAGTTGGGCATATCTCCACTAACTTCCGGTTAACAGCCAGAAATAACGCTGTCACTATGCACAAATTTTCAATATATTGATAATCATCACATTAAATCAAATCCATTTAACCGTTTGATTGATATAATAAATTATCTATTTTGGAAATATTTTTCTCTTAATTAAACAAAGTGAGTTGTTTTTTGGAAAATTTTTTCTATCTCCCTATGTCATATTCTTTTGCCACAGGGAAACATTTTCCTAAAACACATTGATAATCCATTTATAGGGCAGCAAAAAATGATAAAAAACATAGCGACAACATTAATCCACGGTGGAAAACAGCAAGACAAAGAAAACCATGCTATTTTTCCCCCCATTACAACCGCCAGTACTTTTGTGCAAAAAGGGTTATCTGAACAGGGTGAATACTGTTATTCCCGTTGCAGTAACCCAACACGCCATGCCTATGAAACATTACTGGCCGAAATAGAAGGGGGAACTTACGCAACAGCAACCGCATCGGGTGTCGCAGCCGCGGCTTTAGTCTTAAACTTGTTACCCAAAGAATCCCATATTATTGCAATGAAAGGCGTTTATGGCGGCACATTTCGTTTATTTGAACGCGTTGCCATTGAAAATAATGGTCATCAGTTTGATTATGTCGATTTAAATAATCTGACTGAAGTTGAGGCTAAAGTAAAAGAGAATACCCGTTTAATCTGGATAGAAAGTCCGACTAATCCATTATTAGAGTTAGTTGATATCAAACGTATTTGTGCATTCGCGAAAAGTAACAATATATTAACTTGTGTTGATAATACATTTGCCACCGCCTGGAACCAAAAACCGCTCGAATTAGGTGCCGATATTGTCATGTTATCTACCAGTAAATATATTGGTGGCCATTCGGATCTTATTGGCGGTGCGGTTATTACACACCGAACTGATTTAGCCAATCGGTTAGATTTCTTAAAAACGACTATCGGTGCCATTGCATCCCCTTTTGATGCTTATTTAGCGCTACGTGGATTAAAAACTTTGGCACTACGCATGTCAGCACAATGCGCTAATGCCCTTGAAATCGCCAATTTCCTGCAATCTCATCCCAAAATTGAACAAGTTTATTATCCCGGTTTACCCACTCACCCCCACTATTCCATTTGTCGGGCACAAATGCGCGCAGGTGGTGCCGTTGTCACGATCAAATTAAATGGTGATCTGGAAGACACCAAGAAATTCTTAAGCAAATTACACTATTTTGTTTTGGCAGAATCTCTCGGTGGGGTAGAAAGTATGGTTAACCATTCTGCAACGATGTCACATGGCTCAATGACAAAAGAAGAGCGTGAAGAGATTGGTATTTATGATACTGTATTACGTTTATCAGTAGGAATTGAAGATATTCGCGATTTATTAGCTGACCTTCAACAAGCATTAGAATAAATTTGATCAATATAAAAAATAACAAAAATAAGGTAAGTAAAAAATGAATGATTACGGCATTTGGACCATCATCACCCCTGTGGTTACCATTATTTTAGCGATATTTACACGCCAGGTTATTTTATCATTACTACTCGGTATATTAGTGGGTTTTACGGTTATTCATGACCATAATATTATTTTAGGCATACAAGGAACGATTGAAGGTATTATTGATACCTTTGCCTCCTCCGGCAATACCAAGACCATTATTTTTATGTTAATGATTGGGGGGATCATGCGGCTTGTGGTGGTGACAGGCGGCGTGCGATCCTTAGTCCGTTTACTCACGGATAAGACGCAACTGATTAAAAATAAAAAAACCGTTCAGTTTTTGGCAATGATGATTACCTCATTAATTTTTATTGAAAGCTCCATTAATCAGTTAATCGCGGGTGCATCCACGAAGAAATTAGCGAAGAATTATGGTATTCCACCAGAAAAAATGGCTTACATTATTCAGACATCCTGTGTTTCTGTGTGTTCTTCTGCCATGATTAATGGTTGGGGAGCCGCAATGATGGGTATCATCGGCGTGCAGATTGCCAAAGGATTAATCAGCGGTGAGCCGTTTGATATTCTGGCTGGCTCTATGATTTATAATATTATGGCCTGGCTATCGCTGGCCTCTGTTTTATTCTATATTTTTTCTAATGTATCCTGGGGGCCAATGAGAACCGCTGAGATGCAGGCTTTACATGAACATTTAAATAATGATACTGAAAACCAGCATAGTGAAGATAATGATGATATTATTGAACACCCCAACAGTCATACTTCATTAAATTTCTTTCTTCCTATTTTATCGACAGTATTGATGCTCCCCATTGCTCTTTATATCACAGGTGATGGTAATTTTAGTAAAGGCAGCGGTTCAACCTCTATCTATTGGAGTGTTATATTTGGAACTACAGTCTCTTTTTTCTGGTTCTTAATACGCCGTATTTTAACCATCGAAACCTTTTTTAAAGAGCTTTATATTGGTTATGCCAGCATGATGAAAATAAGCTCTGTCATGGTATTGGCATTTTTAATGGGTAACGTTTCCGCTGATTTAAATACCGGCGCTTATATTGCTCACATGACTTCTGATATTATTCCGGCAGGTTTTTCTATTGGTTTTATTTTCCTGATAAGTTCCGTCATGTCATTAGCAACAGGAACCTCATGGGGCACATTCGCCATTATGATCCCTATTGGTGTACAGCTCGGTATTTCCGTGGGTATGCCGGCTGAATATATGATTGGTGCCGCCATTGCGGGGTCGATTTTTGGTGATATGACATCGCCAATTTCCAGCGATGCTATCGTTGCCTCCATGGCAACCGATTGTGACCATATTGAACATATTCGCACGCAAATGCCATATGCGTTAGTGACGGCAAGTTTTGCCCTCGCCATCTATTTTTATTTAGGTTTTACTTATTAATTTAAATCCGCTGAGGATAATATGTTTTTAAAAGAAAATTTAGCAAAATTTGCTCGTCTTGATTTACTAAAAACGGCAACCATGATGGATAAACTGGAAAATTTATCTCACTATTTAGGGCGTGATATTTATATTAAGAGAGATGATTTAACGCCTTTGGCAATGGGTGGAAATAAATTACGTAAATTAGAATATCTTATTGCTGACGCATTACAAAAAAGGGCAAAAGTGATTGTGACTGCCGGCGCCATTCAATCAAATCATGTACGGCAAACCGCAGCGATTGCGGCGAAGTATGGTCTAAAATGCGTCGCTTTATTAGAAAACCCAATCCAAAACCAAGATAATAATTTTCTGAATAATGGCAATAAGCTCCTGACGGAATTATTCAACGCACAATGTGTCATGTGTGATGAGTTGACTGATCCCAATGTGCAAATGGCGGAATTGATTGTTCAACTCAATCTCGAAGATGCCTATATTGTTCCCGTCGGTGGTTCCAATGCCCTTGGCTCATTGGGTTATGTGCGTTGCGCATTAGAGATTGCCGAACAGCGCCCAAAAGAGGTAGAGTTTGCAGCCGTTATTGTCGCCTCTGGCAGTGCAGGAACACATGCGGGATTGGCTATCGGATTACACGCCACACTCCCGCAGACACCGGTTATTGGTGTTACCGTCTCGCGAGTTACCGCAGAACAGGCGCCAAAAGTGAGTCAATTGCAGCAAGAAATCAGCTCGCTCTTAGGTCAAACAACCTGCCCAGATGTCCTTTTATGGGATAACTATTTTGCACCAATGTATGGCATGCCAAATAAACAAGGGGCTGATGCCATTAGACTATTGGCACAAAAAGAGAGCATTTTATTAGATCCCGTTTATACCGGAAAGGCCATGGCGGGATTAATTGATAATGTGCTGAATAACACCCTTGATAGCCAGAAGCCATTGCTCTTTGTTCATACCGGCGGAGCGCCTGCGTTGTTTTCTTATTCTGGAATCGATGCATATGCCGATTTCAAGAGTTGAAAATTGCCTTTAATCCAACAAACCCGCTTTACAAAAAAACAGCTACCTTTTTAGCTGTTTTTTTCTGGTTTAGTCACGCAACTTCATCGCCGGTTACTCATCACCAATTTAAATGCAAAAAGCAAAAACAATCCGCCTGTTGCACGATTCATCCACTTAATGACATTTTCACGACGTAATATGTGAGAAAGAGGACGTGTGGCATAAATCAGTGACAATGACCACAATGTACCCAGCAAAACATGGATGGTAACTAAGTTGAATGTCCATAAAATGGGTGAATGCCCCTGTGGAATAAACTGCGGCAGGAACGAAACATAAAACACGCCCATTTTCGGATTCAATACATTGCCCAACATTCCTTTGATAAACCAATTCTGGCCTTTAACAGAAGAAGAAGCTTCTCCTCCAAGATCCTTTTTGGGGTGCCAGATCATTTGAATGCCCAACCAGCATAAATACAGTGCGCCACACCATTTTAATAATTCGATAAAAACAAGAGCCTTGCATATGCTACCCATTAATAGAAATGTTATTTTGTCAAAAAAACAGTCTAAATGTGATGATTGGAACTTATTCTTCAATA
>NZ_JAQRFK010000046.1 GCF_028598745.1 Xenorhabdus sp. IM139775
CGGGTGCTTTCCACATAAAAAGGGCTATCGAATGGTCAGTTAAGCGGTGTGCCAATTAATCATAAAACACCATGGCCTTCAAGCACATTTAACATAGCAGTCAAATACAGGATGTACCACTAGCGGCTTCGGCAATACTGTAGTTTTGGTCAAGCACCAACTGAGCTGACTCTAATTTGAATTCGGGGCTAAAACTTTTTTTCATTATGTCACCTGTTGAATCGTTGAAGTGAGAGTATCACCTCTATGACGGTGACCAAAATTATTGAACCACAGCACATGTTCAGTGGCTTTGCCTCCATGCTCACCAAGAACGCCAAAGGCGGTGTCTATAGCTCCCCCAGCTTAAGCGCGTACAGTAACCAGATTGTCAGCAACCCAACCTTGTTTGCCTTTGCTAAAGGGGCGGGACTGATGGGCGAAGCAGGACCCGAAGCGATCATGCCATTGACTCGCGGTGCTGACGGTTCGCTAGGGTAGGGGTCAGGGTTATTACCCCCAAAGGGCTGGAGGGTAACGGCAAGGGCAATGTCAATATCCAAGTTTATATCACGGACGGGAAAGCCAAAAGCTCATCATCGAAAGGCGATGACGAGGCATTCGGGCGGCGTTTTGCTCAGGCCGTCGCTCAGGTTTATTACACCGAACGTGACAGGGACTTGCGGCAGGGTGGTGCCATCAACAAAGCGATCAGGGGGCGATAATGGAAACCTTTACATGGCAAAGGCGTTGATAAGAGATGCCCTTACTACATATTGTAACGAGCATGGCTTTATGGTTATGGAAGCGACTGAATCGACAATTTTGTGTTCAAAAGAAACTGAGGGTATGGCATCTATAATGACTCAAATGGCAATCGGGAACTCCTATTCCACTACGCCAGTCGTTAAACTGAGATTCTCCATTGGAGAAGTAGATAAAAAAGTTAAGGTATGGGCTGACACATGGGTGGAAACCCAAATGACTATGGGGCAAATTAACCAGATGAAACTTAATGATAATTCTACAATTAATGCATTACAGGATCGCTTAGATAATTTAAATCCAAAGAAAAATCTGTAAAGCTTCTGCCATAAACACAGGACAAATTATGTCTCCAAACTGGCAGTCAGTACTGACTGATATCAGGCATTAATCATAGCTATCAATAAAGCTACGGATGGCTTAAATGCCCACAAATTTCATTGCATCATAGGTGAAGTAATGTACAATGTAACACAAATGTAATTACATAAGGTAATACTATGAGCACAATCCAGATTAGAGTGGACGAAGAACTAAAAAAAAGTGCTTATCAGGCATTTGATAAGCTGAATTTATCCCCTTCCGATGCGATGCGTCTTTTTCTACGTTATGTAGTTGAAAATGAAAAATTACCATTCACAGAAGTATCCGTGATGGTCTCAGAGCAAGATGAGGATGAAGATATCCTTGATGTCGTGCGGGAACGTTTAAAAAACCCCGCTAAACGCATCCGGGTAAATCTCGATGAAATTTAACATTGAGTTTGATGAGCGCGCTTTAAAGGAATGGCAAAAGCTGGATAACAGCATCCGTGAGCAGTTTAAAAAGAAGCTACGGAAGCGACAGGATAACCCTTATATAGAGTCAGCCAGATTGCACGGTGATTTGGCGGGCTGCTTCAAAATAAAATTGCGATCTTCGGGCTTTCGCCTTGTCTATCAGGTGATAGACGAAGAGATTGTAATCTGGGTGATTGCCGTGGGTAAAAGAGAAGACTCAAAAGCCTATAAGGTGGCCAGCGAACGCGTTTCCCGGTAATTGATTCATAGATGTACAACCCGCTTCGGCGGGTTTTTTGTTTTGGGAGATATTGACATGCGACAGCACATTATTCAGGCCATCATGGAGCACGCCAGAACAGAATACCCCAATGAATGTTGCGGCGTGATAGCCCAGAAAAGCCGGGTAGAAAAATACTTCCCCTGCAAAAATCTAGCCCCCAATCCCGCCGAACAGTTCCAGTTAGATCCTCATGATTATTTGGCCGCGTCAACATGGGGAACCATTACCGGTATTGCTCACAGTCACCCGGATGCAACCACGCTACCCAGCGATTTAGACGAGGCGCAATGCGACTTTACCGAGTTGCCGTGGCATATCGTGAGTTGGCTGGAGGGGGATTTCAGGACAATTTATCCCAGAGGTGAATTGCCGTTGGTGGGGCGCCCCTTCGTTCTTGGCATTTACGATTGCTACGGTCTGATTATGGGTTATTACCGTCAACAATACGGCATTGAATTGCCTGATTATCGAGTTAATTATCCATGGTGGGAACGGGGCGAAAATCGTTATATCGATAATTTTGAGCGAGAGGGATTTGTTGAGGTCAGCGAGCCACGGGAGGGGGACGCGGTGCTGATGCAGGTTCAGGCCGATGTACCCAACCATGCCGGGATTATTCTTAATGGAAATTTATTGCTGCACCATCTTTATGGTCAGTTGAGCCAAAAGGTGCCGTATGGGGGTTATTGGAAAGATAGAACTGTGAAGATACTGCGATATGAAAAATTGCATAAATAATCGATCATAACTAGCATGGAAGAATATCACCGAAAAAAAGAAAGTTAATTCTGGAGAAACAATAAAAGGGGGATGGGTGACAGGGCGAGAGCATGAAAGACTAATTTTCGAACGAATTGTGTAAATAAAGCACTAATTCATACTTTAACAAGACCAGATTGAGTGATATTTATTCTAATTATGGTTGCGTAGCATACATTTCAAGCTCAAAAAACGTTCACGCTCTCGCCCTGGGCTTCATTTGTTGTTTTGACATAAAAAGTTCCATGCCTCAGATATAATAAGGCCCAGCCATAATCAATTCTTAACTATCAGGAATTGACCAGAGGGCCGGACTCGATTGCGGTGAATCATAGAGATATCGTTGCTCTTTGTCAATTCCGTATTATTGCCTTTTTCGATATAAAATATCATGATTGCTTTTTATTTTAGTTTTTTGTGTTAAACAAGAAATGGATTACAGTTTTAACTTCTTTTTTTATGCTAGAGTAATTATGTATTATTTAGATTAATCATGATTTCTATACTTGCGTCTCGCTGATTTTGTTCAGCATACCAATCACTTTTCCTAATATGTGATCGAAATTTTCTTAATCTGTGAAGTAACAGCCATAACGAATTCACGCAGAACTCAATAAAAAATATTGTTTCAATTCAATACTGTTTTAATTGGTTATGTTAATGGGAGTGATAAACCCGTAGAAAGTTACGGGTTTAATTATTATCTCAATTAAGCTGCTCTTACTATGTAGTTGAATGCTATGTTGCGGGGACGGGTTTCTGTTCCTGTTGAATCAGCAATCGTATTATCCATATAACCATAACCACCAGATCCCATTCCTATAGCAATGCCCAATCCGCGAGGATCAGCTCCGTAGTTAATGTTTTGCTGGACACTATTGAAAATGCGATTCCCTGTACCTAAATTCTCGGCTGTAGCAGTTGAGCTGGACCACATTCGCTGAAGTCTGTGACTATGTGGAGCAATATCTGCTAATTGATCAGAAAGTAGATGTCGACCAACGTCCACTCCACGCCCATTATCCCAACCGCGAATAAATTCCCCTCTCAAATCAGGTAGCTTTCCAGAGGGATAGGCAAGGGCAAGTTTCGGATATTTTGCTTTATCAAATGAGTCACCATTACATACCAGCCAGCCTTCTGGTGGGTTTTCCGTTGGCCAAGGGACGGGTACACCAACAGGCAAGGATAATCTTTCCATTATTGTCTCTAGTCCAAGGTTTTTAATAAACTCTGCCTTGTTAGGTATGTCTGCTCCGTTCTGGTCTTTAGCCAGCCGTGTATTAGCATTAGTGTTTGCATTGTCAGCCTTTTGGTCTGCTGTCTTTGCTAGATCAGATACTGCTTTAACTGCCTTAGAAGTTGCCGCAGTTATTTCACCATCACTGTTAATATCGTTGCTTAGAGTAACAAACCCTCTATCGGTCAGTGTTGCATAGGGATGATTCCGGCTTTGGGCATGCTCTGCAATTTTCGCATCGACAATTTCTTTCACATACTTCCGGCTAGGCACTATGAATAAATCACAATCTTCGGGGCATGGTGTATCAGGCTTGCTATCTTGTGTACTCATATTTACTCCCTCATTTAATCAACAATGTGTATTGCTAAGTAACATGAGGCGGGACACTTTTCCGCCAGTGAGCATTAATAAAAAAATTGAACAAAACTGGAGAGTGTTTCTTGGGTTAGGGTGGCACAGAATGTCTGATAAGACATCAATAAAATCCATTCCCATTGGTGATAAAATTTGGCAAAGACGCTTCCTCTTCGTCTTTTAACCCTGATTCCATTCATCTCTGGCACAGTGACAGAAATAAAAAAATCAATATGCTACGTTAAAAAGGAGAATCACCCTCTTTTAACTTGTTGATTTTTATGATGGTCAAAATCTTGACCATCTTTTTTAATGCCATAAAGCTGTTCAAGCATCACAAATAGTGTGTTTGTTGTTCCTGTCTGTATTTTTGGTAATTCATTAATTTTTATGATGGTTGAAATTCCAACCATCTTTAAAGGCGGGATTTCTCACTCTTTAACTCACTGCCTCCGTTTCAAACGGAGCGATCAAACACTGAGCAACTTGGGAGTCTAATTTGACGACCTCGACTAAATCAATGGTTTGCAGAGCTATCTGGAAATCAAGCAGGCTGCATATGCACATATGGAAAAGGGCAGGAATCTGCCCTATAGTGATTACTATCCTTCCTTGAAACTGATATTAATATTTCTTATCTAATCAGTATAAAATCAATTATTATATGCCTTATCGAGTACGTTTTCTGTTTGTACATACGTATGTGCATACATGAAATAATCGGTGTAATTATTTCATTTAATTATTTGTTTTTATTGATTTTTATTAATTTTGAATTTATTCCTGCTTCAAATAATACCGCAATACCCAGCACGGACATCACATAATCAGTGGTATTGGGCATACTGTTGTGGACAACATGCAGATCAGTGTAAGTCAAATAAAAATAGCCATAACTGCTCAAGGTGAGCAAAATAAAAAGGTAATCCCAAAAATTGAATTTAGCGGTTGAATAACGTTGAGAAATCGGAAACAGAATAAAACCTAAGATCAGAATGCCCGCGAGAAATGTCGCATTGCGATAAAATTCCTGTGTATTGGATAACGCATTGGCATAGATAGCATAAAGGGAAATGGCGATGGCAAGTATCGTGGTGAGCTTCAGGTAGAAGCCGGTTAAATGGCGGTTGCCTGATCCTGCTTCTTTATCCCGTTCAATATCCCGTTCAATTTTATCCAGATCAATCGGGGATGGCGTTTTATTATCAGTATTCATGGTGACTCCATACTATTATGGCCAATAACATGATAGGAAAATGAAGGTGTTAGGCCGAAAGTCATGATTGATTGCCCGCAGATTTAAGTTCTGGCGGGACGAGAGAGTCCGGAATATCCAGGCCAATTTCGCGAAAATATTGATAGGCACCAAGATGTAATGGTACGGAAACACCTTTCAATGCGTTTGCGGGCAGAATATATTTTGCGGAGCTGTGGATCTGGTGGACTTCCTTCTGATTTTCAAACATCACTTTGGTTAATTTATAGATGGTTTTTTCATCTATCCTGCGTGTTGTCATCAAAATATTGGGTTGAGCAATAGTTTGGATGGGCTGTGTTTGGCGAGGGTAAGTCTCTGGGTGAATGACGAAGCGAAACCATGAATTGGCGATAGCGTTAATCTTTTCCAGTTGTTTATCGGTGACATTGAGAATGCGGGCAGGAACGCCACTGGCATACATGTCCGTGACGGCTGATGCCGGCACACCCGCAGGTAAGGCACCACCATCAAGGCGGCCATCCCGCATGGCTGAAACGGTATCACCATAGCCAAGATATTCCGGACGAATATCTTGTTGGCTGAGATTAACCCCTTGCAGGATAATCAGGGTAGATTGTTCAGTACCACTGGCTTGTGGCCCGATGGAAAAGCGCGTTCCGGCAATATCGTTTAGCGTTCCATCCTTCACTTTATCGTCTAATAAAACAAAGTGTTCAACATTCGGCCAAAGAACGGAGATAGAGCGCAGATCCTGATAAGGGTGGTTTTTGAAATTCCGCACGCCTTGATAGGCTTCGACGGCGATTAAACTTTGTAGAATAGCGAGCTGGGCTTCATTCTTTTGGAGTAGATCAATGTTTTCAATCGAACCGGCTGAAGATTGCCCCGTAACCTGAATATCTTCCTGTTTCAGATGGTTACTCCAGACATTAGCTAAACCGACGCCCATTGGGTAATAAGTCCCGCCTGTGGAAGCGGTTGCGACGGAGAGAAAGCGTTTATGGGCATTTTCCATTTTTCCTGTCATGGCCATGATGATCAGAGCAATGGCGATCATCGCCGTTAACAGGAGCTTTACTTTTGAGGACGCCATATTCTTTATTGTCATAATGTGATTACCCGATGATGTTGTGCCGTGAGTGGTGTCATAAGTAAGTGATGTCATAAATGGAAGCTAACTATTTGCATTAACTTGTATACAACATTACCTCTCTGGTTCAGAGTTTAATGTTGAAAATTTGTGATAGGTGTTTTGTATACCGTAAAAAAATAAACGAAAAATAGGGAGTCACTGATCGATTTTAAGTGAAAGAAATGCCCTGTATAATCTTGCAGGGGATAAAAAATCAGCCTTTATGAACAAATATCATATTAGCTTTAGAAAAACCCAATTCAGTAAAAATCCCTGTCGTTTTATGATGATTTAATATTGATAATCTGCAAGCTAATTCAATAGCTTCCTTAAACTAATCTGTTATTGATTTTTGAGGAGATAGAATAATGGCTACCACACGTAATAATATTAATCTCTATAATATTAAAACCCGTTATGCTGGTATTTCGGTCAGTGATAGTGGGGGAAACGGATTGCCTGTTTTGTTAATTCATGGCAATTCAAGTTGTAAAGAAGTATTTCTTCATCAAATTAATCAGTTAAAAGGAAAGTATCGGGTTTTGGCGTTAGATTTGCCCGGGCATGGGCTGTCATCGAATGCCACTGAACCCCGTCAAGCCTATTCAATGCTGGCTTATGCACACACGGTTATTGAAGCACTGGAAAAAATAGGCATTAACAGAGTGGTGGTTTTTGGTTGGTCGCTGGGGGGCCATATTGGGTTGGAAATGCTGGCCTTGTTCCCTAAGATGATCGGCTTAATGATTTGTGGTACTCCGCCGGTATCCGTCGGTGCAGATAACGTGGCCCTTGGTTTTCGTCCCGGCTTGGGGCTTGCCGGCAAAGCAGAGTTTACTGAGGAAGACGTCAAGAATTTTGTCTCTGATACTTATGGCGTGAATGCGCCTCAAGATCCTTTTATTGTTGAAGCGGTGGTCAGGACAGATGGATTGGCGCGGCAGTACATGTTTGAGGCTTTTCTTTCTCCTCAGGCAACCGATCAAACGTTATTGGCCGAAACCAGCGAAATACCGTTAGCGATTGTTAATGGGGCACATGATCCTTATATTAATTTTGATTATATTGCTGGGCTGAAGTACCGAAACCTTTGGCAAGGCAAAGTATTTAATCTGGCAGGTATTGGTCATGCGCCGTTCTGGGAAGCGCCTGAGTTATTTAATCCAGTCTTAGTTGAATTTCTTAAGGAATTTTAATGAAGTTGGGTGGAGAAATCCTTTGGTGAGGCTAAATAATAGTGGAAGTTTTTTATTACATACTTTATTTCAATAAGTTAGTTTAAAAAACTCCCTGCTATTATATTCAAAACTTAGTTTAACCATTATTTTTAGGTTAAAGCTTCCCACTGTAAAATAATAACTTGAATTAGAATTCAATTAAATAATGGCAAGGGTATTCTTTTTGTTTATTGAATATCCTTTTTTTATTTATTATTAATCTATAGGCAAAGTTCCCTTAAAACTTGGCTGGATACATTTTTACAGAGATTTTCGCAGTGGGATTTTATAGTATCATTAAATACACTACAAGCTAATGCGTTTGCGTTAGCAGTAACAATTGTCCCTACCATTAATGACAGTATACAAGCAGCTAATTTTCTGTTCATGGTTTGTACCTCATAAAATTAGAGATTAACATCAATAAAACATCAAGATTAACAATGTGAATAGTGTTAACATCAACGTGATTGCTTATGTCAACATGCTCATTTTTGCAAATTCTCTGGGTTTTTAGCTATTGATTCCTTCATTGTATTTACATCCTGTTTATAAAATGACAATGATTTTTTTCATTATCTTATGGGAAAATGCTTAATTTGCGGGTGTTGGTTAAGCCCCGTTTTGGGAAGAGCCTGAATTTGAATTAAATAATAGCAAGGATATTCATTTTCTGACAAGAATACCCTTGTTTTTTTGTCAGTAAAATAGTAACACTGAATTATAAGCAAACGGTTCTAGCCAATTTTAGCAAAATATTATCAAAAGGTATGTTATAACATAATTTTACTAAAATAGATTTAATAGGATTATCAAAAGCCTCAGCAATTACCGCATTTGCGTTAACAGTAACAGTTGTTCCCAAGACGAATGCAAGTATACAAGCAGCTAATTTTCTGTTCATGATTCGTGCCTCATAAAGTTAGAGATTAACATCAATTAAACATCAAGATTAACAATGTATATCGTGTCAACATCAACGTGATTGCTTATGTTAACACACTCATTTTTACAAGTGTTCTGGGTTTTTGGCTATTGATTATTTCATTTTGTTTACATATCGTTTTCATTTTTTTGATAAAAAATACTAATGGTGCGTTTTTTCATTATGTTATGGGAAAGAAAAATAAAACAAATATAATGTAAACATATTTTTAGTGAGATTAATTTGTTGGATACATTAATGAATATTTTATTTTTTGTGTGATAATTAATGGTGTTATTTCTTTGTGTTGATTGTGTTGATTGTATTGATGTTATATTGAATTGATTTTAGGGAGACTCAAAAATCCACCTGATATACAAGTGGATATATACTCTGTAAACTTCAAGTTGCCGCCCGTAAGACGAAAGCAGCTTATTATCTCCCCCGCGGCGCGTGGAGATAATAAGTGCCTCTTGAAGTACGACGAGTATATATGATCTTTAATTAGAAAAATGTTGATAAATGTCTTTTTAATTGTTTAATGTATTGAGAAATTTGGGGATTTTTTATCACATCATAACAAGCAAATGTAGGTAGTGGAGACATGCCTAAAAATTGGTTTGCCTTATGGAAAGGATAGTAAACACTGTCAATGCCTTTTCCTTCAAAAAATTGATTGGGATCTTCAAATGATTCCAGAGGTGCATTCCAGGTGACCGAAAACAGATAAGTTTTGTTTTGTATCAGGCCACCTGAACCATATTTTCTGGCAGGATCGTGACGGGTTCGGCCATCATCCTTAAACAGGGTGCTACGGCCAGCACTGAAAACTTCATCGACATATTTCTTCAGGACCCACGGGGCTTCCATCCACCAACCCGGCATTTGGTAAATAATGCTATCCGCCCAAAAAAATTTATCCACTTCCATGCTCGGTTCATACAACCAGCCAATGGGATCGGTGGGCTGTTCCAGATGACAGAACGTCAGTTGAGGAATGGCTGTTTTGACCGCATGGGTATTGGGGCATGTTAAGGCAGTGACTTTGTCAGCCAATTGTTGTAACTGGATTTCGATTTCTGCGCTATCGGTTTGGTGATGTAATACGCCCATTTTTTATTTCCTTATCGATTAAAAATCATGATGATAAGAAAAATCCACGCCATGGCGTGGATTTTATTGAAATACGTAGAGACAAGAGAAACGATTAGACGTTAAACAAGAAATTCATTACATCGCCATCTTTAACGATATACTCTTTCCCTTCTGCGCGCATTTTGCCGGCTTCTTTCGCTCCTTGCTCGCCTTTGTAAGTGATGAAATCTCCAAATGCAATAGTTTGGGCACGGATAAAGCCTTTTTCAAAATCGGTATGGATCTTACCCGCAGCTTGTGGGGCGGTTGCACCGACTGGGATTGTCCAGGCACGCACTTCTTTCACGCCCGCAGTAAAGTAAGTTTGCAGATCCAGCAATTGATAGCCAGCACGAATGACACGGTTCAAACCCGGTTCTTCAAGGCCCAATTCCGCCATGAATTCTTCGCGGTCGGCATCTTCCAGCTCGGCAATATCCGCTTCAATCGCAGCACAAACCGGAACAACGACAGAACCTTCTTTTTCAGCAATGGCGCGGACGATATCAAGGTGTGGGTTATTGTCGAAACCATCTTCATTGACGTTGGCAATATACATGGTCGGTTTCAGGGTCAGAAAGCTCAGATAGCGAATGACGGCTTTTTCTTCTGCATTCAAATCCAAAGCGCGTAACATGCCGGCTTGTTCAAGGTGAGGAAGGCACTTTTCCAAGGCTTCCAACTCTGCTTTAGCGTCTTTATCGCCACCTTTGGCTTTTTTCTGTATCCGGTGGATAGCGCGCTCGCAGGTATCCAAATCCGACAGCGCCAGTTCAGTATTGATAATGTCAATATCCGCCGCAGGATCAACTTGACCAGAAACGTGGATAATGTTGTCGTTTTCAAAGCAGCGCACGACATGGCCGATGGCTTCGGTTTCACGAATGTTAGTCAGGAACTGGTTACCCAAACCTTCACCTTTTGAAGCGCCTTTTACCAGACCGGCAATATCCACGAATTCCATTGTGGTTGGCAGGATACGTTGTGGTTTAACAATCTCAGCCAACTGATCGAGACGGGGATCTGGCATCGGCACAACACCTGTGTTTGGTTCGATAGTGCAGAACGGGAAGTTTGCTGCTTCGATACCTGCTTTGGTCAGCGCATTGAATAATGTAGATTTCCCAACGTTAGGCAGGCCAACGATACCGCATTTGAATCCCATATATTTATCACCTTAAATCACTTATAAACCAACGAGCAATGCGCTTGTCGGTGAGTTATACAAAATTGGCGCTATTATACACGCAAAATAGCCCGCTGCGCCATGCACTCCCTGTCAGGCGCTGGCTTTAAACGCATGCAGGCGGTTAATTGCCTTATTCATGCCATCTTTAGTCAGGATGTCGGTACAGCGCAATGCTTCATCGATGGCGTCGTCAATCAGTTGTTGTTCACAGGCCGAGGGCTTGCCAAGGACGAAACCCACGACTTTGTTTTTATCGCCCGGATGACCAATGCCGATACGCAGACGATGAAAGTTAGGGTTATTACCGAGTTTATTCTGGATATCTTTCAGGCCATTATGACCACCATTGCCGCCACCCAGCTTCATTTTTGCCACACCCGGCGGTAGATCCAGCTCGTCATGCGCAACCAGGATTTCATCCGGCTGAATGCGATAAAACCCCGCAAGGGCAAGGACGGCTTTACCGCTGAGGTTCATGAAAGTGGTTGGCACCAGTAAACGAATATCCTGCCCGCTAATGTTAATGCGGGCGGTAAGCCCCCAAAATTTACTCTCTTCTTTCAGGGGCTGGTTATGGCGTTGTGCTAACAAATCGACAAACCATGCTCCGGCATTATGTCTGGTCTGTGCATATTCAGCCCCAGGGTTTGCCAGGCCAACGATTAATTTTATGTTACTCACAGTTTTGGTTCGCTTATTGGCAATAAAACAAAAAGGAGATTAGTTTACCTATCTCAAGGCTTGAGTACAAAATTCATTATGTCTTTGTCTGGCAATGATGTCTGGCAATCCGTTGTGTTACCCGACGCGTTAAACTGAATCGTTTTGATGTTTTTTCGGTAAGCTCTCTTTTTAACAAATATTATTTTGCTGTAATGTAAAAAATCAGGCTTAAATTTGTACAACTTGTGATCGCTGCCGCAATAACCTTTTATATAATAAGGCTATAATTCATTACAAAGAAGATATCTACTTTCGTGCTTTTGCGTTCGTTGTATTTGCAAATTGGCGTTCACCAAAAGTATTGGAGGTTGGTTATGAGATGTAAAAAGGCGTTTGTTTTTGGCAATATTCTCATGGGGGCGGGAATGGCGGCAATGCTGGTGAGTCTGGCTTATGTATTGCTGAGTCATATCTTCCATTTTAATCTCTCTGAATTTTTGACAGACCTCTCATTAATGGGGTTATTTATTGGCGCATTTATTTGGTTGGTCGGGGCCAGTATTGGCGGTCGGGAACAGGTGACTGATAAATATTGGTGGCTGAAAAATTACGATGAACGTTGCCGGCGTAAAAAACATCGACATCCGTGAAGATTTTTAATGTCAGCATCCGGTGAATTAAGATAAGGCGGTAATGGTTCCCGCCTTATCTTTATCGGTTAAATATTCCGCATATCAAAAACTGACATTGATACCGAGGTTGAAATGGTAGTCATTATTCGGTTCATTATCGTGCTTTTCATGTGATACAGCGGCAAATGCGTGAAAGTTATCGGCCAGAATAGCATTGACGCCGACGGTGTATTGAATGCGATCTCTATCCTGTTTTTCTCCCGGTAGTACGAAACTTGTTTTGGTTCTATTGATTGCGCTGCGAAGAGTATAGTGTTCATCATCGAATTGGTGATTGAGCAGGATAGAGGCATAGGGATTGAGGTAGCCCAATTTTGTATCGATGCGCCAGCCCACCGAACCTATTCTGGAATGGTAGTTTTGATTGCTAAAATGCATGGCGGTACTGTTGTCACCCGTTTCACGGTAACCATCAACACTTCCGTTGTCCCAAACATACTGGATGATCGGGCTGGTGGTCAGGTAACGCGTGATGGGAATATCCCAGCCTGCCGTAATACGCCAACCCCATTGTCTGCCCATCGTTGAACCTGATTCCCTGCGCGTCGCTTCTCCAAGCTGAATGGAACGTGACAGATTGTCGTAATTGTTGCGTGCATAATGAACATCGCCACTTAACCATCCATCGTCATAGTAGTTCCATAGTGTGTAAGCGGTTATAACATGACCCGTCGCGGCATAATTGAAATTAGGCGTTGCATTTTGTTTAGTTTTGTAATGTGAAATTGTTGCCCCCAATAGCCAATTATCCGTCAATTGATAATCACTCCCTAACGTAAGGGTACTATTGTTATTGCCGGTATAACCGCCGAATACGCCAACCTTATTTTGGGCATTGCCATTATTGCGCAACTGTTGCAGATGACTGTCCAGTAAGCTAAGTGTCGTTGTCACGGGAATGCGGTTGATAGAATTCAATGCCAGCACCTGTAAAGGAGCGGTATAGATCGACATAACATATTGGCCGATGACTTTGTGTGTATCAGGTGTCGGGTGGAGATTATCGGAAAACAAATAGGGTTGGCTGTTATCAAAGTGAGGATCGGAAGAATAACACGCCCCAGCACGTATCGCATATGGGCAGGCATAACCCAGAGTATTAGAAAGACCATAAGGAATTGGATTCTCGATGACTTCTTGTAAGAGCTTATTGACATCAGCACGCAGGATATTACCGTTACCGAGCAGATTGTCTACTTTCTGGTTATATTCGTTGGAAAAATCAGAGGCCAGTTTGCTGACATTATTATAAGCATCAAATAATTGGCGATAAATTTCTTTGGCTTTATCTGGGTCTTCAGGAAAAGCATTTTCAGCTATTTTTTCAAAAACTTCCTGAAGAATTTTATCTCTGGTTTCTGCATTGGGTGTCGGGTACTTGTCGATGATTTTATGAACTTGTTTCAGAATTTCCTCGATATCTTCTTCGGGTATCCCGCTTTTTTCTAGAGCACCTTTAAGCACCTCTTCCATAATTCTGGGGGTTTTACCAAGATCGGGAACAGTTGGTGCAATAATCAAACCCGCGCCAGCTTTAGCAAGTTGATTGATCTGCGATGCTGCGGAGGCGGAACTATCATTGATATCCTGTTGTGCCTCGTCCTTATCATCCTTCTTGAGATATTTCAGAATAGCGTCCTTTACATCATTGCCGCCCACCCAATGTATGTATACACCATTGGGATCAGCCCGCCCAGAGTGTGCATGTAAATAATCATCGAGCTGCCTTCGCGTTGAATGTATTACCGAATAATCATATGAACCATTCGCTGTTGCGCCGGCGTACGCATAATTGGTTCCGCCATTTAGGGAGGGTTTTAATTTCTTATCAGTGAGGTGACGAGTGATATATTCATCGTAAAGTTCAGAATCTTCTCCATCTGTTGTGAATCTTCCGAAATAAGTATTTCCAATATCACTCAAACTATCTCCAAAAACATATACATTGTCATAGGCATACGAATTTGTCATGAGGTTAACGAACAGTGCAGTCGTGGCGGATACTAAAAAAAGGGCTTTTTTCATATCGTTCTCCTGAAAAGACAGCGCATGATGTTAATACCAGCCCAATATCTTGATTTAAAAGGAACATTAGCTCATTTCTGCTCATTTCTCATCGGTTGACGGCTGATTTTTTGATCATTTCAGTTCGATACTACTTCTATTTGCCTATACGAAAACTAAATGAAGTATTAGCTTTTGCGCAACATTTTTGAATAAAAATCAAACAAAACGCAAGGCAACCCTATTGACTGCCTTGCGTTCCTGCGTGCTGAATTAGAAACTGGCGTTGATGCCCACACTGAAATTGTAGGTAGGATCTTGGGTATTGCCGTCATTGCGGGTTACGGCAGCAAAACCACGGACGTTATTGATGAGATTTGCGTTCACGCCGAGAGTATATTGACGCCAATTTGTGCTCTGTTTACTACTTTCCTGCGTAAAAGAAATTGTGGTGGAGTTAATGGCACCGCTCAGTTTATAGCGGGTATCACCAAATTGGTGATTGAACTGAACAGCGGCATAAGGGTTAACACGCCCCAGTGTAGTATCGACTCGCCAACCCAGTGTCCCGACTTTAGACGTGTAATCCTGATCAGCAAAATTCATGGAAGAGCTGCTGTTGCCGGATTCACGGTAGCCATCGATTTCACCTTTATCCCAAGCGTACTGGACGATTGGGCTGGTGGTCAGATAGCGGTTCACCGGGATATCCCAACCGGCGGTAATCCGTGCTCCCCACTGTTTCCCTGTGGTGGCACCGGTTTCCCTGCGCGTTGCTTCCCCAAGCTGGATGCTACGGGTCAGGCTGTCATAATTGGTGCGTGAATAGTGGACATCGCCACTCAGCCAGCCGTGGTTGTAGTAGTTCCACAAGCTATAAGCGGCCAGAACATGACCACGTCCTTCATAGGTGAAGTTAGCTGCGGGAGTCCGTTCGTCTTTATAGTTTGAGTACATGGCACCTAACAGCAGGTTATCGATAAGCTGATAATCGCCGCCCAGCGTAAAGGTTTTGTTCTGGCTGCCGCTATAGCCGCCAAAGACACCTGTTTTGCCCTGTTCATTGCCACCATTGCGCAGTTGTTGCAGATGGCCGTCAAGGGAAGAGAGGGCACTTTTAACCGGGGCACGGTTGGCTTGAGCCAGTGCCATGACCTGTGTTGGTGCAATAAAGATAGAGGCTATGTATTGGGCTTCAATTTTATGCGCTAATGGATTTGGGTGGAAATTGTCAGAAAATAAAAACTTTTTGACAAAATCGGGATCATCGGAGGAACATTTAGCGGCACTCTCGCCATATGGGCAGGAATAGCCTAATGTATTCTGAAAGCCATAAATCAGCGGGTTAGCGATGACTTCATTCAGCAAGCCATTGATATCGGCACGTAAGATATTGCCGTTTCCTTGGCTGATTTGTTTGTCTATTTCCTCGTTATAGAAATTTGTCAGCTTTGTCGCACTTTCTCTGGCTTTTTTATAGCCCTCTGTAAGTTCTTTTTCAATTGCTGTAGCGGAAGCTCCTGGAATTAATTTTTCACCTTTTTCCGCTAATGTATGAAATACTTTTTTTAGCGCCAAATCACGTGCCGCATCATTGGGAATCACATGTTTATTAATTTCTGTATGAACTTCTTGCAGAATAAAATTAATCCGATCTTCGGAAACCCCTTTACCTTCCAGACCTGTTTTTATTAAGCTCTCGAATAACTTAGGCGTAGTACCCACATCAGGAACCGTCTGCACAACCACTAACCCTGCACCCGCAGCGATAAGGCTATTGATTTGGCTAGAAGCAGCGGCAGCACTGGTTTTGACAATTCTAAGCGCCTCAAGAGGATCTTTCTGGCCTGCAATTAAGGCTTCGGCAAGATCATTACCGCCAACCCAATGAATGTATATGCCATTGGAATCTGCCCGGTTATTATGCAGGCTGAGATAATCATCAACTTGTTTTTGGGTATTGGGATTAAAAGCATCCAATTTCGGATCTTGGCGTGCCATTCTAAGCGCAGTGGCACCACCTTGGGCATAATTGGTTCCGCCATCTTTGGATGCGGTCGGTTTGGGAACCTTAATGTATTCAGCAAAATACTCATCATATAACTGGCTTGTCGCGCCATCCGTGGTGAAACGCCCTACATTCCCGCCATCGCTCAAGCTATCACCAAAAACATAAACTCTGTCATAGGCATAAGCATTCGAAATCGCATTGATTGAAAGCGCTAACAGTGCAGGTGTAAATAAAAATGCCTTTTTCATTGGCACTCTCCTTAAAAAAGTCGTTTTTGTTATTGCGATCAGCCCATTGCTTTTGGGCTGACGCATTGAATGTTTGAAGCAAATTTGCATCAGGCAGTTAACTTATTGATAACGACCGCCTGCGATTAAGTATGGTTACCCGTTAGTAATCGGCCACATTGATTTGAAATTTTTATATATAATGTGATGTTAGTACGTTGATCTTTTAAAAATCCCTCCAGCAATAACCTGATAACAAGCTGTCTCGGCAGGATTTAGGCCAAAAGATGCCATCACCTCAAATTGAGATGTTCATAGTTTATTTATGAGTAAAATTTATTTTTCTGGATTGGAAATAATACTTACTTGCCGATACTGCATTATGACGTAATGAAATAATATCCTACCGTCATTGATTGCGTGACAGGTTAGCAGCAACTTTTCAATGACACCAGTATTGTCAGAGGATTAGACAACTGGACGTACCAGATGAAGGGGGCATCTTTGCGGAATAAGCCTTTTTGTTTGTTTATAAATTAAGCAAATCGATGACGTGGAAAAAATTGACATCAATTAACTTAATCTATTGATATAACTAATTATTTTACAGTGGTTAATATTCCGGTTAGTGATTGGTTCGAAATGGAATCATTAACTTTGCCCGTTAAACAAACAGAAAATCCCGTCACTGCACAGGCAGCAACGGGGTTTTTCAGGCAATGATTTATTTAATCACTTGAATAAGTTTGCGCTTAATATTTGTTCTAAGACGCCAACGTCAGTGCTTAAACATTAGTGCTTAAACGTTAGTGCTCAAACATCGCAGAGATTGACTCTTCATTGCTGATACGGCGAATAGCTTCAGCCAACATGCCAGACAGTGTTAAAGTACGAACCTTGTTCAACGCCTTGATCTCATCGGACAGAGGAATTGTGTCACAGACCACAAATTCGTCGATCACTGAGTTCTTGATGTTTTCCACTGCATTGCCGGAGAAAATAGGGTGGGTGGCATAAGCAAACACGCGCTTCGCCCCACGCTCTTTCAATGCTTCGGCTGCTTTGCACAGTGTGCCACCGGTGTCGATCATATCATCAACCAGAACGCAATCACGGCCAGCAACATCACCAATGATATGCATGACTTGAGAAACGTTTGCACGTGGGCGACGTTTATCAATGATAGCCATATCGGTATCGTTCAGCAGTTTGGCAATGGCTCGGGCGCGAACAACACCACCGATGTCCGGGGAGACAACAATGGGGTTTTCCAAATCTTGCTGGAGCATATCTTCCAGCAGGATTGGGCTGCCGAAGACATTATCAACCGGAACATCAAAGAAGCCTTGGATCTGTTCAGCGTGCAGGTCTACCGTGAGAACACGGTCTACACCCACGCTGGACAAAAAGTCCGCGACGACTTTGGCGGTGATAGGCACACGGGCTGAACGGACACGACGATCCTGACGAGCATAACCGAAGTAAGGAATAACAGCGGTAATACGGCCAGCAGAAGCACGACGCAGGGCATCAACCATAACGACTAATTCCATCAGGTTGTCGTTGGTGGGTGCGCAGGTGGACTGGATGATGAAAACATCACCGCCACGTACATTTTCATTGATTTGAACACTGACTTCACCATCGCTAAAACGACCGACGGCAGCGTCTCCCAGGCTAGTGTACAGGCGGTTGGCAACACGTTGTGCTAGTTCAGGTGTAGCATTACCAGCAAAAAGCTTCATATCGGGCACGGGATAAACCTCAGGCTTGTGTCCAGAGAGATATTGTTGACCAATCGAACAAATAGTGTTCATTGGTGCAATAACACGGGTATCCCAGAGCGGAATGTATGCAATGGAGAAATGTTAACACCACGCGCAACAAAGCCCTGCATCCACTCTGGGGCTTGATTTAACACCTTACGGGCCGATGCTTCTGATTCGAACTCGCCGAAAACACACGCACCGGTTCCGGTCAGGCGTGACGGTGCGTATTCTAGCAGCCATAAAAGAAGCTGTTCAACCTCACGAAAACGTTTTCTTGCGATTGGTTCACAATCATTTGCAAATGGTGCCTGTAATAATGCGCCTAGAGCACGAATCGGAGAATTTCTTTTTAATTCAGGATCTGTGAAGATCGTCGGCGTTGCTATTTCAATTCCGGGGTGGGCGACTAAAAACCATTTTTCTTCCGGTGATGCGGGCTGGAGTTTTTCCCCAATGCCTTCGGCAAATGCAGCATGGCCTTTGACAAAGACCGGAACATCGGCACCAAGGCCTACGGCAAGTTGTGCCAATTCATCATCAGACAGATGGGCTTGCCAATGGTGGTTCAGGGCAATGAGTACGGTTGCCGCATTGGAAGAACCGCCGCCCAAACCGCCGCCCATCGGCAGGCATTTATCAATGTGAATGTCGGCGCCCAAATAGCTGGTTGCGCATTCTCGGCTCTTGGGAGCTGGTGCAGGATGATGTTGTAACGTGCGTTTTTGTAACGTGCGTTTTTGTAATAAGTGGCCCTGTAATAATCGGGCGGCTCGCACGATCAGGTTATCATCATGGGCGACACCGGCAACCGGCGTCAGCAAGCGGATTTGATTATCCTGACGCGGGGAAATGGTAATTTCATCACCATAATTCAAAAATTGGAACAGCGTTTGCAGTTCGTGGTAACCATCGGATCGCCGTCCTGTGATATACAAAAATAAATTCAATTTTGCCGGAGAAGGCCAGGTTAAAGTCATTATTGAATCGTCCAATTATCCATCTTTAATTTGATGCGGTTTTTTCCTTGCGTCAACTCCAATCGCGTGGGTAAGGCTGGTGTCATTGATGTATCGTATCCTTGGTAATTGACTTGCCAGATTTCCCCCTTCTTTTTGTCACTCACGGATCTCAGCAGGTAATTGGCATCCAACCGGAAATCTTTGGCACTACCCGGCAGGCCAATTATCCAGCTTTTGAGATTCTCCAGCGGAATATGCATATTGGTTAACTGGTAAATTAAGGATTCAGGTTCATTACTGAGATATTTTTTACCGTTATTGTCAGTAACCTGAATCCCATTCGGTTCAACGAATAATTCCAATTCTGTTGTACCCAGTGGATTGAGCAGCAGTAATTTATAATTATCAGGTGAGTATTGTTGCCAGAAAAATCGGGCATACACTTTTTTTTCATTTGCCAGATAAGCGAAAGAACCACGGGTTTGGTAATGCCCCAGCTTTGTCAGTTGCTGTTCACGGGCGTGCCATTGCGGCGTATCTGCTGATCCCGTGCCGGTCGGGGGTTGTGTGACTGTACAGGCAGTCAGCAAAACACCAGAGAGGGGAAGTAAGCGAAAAAACGAAAACATTTTCATACGATAACCCTTGGTGGTCGATATAACAACGTAAAGCGTGCTACCCAAGTCTATAATCAAGGGAGTAATTTAGCGAAAGTTTGCTAAGAATTCTCGAATAAATTATCGCAGAACCGTCCGATTGACTTTTATTGAACTGACGCATCAAGTAGAATGCTCGCCCAAAGAGTCCTTATGAAGGGTGTGAGTTTATGAGAATAATTATCGATATCATAATAACCTTGCCTCCTATGATAACTCAATGCAGTTAAGATGACTTTATTAGCACTCGGTATCAACCATAAAACAGCGCCTGTTTCTTTACGTGAGCGGGTGGCTTTTTCTCCAGACACGCTAAAGTTAGCGCTTGATGACTTGCTCCGACAGCCTCTGGTGCGGGGCGGCGTTGTGCTGTCCACCTGTAACCGCACGGAACTTTACCTCAGTGTTGAGCAGCAGGGTAATTTTAAAGAACAATTAATTCATTGGCTATGCCGATATCATCAGCTTACTCCTGATGATTTAACCGCAAGCCTCTATTGGCATTTAGACAATGAGGCAGTCAGCCATTTGATGCGCGTCGCGAGCGGCTTGGATTCCCTTGTCCTGGGGGAACCGCAGATTTTGGGGCAGGTGAAAAAGGCGTTCGCTGAGTCGCAAAATTATCAATCTCTGTCGGGTGAACTGGAGCGCTTGTTCCAAAAATCGTTCTCGGTGGCTAAACGGATCAGAACAGAAACGGAAATTGGCGCAAATGCCGTTTCCGTGGCATTTGCTGCCTGTACATTGGCGCGACAGATCTTTGAATCCCTTTCCCGCCTGAATATCCTGTTGGTAGGGGCAGGGGAGACGATTGAACTGGTCGCACGTCACCTGAAAGAGCATGGTGTGAATCGCATGATGATTGCCAACCGGACAAAAGAGCGGGCACAGATGCTTGCCCGTGAAGTCAATGCAGAAGTGATTTCCCTGCCCGATATCGATACCCGGTTGGCACAAGCGGATATTGTTATTAGCTCCACCGCCAGCCCGCTGCCGATTATTGGCAAAGGCATGGTTGAAAGAGCGTTGAAATTACGCCGCAACCAGCCGATGTTATTGATTGATATTGCGGTTCCCCGCGATATTGAACCGGATGTTGAAAAATTGAGTGATGTTTATCTGTACAGCGTGGATGATCTACAGACCATTATTCAGCAGAATCTCGCCCAACGTAAAGCGGCGGCGGTGGTTGCGGAAGGGATTGTGCAACAAGAAAGCAGCCATTTCATGGATTGGTTGCGTTCTCAGGGCGCTGTCAATACAATTCGTGAATATCGAGAACAGGCAGAGAAAATCAGGGCTGAGATGACGGCAAAAGCATTGATGTCCATAAGACAGGGTGCTGATGCTGAACAGGTTATTAACCAATTGACCTACCAATTGACGAACCGTCTGATCCACACACCGACGAAATCTCTCCAACAGGCTGCCAGTGATGGCGATCTGGAACGCCTGAATCTATTACGGGACAGCCTTGGGCTGGATCATAATTAACCCTATCCTAAATTAAGGTCTTATATTACGAATGAAGCCTTCTATTGTCGCTAAATTGGAAGCATTGCAAGAACGCCATGAAGAAATATTGGCTCACCTCGGTGATGCTGGGGTTATCGCTGATCAAGAGCGTTTTCGCGCTTTATCAAAGGAATATTCACAACTGACCGATGTGACTAACTGTTTTAAAGCGTGGAAAAACGTTCAGGATGATATCGAAACTGCCGAGATGATGCTGAATGAT
Organism: Xenorhabdus sp. IM139775; assembly: GCF_028598745.1. Classification (GTDB taxonomy): domain Bacteria; phylum Pseudomonadota; class Gammaproteobacteria; order Enterobacterales; family Enterobacteriaceae; genus Xenorhabdus. The sequence goes on from NZ_JAQRFK010000046.1 coordinate 21,698, forward strand.
CCCGAAATGCGGGAAATGGCGCAGGAAGAACTCAAAGGCGCAAAAATTCGTAATGAAGAGTTAGAGCAGCAACTGCAACTGCTGTTATTACCGAAAGATCCGGATGATGAACGCAACTGTTTCCTTGAAGTTCGTGCCGGAACCGGTGGGGATGAAGCGGCGATATTTGCCGGGGATTTATTCCGCATGTATAGCCGTTATGCAGAATCCCGCCGTTGGAAAGTGGAGATCATGAGCGCCAATGACGGCGAACATGGTGGATATAAAGAAGTGATTGCCAAAATTTCCGGCGAGCAAGTTTATGGTCACCTGAAATTTGAGTCTGGCGGCCACCGTGTTCAGCGTGTGCCGGAAACAGAATCTCAGGGACGTATTCATACTTCCGCGTGTACAGTGGCGATTTTGCCGGAAATCCCCGAAGCAGAATTACCGGAAATCAGCCCAAGTGATCTGAAAATTGATACTTTTCGCTCGTCCGGCGCGGGTGGTCAGCACGTCAACACCACGGATTCCGCCATTCGAATTACCCACCTGCCAACGGGGATTGTCGTAGAGTGTCAGGATGAGCGTTCACAGCATAAGAACAAAGCAAAAGCAATGTCGGTACTGGCTGCCCGTATTCGTGCCGCTGAGATGCGAAAGCGTCAGGAGGCTGAGGCTTCTGAACGCCGTAACTTGCTGGGTTCCGGTGACCGTTCAGATCGCAACCGGACCTACAACTTCCCGCAGGGACGGGTGACCGATCACCGTATCAACCTGACCTTATATCGGCTTGAAGAAGTGATGGAAGGTAAACTGGACATGCTTATCCAGCCTATCGTGACTGAATATCAGGCAGATCAATTATCCGCATTGTCAGAGCAGGATTGATGAATTATCAACATTGGCTCCAGTATGCGGCCAGGCAGTTGACTGAAAGTGATAGCCCTAAGCGTGATGCAGAAATTCTGTTGCAGTATGTCACAGGGCGTACCCGCACTTATTTAATTGCATTCAATGAAACGCTGATTTCCCCGGAGGAAGCCCGCCTGCTTGATGCTTTTCTGGCGCGTCGTCTTCAGGGCGAACCGGTTGCCTATATTGTCGGGGAGCGTGAATTTTGGTCACTGCCCCTGACCGTATCACCCGCCACCTTGATCCCACGTCCTGATACGGAATGCTTGGTTGAAAAGGCATTGGAATTGCTGCCTGATTCACCGGCACACATTCTGGATCTCGGTACGGGAACCGGGGCAATTGCCTTGGCGCTGGCAAGTGAGCGGCATGATTGTTATATCACCGGGGTGGATATTAACCCTGATGCCGTGACATTGGCGAAACATAATGCGGAAAGAAACGCGGAAAAACTGTTTTTTCACCCGCCTTTTCACAATGTGAATTTTTTGCAAAGTGAGTGGTTTTCTGCGGTCGGGGGAAGACAATTTGATATGATTGTCAGTAACCCTCCGTATATTGATGAACTTGACCCTCATCTGTGCGAAGGCGATGTCAGGTTTGAACCGGCCACTGCATTGATTGCTGCACAAAATGGCATGGCAGATTTGCAGACAATTATAGAGCAGGCTCGCCACTTCCTGTTACCAAACGGATGGCTATTATTGGAACATGGCTGGAAACAGGGGATCGTTGTCAGAAACCTATTTTTGGAAAACGGTTATCAACAGATAGCCACTTTTCAGGATTATGGTGGTAACGAACGTATCACGGTAGGTCAATGGAATAAAGATGAAAACCATAGTTAATTATGAATTCAATAATGCTTCCCTGATAGACGGTATTATTCTAGTAACACGGGCCATTCGTCCTGATTTTCCTCAAACAATGGTGACAGAACAATTAACCGCACTGATTGAAGAGGCTCGGCAGAAACTTTCCCCTATTGCTGGCACCAAAGCAAAATTGCAATCGTTATTGACGCTTTTTTATCGAGAGTGGAAATTTGGCGGAGCAAATGGGGTGTATTGTTTGTCTGATACGCTGTGGTTGGATAGCGTATTGCATTCACATCAAGGCGCCCCGGTCGCACTGGGAACGGTATTTGCACATATTGCCCAAGTGCTGGCATTGCCCGTACAGCCTGTCATATTCCCGACCCAGCTAATCCTGCGAGTTGATTTAGCCGATGAACCAACTTGGTTTATTAACCCCATGAATGGCGATACGCTCAACGAACATATTCTTGATGTCTGGTTAAAAGGGAATATTGGCCCGATGGTTCGTCTGGAAAATAAAGACTTGCAAGAAGCCGATAATATCAGCATTGTGCGAAAAGTCACCGATACTATCAAAGTTTCCCTGATGGAAGAGAAAAAGATGGAATTGGCGCTAAAAGCCAGCGAAGTTGTCCTGATGTTCGATCCCGAAGATCCGTATGAAATCCGCGACCGGGGGCTGATTTATGCACAGCTCGACTGCAATCACATTGCGGTTTCGGATTTGAGTTATTTCGTGGAACACTGCCCTGAAGATCCTATTTCAGAAATGATAAAAATGCAGATTAACACCATTGAGCAGAGATCCATCGTCCTCCATTAACTTTTGTGTGAGGCAGAATTTCTCTGCGCCTCATTTATTTTCTATGGATAGCGCAAATTTATTTGCCTTTAACTATTTACCCTTAACAAGAGAAGGTATAAGCATGCAACAGAAAGTGGTTAATATTGGTGATATCAAGGTCGCAAATGATCTGCCTTTTGTCCTGTTTGGCGGGATGAATGTCCTTGAGTCACGGGATTTGGCCATGCGTATTTGTGAGCACTATGTGACCGTCACGCAAAAACTGGGCATTCCTTATGTTTTTAAGGCATCTTTTGATAAGGCTAACCGTTCGTCTATCCACTCCTATCGCGGGCCTGGTTTGGAAGAGGGCATGAAAATCTTTCAGGAGCTAAAACAGACTTTTGGCGTCAAAATTATCACTGACGTGCATGAACCTGTGCAAGCCCAACCTGTTGCCGATGTGGTGGATGTTATCCAGCTTCCCGCTTTTCTTGCCCGTCAGACGGATCTGGTTGAAGCGATGGCAAAAACCGGCGCAGTCATCAACATCAAAAAACCACAGTTCGTCAGCCCCGGGCAGATGGGGAATATCGTTGAAAAATTTAAAGAAGGCGGCAACGATCAGATAATACTGTGTGACCGTGGCAGTAACTTTGGTTACGACAATCTGGTTGTCGATATGCTGGGCTTTGGTGTCATGCAGCAGGCAACTCAGGGCGCGCCGGTAATTTTCGACGTGACTCACTCATTGCAGTGCCGTGATCCCTTTGGTGCCGCGTCTGGCGGTCGTCGCGCGCAAGTGGCAGAGTTGGCTCGTGCGGGTATGGCGGTAGGCATAGCCGGTTTGTTCCTTGAAGCGCATCCTGATCCGGAAAATGCAAGATGTGATGGCCCGTCAGCATTGCCATTGGCAAAACTGGAACCCTTCCTGATGCAGATGAAAGCCATTGATGATGTGGTGAAAGGTTTGCCGGCACTGGATACCAGCAAATAATCCCTGAACCCGTCAGGTTTTCTGGATAATGCGGTGACAGGTATTTGCCCTGTGACCGCAGATTTAATAAGCAACTCATTAGCTTTTAACCTTTTTTCAAAAGAATAGCCCCTGTTCCTTTTTCTCCCAAAACATCATTCGGATTGCGCAGAGGGCAGTCAGTCAGTGAAAGGCAGCCACAGCCGATACAGCTATTTAAGTGACTGCGCAGTTTACTGAGTATATTAATGCGCTTATCCAGCCTATCCCGCCATTGCGAAGAAATTACCTGCCACTGTTCCGCCGTTAAATTACTGTTGGGCGGAAACTGACCTAAAACTTCCTGAATTTCTTTAAGCGGGATGCCTGTACTTTGTGCGACTTTGATAATTGCCAGATAGCGCAACACCACGGAAGGAAAACGGCGTTGGTTGCCGTGGCTGCGTGAACTTTTGATAAGCCCCTTAGCTTCATAAAAATGAATCGCTGAAACGGCAATCCCACTTCGTTTTGAGACTTCGCCGATCGTCAAAGCCCGATTGAAATCAATGCCTTTATCTTTTGTCATTTCTATTGACCTCAAGTTAACTTGAGGATTTATAGTCCAGCATTGCTGTCTTTGTCAACGCATAAAAATATCGCCCTGCCGTTTTGAATCAGGCAGGGTTGTTTTTGTTTAATGATCAGGAAAATAGATGATGCAACGTTTTATTGAAAACATACTTGAGAGCAAAGGGTTGTGGCTGGTTGCCCGGTTACTGCTGCTGATTATTTTCGTCTCTTCCGGGCTTGCCAAACTTCTCGACTTCGAAGGGAGTCTGGCAGAAATGCGTGCGGCGGGATTACAGCCGGATTGGTTATTTAATATCGCTTCAGCCCTTGTTTTACTTTCCGGTTCAATCTTGATCTTATTTGACCGCCTTGTCTGGCTTGGTGCCGGAATACTGTCCGTTTTTCTCATTCTGACCATTGTTATTGTGCATACCTTTTGGCTTTTCTCTGGAGCGTATGCCAAAACTTCACTCTATTTTGCGCTTGAGCACCTCACTGTGATTGGCGGGTTGATGGCGACTGCGATTGCCAGCCATTTAAGAAAAAAGCAGAAAAGGTAGATGTGGATGATGAGGAAGAAAATGGTTATTGGTTTTGGAACGGTTTTATTGGTGGGAATGGTCGGTTTTTCTATTTATCGCGTGAATGATAGCGTGAATGGTTTGACTCCCGATAAGCAATATCCATCTGTAACTGTTGCCTTGGCGGAGGTAAAAGAGCGCCATATTCCCAGAGTCCTACAGGGTGTGGGGGAAGCTTGAGGCGGCCCGACAGGTTCATGTCGCGGCAGAGACGGGAGGCCGTATTACGCATATTGCGTTTGAATCAGGGCAATATGTTGAGAAAGGCGCACTCTTGGTCCATCTCAATGATGCTATAGCTGAATCATAATATTATGGCATAATGCCAGCACTTCAATAACAGGGCTGAGTGGTGAGATGGGTGACCGTATGCATGTGGTTATTAATGTCTATCGGTTCAGCCATAACGACTCGATGTTAAGGCCCTGTATCGCGCGGCTAGACCAGCTAATGATGACACTCGAAGAAGTCATGCAGCAGACAGATTTCTGGACGGTAATGATAGAGTCAGAAATCCCCAGTGGTTTAGATAAGAAATGCATGCAAGGCAGAGAACAATCAGCTCTCTGCTTTCTTTCCTTCGGAGCCTCATTTCTTCACCTAATTTCTGTAAAGCCTCGCGCCTGGCAAGCCTGTTGATTCTCTGGCCGAGATGGCTTCTTTATCACAGTTTAAAAACTTGGTTTCAAGTAATCTGTAATTTTTTGCAGGTAGAACTGGTGATGCAAATTTTCAACCGTATTAATAACATCACCAGTACTTTGATCTTGAAAAACCGAAGAAAAGAAGGGTTGTTCAAATGTGTTCAACAATACTTCGTTGCACAATTGATGTCATCATTTTTTTGTTAATTTAACATAATGTTTTTGTTGATAACTGGATGTTATCATCTTGACTTAAGTCTCTTTCATATCTACGATAGTATGGCTTAAATGAACACTCGTCGTTCTATGTCTAACATCGGAGGGTTCTGGACGACGAATAGTTTCTTCTGCCACACTAGGGTTAATTGAGCTACTATGTCCAAGCTCTGAGAGGGCTGGATGTTCGTGTGGTAGAAGATCTGAATAAATATAACTCTGAATGATGGCTTGAGGGAACTGGTATCTAGAAACTAAAATATCCCGTTTTTCTGGCTCAGATTTTCGTCCTATTGGTAACTTATTATGATGTATACTTGGTATAAATAATGTGTCATTAGAAGCCTGCAAGGCAATGAGGGGATATTTACTTCTGCCAATGTGAGAACAATTTCTATCAGATTTTAAGCTATTCAAAAACGTAATAATAACTTTTACAAAATTACATGCCTTCTGTGCTTTTATATTATATGAATCATAAGCATTACTTTTGTATTTATCATATATCATTATAGAAGAACTCGCCATTGTCGTTAGACTCGAAAAGACAGTAACATGGGCTTTGTCAAGATAACTGCCGATTATTGAACCACATCCTCCAGCTATAGCTATTGTAGGTGGAAAATATCCGTGAGTTACTCCTGAGAGTGCCATTGTCTTTCTCGCCTCAAAGGCTGTTTTTATTATATCGCCTAAATGGGCCGCAGAGACATCGTTCTCGGCCGCATTCATAGATGCGATACAAAATATTGCATCATATCTATCCTCATAATCACTATCATAGCAGCGTTGCTTAAACATATCAGGGCTCATGGTGATATAATTAAGATTAGTATTTTTATCCTTTAAAAATACTGTGTTTATAAATTCTGTTCTATCAGTGCTTCCTGATGTATCTGAATTGTTATTCATATCGTACTCACTTCATCTCTTTTGAAGATTTATAACATATTTCATTAACGTGAATTATTATAATCAATAATCATTCAAACCAAGAAAATCAGATCTAAATTTATACAGTAATTGTTTAAAATTAAATGGAATTCTAAAAGATGTTACATCTTGTGCAATTGCATAACTATAAGAAATTATGAAGATAAGGTTATAGTTGGTATAATTACGGAATCCACTTGGGATTATCGTTTTTTTGTAGAATAAAAGTCAATGGAAAATAAATTAATATGTGAAAATAACTTATTTCTATATTAAGGATATTTTTTATTTTGTAATTAATTTATTTTTAATAACTATAGTTATACATTCATAACAAACAACTACTTCCATATTTAATAATATTATAACAAACCTCGTCTAACATAAGGCGAGGTATACGGCATTTTCAGCTAAATTTAGGTGGTTTTGACGTCTTGAGCGAAAATATGGCAGTTTGTCTATGGCAGACTGGAAATAACGCTTCCGAAGGTTATCTTTGCGCTGTATGGCTTCCAACATCGAATCCTGCGCCTCAATTCTTTGGTTAAGCTCCAATAACTGGCCAGATAAAACCAATAATTCCCCTTCAGAGGTTTGCGCGCAATTCACTGACTCAATCATCATGTCGTGTGCACGCATCTTTTCAAAATGGTTGGAGAGGTCAAGGGCGGCACTTTCGGTAAGACCAGAGTTGACGAACTTCTGGATTATATGGCTTTGCCGATCTGAAACCGACTCCGCCATCATGATTTCACGGTCAAGGTTACCTTATTTGTATTGCCGACA
>NZ_JAQRFK010000047.1 GCF_028598745.1 Xenorhabdus sp. IM139775
TGGATAGTACCAATCACCATCCCGTAGATTATTATATTTTTCCTTCTTTAGATTTCGTTTTTGAAAAAATCATCTTGTCTGAAAATAATCCTTTCCATTTAGAGTTATATCGATTTGATAGTTTGGATGATTTTTATCATATGATAGAAAGAACATCCATACAGGAGGCCGTATGAATCAGAATTCCTTTAACAATCATAAAATAATATTAGTTGACATTAAATCAATAAAAATAGCTAATCCACGGACAAGAAACAAATTTATTCATAATGAGATTAAGGAAAACATTGAGAAAACAGGATTAAGAAAACCTGTTTCTTTAAGAGAGATAAAAGATGGAGAATTTGAGTATGCATTAATATGTGGACAAGGGAGACTTGAAGCTCTTATTAATTTAGGAGAAACAAAAATTCCAGCCATTATTAAGGATGTTGACGAAGAGGATGGATATATTATGAGTCTCGTGGAAAACATAGCAAGAAGAAACCCAAGCTCTGCTGAGCTATTCGAAGTTGTAAGGGACATGAAACTGAGAGGCCTAACTGACTCAGTTATTAGTGAATACATTGGTTATTCTAAAAATTGGGTAAATAATATTACAATGTTACTTTCTAAAGGCGAGAAAAAGCTATTATCTGCTGTAGAGAATCGAAAGATCCCTTTATATTTGGCCGTAGAGTTTGCCAGAAGCAGTACCGAAGAGGCTCAACACCTATTCCTTAATGCTTATGAGAAAGGTTTAATAAAAAGCAAAGATGTTATAAAAATCAGAAATATTCTCGATCAACGAAGTGAGGGAAAAAAGGAAGCAAAAATAATGAATATATTCATAATAAGGGAAATAAGAAGATTTCTCCTGAGGAGCTGATGGTGCTTTATCAAGATAACATAGATAAACATAAATCCTTACATGCAAAATCAGAGTATATTTCACAAAACCTAGTTTTGATAAAGCAAATAATGCAAGAGCTTCTGCAAAAAAAAGATTTTGTTAGTATACTAATAACCTAAAACATGGAATATATTCCAACGCTAATTATAGACTCTATAAAAAATGAAGGGGAACTAAAATGATTAAGTTCTGTTTCGGTGATAAGTTTGTAGATCTGGACATAAAAAACTTTCACCATCAAAGGGATTAATAACTAACGTAAAACAAAGCGTTAAATATTCTCAAATTAAAACCTCTATAAAAGAAATAGGCCTTATAGAGCCGATAATTGTATATCTAGAAAATAATGGAAATACCATAAAGATTTTAGATGGGCATTTGCGGGTCGAAGCGATGAAAGAACTTGGATTTGATAAGATCGCAAGTTTAATATCCACCTTAGATGACGCGTACACTCCAAATAAACAAGTTAACAGATTAACAATAATCCAAGAGCAAAAAATGTTAAAACTGGCGTTAGAAAGAGTATCAATAGAAAAACTTAGCTCATCATTAGGAATTTCCATTGAAACCCTAAGAGGTAGGTCTCAAATTCTTAATGGTATTGATTCAGAAGTAGTTTCTCTACTATCAGACAAACATATCCCTAGAGCTACATTTGATATTTTGAAGAAAATGAAGCCCTTGCGACAAATAGAAGTTGCCAATATAATGGTGAGTTTTGCTAATTTTAGCAAGAGTTTTGCACTACATCTTTTAATACAGAATGAAACAAAGCGAATTGAAGAAATCTATGGTGCAAACACTTTAAAATTGGTCATAGCAAAATCATATATAAATAAGCTATTAGATAACGCTAAAATTTTACACTGGTTGTTAGAAAAAAATCCTGAATATCTTAATGAACTTAAAAAATATCTTCGATTAATTCTTTAGATGGAAAATAGAACAACTATTTATTATGTTATTTACAGCAAAATATCATGAGGTGGTTTTATTTATAAATAAATTTTCATAATAGTGACACACCCTTTTTTATTGTTCCGTTTTTTTCTGTTGTAATGAAGCAGTTTCCATGAAATCTTCTGCATTTTTAAGCAACTGATACATAAATTAGCAACAATGATGGTGCATCGCTGTTTCATGTGATGATTACCATAAATGTTCAATTCTATTGCACTTCCTGACAATAGACATCCTCCTATTTTTTTTGGTGTTACATAACCTTAATAAGGTGATAAATAACAAAATCCTATACCATTATTCTCTACTTTCGGCTATAGTTAAACCAATTTTACACAATAGGGTTTGTTTTAATAAAATTATATGAAAATAGCCATATTACGCCGCAATGGACTGGGTGATCTTATTTGTACTCAACCATTAATAAAATTTTTACAGAAAACCTATCCCAACGCAGAGATTAACCTATTTATAGATGCTGGCAATGCTGAACTTGCTCGTTATTTGTGTCCTGAAATCAATATTCATATTATTCCAAAAGGAAATAAATACCTATCTATTATTAAAACTGCGTTATTATTTCGCCGAAAAAAAATTGATATTGCTATATCAGCCAAACCTACGCCTATGAAATTAAATAATCTATTCTTATGGCTATTAGGTGCGAAAAAACGCTATGCTGTTGTTACAGATAAGCACTGGCATTCAAAGTTAATTAACTGCCCAGTGAAGCAGGGACATGTTAATGGTTATCATCAGGCATTAAAATTATTGCGTATATTCTCACCTAATGAGGATAAATTATCTCCTGAGTTTTTCCCTTATATTAAATCGGAAAATACGCTTCAACCCATTGAATATCAATCCCCCATGATTTTATTTTCTGTTTCTAATAACCGAAAATACAGCTTAATTAATAATGAGCGCCTGACGCTAATAGCAAATAAAATACTTGAAAATTATCCAAAGGCTAAATTCATCATTTCTTCGTTTAAGCAGGATATTCTTTTAGCTGAGGATTTAAGATCACGTATAGGGAAAAATAGTGAAATTGTCGTCTCTGATTCGCTAAGTTCTTTTTTAGTTTTATTGAATAGTATGACACTGATTATTATCGGTGATGGAGGTATCTGTCATTTAGCTGCCTCATTACAGAAAAAATTTGTTGCCTTTTACGGTGTAACAAAACCTGAAAATTGGGCACCTCTGGCGACAGAAGATAAATGTATCACCTTATATGATCCTGAAAATGTCAATAACATTGATTTAGATAAGGTTTATCCTGCTATATTTAAATTGCTTAAGGAGTAATGAAAAACTCAATAGGCTTCAGGTTGTAGTCAATAACACTACAACTTGCAAAATGTGCTTTTAAGGGTAAGGTTATTTAACCTAAGTGTGGATCTTAACCATCAGATTAGTGACATCTGGTATGAGCCAAACGTTAATTTCTCAAGCTACATTACAAGATAATCCCTGTATTAGTTGCGGCGCGTGTTGCGCCTATTTTCGTGTTTCATTTTATTGGGCCGAAGCTGAGGATGGCGGCGGTACAGTGCCTGTATCCATGACCGAAAAATTGAATGATTTCATGCGCTGCATGAAAGGCACCAATGAATCTCACCCCCGATGTATCAATTTATGCGGTGAAATTGGCAAGTCGGTTTCCTGCTCTATTTATGACAAAAGGCCCTCTCCTTGCAGAGAATTTCCTCAAGCCTGGGAGACGGGTGATTATAATGAAAGTTGTGATCGTGCTAGGGCGGCTTATGGCCTTCCTCCTCTGCCAAAACCTCAAACATAGCTGATATTCTAGTTCCATCACAGACAGCTTACTTTTGCATATCTATAGTTAGCCAATGTTAATTCCATTACAGCAGAATGAGTTATCGCTGTGCCGTTTATGAATTTTCCTTCATGAAATTATCAGGATGAAAAATAATGTCTGCTCATGTCCCTACAGGGTATATCCCACAAACTTGCGGATCTTTATCGCATTATCTTGCTAAAAATTTACCAACTCCCCTTTCACTCGGCGGTTCCCCTGAAACCTGGCAAATTCAAGAAGTGGGTGATGGAAATCTCAATTTAGTCTTTATTGTCTCTGGAACAGAAAAAACAATTGTCGTGAAACAAGCCCTGCCTTATGTCCGGGCTGCGGGTGAGTCATGGGCGCTTTCCCTTATGCGTTCGCATTTTGAATATCATGCCCTGATTGAAGAAAAAAGAGTCGCCAAAGCCTATGTTCCTGATGTCTATTTTTATGATGAGAAGATGTCTCTTTTTGTTATGGAGTATTTGTCTCAGCATATTATTCTACGTAACCGCCTTATCGCTGGGGACAAACTTCCTCATCTCGCCGAAGATGTGGGAATTTTTCTTGCAAATACTCTGTTCCATACTTCCGATATTGGCATGAGCAGTAAAGAGAAAAAAAATCTCACTGCTCGTTTCGCCAGTAATCATGAACTTTGCAAAATCACTGAAGATCTTATTTTTACTGAACCCTATTTTAATGCAGGGAGAAATAACTGGACGACGCCTCAGCTTGACGATGAAATTTACTCCATCTGGCAAGATCGGGCACTCATTCAAACTGCCATGCAGTATAAGTATCAATTCATGACGCAAGCCCAAGCCTTGCTGCATGGTGATCTCCATTCTGGATCAATCATGGTGACCCCAGATTCTACCAAGGTCATTGATCCGGAATTCAGTTTCATGGGTCCCATGGCGTTTGATATCGGTAACTACATCGGTAACTTGTTGATGGCTTATTTTGCCCAACCCGCCTTACGGGAAAATCGTGCGCAATGTGTTGATTATCAAAACTGGCTTCTGGCGCAAATAGAAACAACCTGGTCAGTGTTTGAACGCCATTTCCGTCAGTTATGGCATGAAAAAGAGGGTGGGGATGCCTATCCTGTCGTGCTTTATCAGCAAGGTTCGTTCGATGCGTCCTTCTTAAAAACAGTACAAGACGATTTTCTGTCCACCTTATTGAAAGACACGCTCGCCTATGCCGGTCTGGAGATCAATCGCCGTATTGTCGGGTTTGCCGGTGTTGCCGATTTCAAACAGATTGAAGATCAAAACCAGCGTGCTATCTGTGAGAAGCGGGCGCTGAAACTGGCACGGGAATTGATAGTAAATCGGGAAAATTACCTGACTTTTTCGCTCATTAGACGTTATATTGCACAGTGTTAAGAGGTTGATATGAAAATTAATGGCACTCATTATCGTTCTGTTTGGCTGGCTGACGATGGTTATACTGTCGAAATTCTCGATCAGACCAAACTTCCTTTTGAGGTGCAGGCTGTTCAACTACGCACTCTGCAAGATGCGGCAACCGCCATCAAAGAAATGTGGGTACGGGGAGCGCCTTTGATTGGGGCGGTTGCCGCATATGGTATGGCCTTGGCAATGCGTCAGGAAAACAGCGATGAAAATTTGCGGCAGGCTTACGCCATTTTGGTTAAAACCCGCCCCACCGCGATCAATTTAAAGTGGGCTTTGGATCGGACATATCAAGTACTGGAAAATAGCCAGCATTCACAACGTGAAGCAACGGCTTATCGTATCGCCAATGAAATTGCAGATGAAGATGTGGAACTCTGTCGCAAAATTGGTGAGCACGGACTAAAAATAATCCAGCGCATCGCAGCAACCAAACCAACCGACAAAACCGTCAATATTTTAACTCACTGTAATGCCGGCTGGCTCGCGACGGTAGATTGGGGAACCGCACTGGCTCCTATTTATATGGCGCATGATGCAGGGATCAAGGTTCATGTCTGGGTTGATGAAACCCGCCCACGTAATCAAGGGGGATTAACCGCTTTTGAATTAGGTTCACACGGTGTACCTCATACGTTGATTGCTGATAACGCCGGCGGGCATTTGATGCAACACGGTAAAGTTGATCTCTGTATTGTCGGCACAGACCGGACAACCGCACGAGGCGATGTATGCAACAAAATCGGAACTTATCTCAAGGCACTGGCAGCCAAAGCCAATCAGGTGCCTTTTTATGTTGCTCTGCCATCCCCGACGCTGGATTTTACCGTCTGGAATGGGGTAAAAGAAATTCCCATTGAACAGCGTTCGGGCGAAGAACAATCCCACGTATATGGCATCACACCGGAAGGTATACGAAGTTGGGTCAATACAGCACCAGCAGGAACATCTTGTGGAAATTATGCTTTTGATGTGACACCTGCTGAACTTATCACCGGATTGATAACTGAACGAGGAATTTGCGATGCCAGTGCGGAAGGATTACAGGCTCTTTTCCCTGATTTGTGTGGGCAACCGTAATTATCACGAAGGTGAAAATGATGAATAGAGAGCAAATCGCCCAAGAGATTATTGCAGCTTGCCTTAAAATGAACGCACTTGGATTGAATCAAGGCACATCAGGCAATATCAGCGCCCGCTATCAAGACGGTTTTTTGATTACGCCCAGTGGCATCGCTTATGAAAAGCTCACACCGGATCAAATCGTCCATGTCAGTTATCAAGGTGAATATGCAGCCGATAAAGTGCCTTCAAGCGAGTGGCATTTTCATCTCTCTTGCTATCAAGCCCGTCCTGATCTCAATGCCGTTGTACATAATCATGCGGTTAATGCAACGGCCGTCTCCATTCTCAATCATGCGATACCCGCCATTCACTATATGATCGCGGTGACAGGCACCGATCACGTTCCCTGCATTCCCTATGCCACGTTTGGGACAACTAAACTGGCTGACAATGTGAAGAAAGGGATCACCCACAGTAAGGCATTATTGATGCAGCATCATGGCATGATTGCAATGGAAATGAGTCTGGAAAAAGCACTATGGCTGGCAAATGAGATTGAGATATTGGCACAACTTTACTTAAAAGTGCTGCCAATTGTGGAGACCGTTCCAATACTCGCTACGGCAGAAATGCAGCAGGTTCTGGAAAAATTAAAGGGTTATGGATTAAAGGCGAAATAGCCAAAAGGACGATAACGGGAAGTTGGTAAACAGAAGTGGTGGGCGATACCAGATTCGAACTGATGACCCCCTCCTTGTAAGGGAGATGCTCTACCAACTGAGCTAATCGCCCACTTCAGAGTTCAGGCCTAAATGGTGGGTCGTGCAGGATTCGAACCTGCGACCAATTGATTAAAAGTCAACTGCTCTACCGACTGAGCTAACGACCCAACTAGGTAATTCTGATTTTGCTATCTAAATGGTGGGTCGTGCAGGATTCGAACCTGCGACCAATTGATTAAAAGTCAACTGCTCTACCGACTGAGCTAACGACCCAATTAGATAATTTTGATTTTGATATTTGAATGGTGGGTCGTGCAGGATTCGAACCTGCGACCAATTGATTAAAAGTCAACTGCTCTACCGACTGAGCTAACGACCCATTCTAAATACCAATGTGATACTGTTACGAAACACCTGATGAAGTGGTGGGCGATACCAGATTCGAACTGATGACCCCCTCCTTGTAAGGGAGATGCTCTACCAACTGAGCTAATCGCCCACTTCAAGATGACTATAACGACATCAATACCACTGATTTATGATTGGTGGGCGATACCAGATTCGAACTGATGACCCCCTCCTTGTAAGGGAGATGCTCTACCAACTGAGCTAATCGCCCAATCATAAAATCATTTTTATCACGACGAGAAAATATGGTGGGCGATACCAGATTCGAACTGATGACCCCCTCCTTGTAAGGGAGATGCTCTACCAACTGAGCTAATCGCCCCGTCGTGATGGAGTCGCATTATAGGGATAGTTCGAGGTGAGTCAACGCTTTTTATTAGCAAAACCACCGTTCGTCGGAAAATTAAACAGAATGAAACAATTATAATCACGTTAGGGTATCAATTAGTCAACCTATTTTGGCTTTTCTCAACTACCTATCGTTAACGCCATTGAGGAATTGAAGTGCAGTGATAAAATGCTCCCCTTATTAAGAGAAAGGTAATTAAGGCAATTCCTGATGAGTAAAATTAAAACCCGTTTTGCACCAAGTCCTACCGGCTATCTGCATGTTGGTGGTGCGCGTACTGCGCTTTATTCCTGGTTATACAGTCGCCACAATAAAGGTGAATTCGTTCTTCGCATCGAAGATACCGATCTGGAGCGTTCCACCCAAGAAGCCATTGACGCAATTATGGACGGGATGAACTGGTTAAACCTGAATTGGGATGAAGGCCCTTATTATCAGACCAAACGTTTCGACCGTTACAACCATGTTATTGATAACATGTTGGCGCAAGGTACTGCTTACCGCTGTTACTGCTCTAAAGAACATTTGGAACAACTGCGTGAAACCCAGATGGCTAATGGTGAAAAGCCACGTTATGACGGCCGATGCCGTGATAGCGAGTGCCAGCACAGCCACGATGAGCCACATGTTGTACGTTTCCGCAACCCGCAAGAAGGTTCCGTTGTTTTTAATGACAGCATCCGTGGCCCGATTGAATTCAGCAACCAAGAGCTGGATGATTTGATCATTCGCCGTACCGACGGCTCACCCACTTATAATTTCTGTGTGGTGATTGATGATTGGGATATGGAAATCACCCACGTTATTCGTGGCGAAGACCATATCAACAACACGCCGCGTCAGATCAATATCCTGAAAGCGCTGGGTGCTCCGGTTCCGGAATATGCCCATGTTTCTATGATCCTTGGCGACGATGGTAAAAAACTGTCCAAACGTCACGGCGCTGTCAGTGTCATGCAATACCGTGATGATGGTTATCTGCCAGAAGCGCTGTTGAACTATCTGGTTCGTCTGGGCTGGTCACATGGCGATCAGGAAATTTTCAGTGTTGAAGAAATGACTGAACTGTTTAGCCTTAATGCTATCAGCAAATCCGCCAGTGCATTCAATACTGAAAAACTGCAATGGCTGAACCATCATTACATCAATACCCTGCCGGCAGAGAAAGTGGCTGTACATTTAGCATGGCATATTGAACAACAAGGGATTGATACCCGCACTGGCCCAGAACTGGTTGATTTGATCAAGCTGCTGGGTGAGCGCTGCAAGACGCTAAAAGAGATGGCCGCATCTTGCCGTTATTTCTATGAAGAGTTCGCTGAATTTGATGCAGATGCGGCGAAAAAACATCTGCGCCCTGTTGCCCGCCAGCCATTGGAGGTTGCCCGCGCGAAACTGGCTGCGATAACTGAATGGACACCTGAAAATATCCATCACGCTATTCAGGCCACGGCTGACGTACTGGAAGTTGGCATGGGTAAAGTCGGTATGCCACTGCGGGTTGCGGTAACCGGTGCAGGTCAGTCGCCAAGTGTTGATGTCACAATCCATGCCATTAACCAAGCGCGTTCACTGTCCCGTATTGATAAAGCGCTGGCTTATATTGCGCAGCGTGAAGCACAGTAAACCGCCATGTTGCGAAGTGACGTCAATACGTTACATCAATAATGCGGCGTAAATAAAGGAATAATAAAGGCACTCAATTTATTGTCGTGCCTTTATTTTTTACTCTGAAAATCGGTCATTGGCGGCTTTTTCAACGCTTACACCGAGAATATTAATGAATTCATTGACAGAATTCTCTGGGTTGCATATGATTCGCCCCGTTCCACAGGATTTTGATTTGGGGCTATAGCTCAGCTGGGAGAGCGCTTGCATGGCATGCAAGAGGTCAGCGGTTCGATCCCGCTTAGCTCCACCAAATACTTGTAATTTCCAGTCAGTATTTGGTATTCAAAACCTGAACCTTATTTGTGGGGCTATAGCTCAGCTGGGAGAGCGCTTGCATGGCATGCAAGAGGTCAGCGGTTCGATCCCGCTTAGCTCCACCAAAATTCAGAAATCCCTGAAGACGCAAGTTTTCAGGGATTTTTCCTTATAGACCCGCTATACCCACATCTGGCCTCCTTACACTACTGTGCCGTGTAACCACCATCAATCGCGTAAAAAGCACCCGTTGTAAATGAGCTTTCATCTGACAGTAAAAATGCCACTGTTTTTGCGACTTCTTCTCTGGTTGCCATGCGTTTCATTGGATGACTATTTGCCATCCATTCCCGGACTTCTGCGGGTAGTGTTTGCATGTGCGGCGTATCAACATAACCTGGCCCCACGGCATTAATACGGACACCTTTATCTGCGAACTCCAAGGCGACGGAACGTGTCAAACCAAGTACACCATGTTTGGCGGTAGTGTAAGGTGCAATGCCCTCGCCAACGCCTGTTGTCGCGCCTGTGACAATCGCAATTTTCCCGTCAAAATAGCCCATTATGAGTCTCCGTGTAGATTGATAAATATAAAAAAAGTGGCATCTGCCAAGATGCCACTTTCGATTGTTCTTATCAAATCTAACGATAAAATCAATCAGATGCTCATAATCAATCCGGTAATGGCTGCGGACAGGAAGCTCACCAGCGTTGAGCCAAACAGTAATTTCAAGCCAAAACGTGCAACAGTATTACCCTGTTTTTCATCCAGCCCCTTAATCGCGCCAGCAACAATCCCGATGGATGAAAAGTTAGCGAAAGAAACCAAAAATACTGACAGGATACCTTTCGAACGATCACTCAGTTGAGTCGCCATTTCTTGCAGGCTCTGCATCGCCACAAATTCATTGGAAACCATCTTGGTCGCCATGATACTGCCGACTTTCAGTGCTTCATCACTTGGAATGCCAATGATCCATGCAAACGGATAGAACACATATCCCATGCACTCCTGAAAAGTAATCCCAAATACCAACTGGAAAATGGCGTTAATCCCTGCGATCAAGGCGATAAAACCGATCAGCATCGCAGAAACAATCAAAGCCACCTTGAAACCCGCCAGAATATATTCGCCCAGCATTTCAAAGAAACTTTGCCCTTCATGGAGGTTGCTCATCTGGATTTCTTCTTCACTCTCAACAGAGTAAGGATTGATGAGCGACAAGATAATAAAGGTGCTGAACATATTGAGGATCAGTGCTGCAACCACATACTTTGCATCCAGCATTGTCATGTAAGCACCAACAATAGACATAGATACCGTGGACATTGCCGTTGCCGCCATCGTATACATCCGGCGCTCAGACATTTTGCCCAGCACATTCTTGTAAGCAATAAAGTTCTCTGATTGCCCTAGAACCAATGAACTCACCGCATTAAATGATTCCAGTTTACCCATGCCGTTAATTTTAGACAGGACTGTCCCTATCGCACGAATGATAATTGGCAGCACTTTGATGTGCTGCAAAATACCAATCAGGGCAGAGATAAAGATGATAGGACACAATACATTCAGGAAGAAAAAGGCCAAATTTGCTTCTATCATGCCACCGAAAACAAAGCTGGTGCCTTTTGCCGCATAAGACAATAATTGGACGAATAAAGCGTCAAATCCTTTAACTATTCCTAAACCCGCATCAGAGTTCAGGAAGAACCAAGCCAGAAAGAGTTCGATTATAAGCAACTGAACAATATAACGAATTCTGATACCCTTCCGGTTATTACTGGCTAAAACCGCCAAGCCGCCAATCACGACCAATGCGAGGAAAAAATGAAAAATATGAGACATAAAGACGCGCTCCAAACACAATTTTGTGCAAATTTATAATGTATTTTATGCAATACATAATAATAAAATTAGATTATTATCACATTAATACACTATATTGGTGGTGGCAAATTCCTATTTAGCTAACCCGATCACACTTTAATCATCGCTTCCTTAAGTGGAACGCATATGATTAGTGGAACGCGTATTATTCCCCCAATAAACGGAGCATTTCCTCTTCATCAATAACAGGGATCCCCAATTCAGTTGCTTTAGCTAACTTGGAACCCGCTGCTTCGCCGGCAATCACCAGATCGGTTTTTTTCGACACACTGCCTGTCACTTTAGCGCCTGAGGCTGTCAGCTTATCTTTAGCTTCGTCGCGGGATAAACGGCTCAACGAACCAGTCAATACCACTGTCTTGCCAGCAAATGGACTGTCCACCTCATCCAAGTTCAGGCTTTCAGCGGATCCCCAATGGATACCCATATTATTAATCAGATCATCAATGACTGCCTGATTATGCGGTTCATTAAAGAAATTCACGACATGCCGGGCAACAACACCGCCGACATCCTGCACCGCAATCAGCGCATCAATGTCTGCTGCACGCAATTTTTCCAGTGTGCCAAAATGGGCAACCAAATTGACGGCTGTCGCTTCGCCGACTTCACGAATGCCCAAAGCGTAAATGAAACGCGCAAACGTGGTTTTCTTCGCGTTCTCCAAAGCATTAATGACATTTTGCGCAGACTTCGGCCCCATCCGCTCAAGGCCCGTTAATTTTCCGGCCGTCAAGCGGAAAAGATCGGCTGGCGTTTTGACATATTCTTTATCGACAAGTTGTTCAATGATTTTTTCGCCCATGCCATCAACATCCATCGCACGGCGGGACACAAAATGTTTCAATGCCTCTTTGCGTTGTGCTCCGCAGAACAGACCACCGGTACAACGGGCGACCGCTTCACCTTCGACACGCTCTATATCTGAGTCACAAACCGGACAATGTGTCGGGAAAATCACTTCCTGAGTTTCTGCGGGTCTGTTTTCATCAACAACGCCGACAACTTGCGGAATAACATCGCCGGCACGGCGAACAATCACCGTATCACCAATACGCAGCCCCAGACGTTCAATTTCATCGGCATTGTGCAGCGTGGCATTACTGACCGTCACACCGGCCACCAAGACGGGTTCCAAACGGGCAACCGGCGTAATGGCACCGGTACGTCCTACCTGAAACTCAACATCACGGACAACAGTTATCTGTTCTTGGGCGGCAAATTTGAAAGCCGTTGCCCAACGCGGCGCTCTGGCAACAAAGCCCAATCTTTCCTGTAATTCGAGGGAATCGACCTTAACCACCACCCCATCAATATCAAAGCCCAGTGCCGGCCGTTGCTGTTCAGTGTCACGGTAGAAATCCATCACCTGTTGCGTTCCCTGACATAATTTCACTTTGTCACTGACAGGCAGCCCCCAGCGCTTAAACTGCATCAGGCGTTCATAATGACTTGCGGGCAACTCCCCGCCTTCCAGCACACCGACGCCATAGCAGCAGAAAGTCAGCGGGCGTTTGGCCGTAATACGGGGATCGAGCTGGCGCAATGATCCCGCTGCGGCATTGCGGGGATTCGCGAAGACTTTATTGCCCGTGCGACGCGCTTCTTGGTTGAATTTTTCAAACCCGGCTTGCTTCATAAAGACTTCGCCACGAATTTCAACACGGGCGGGAATATTGTCCCCTTTCAGGCGCAGGGGAATGGCGCGAATGGTACGAACGTTGGCGGTAATATTCTCCCCTGTGGTTCCATCGCCACGCGTTGCGGCTTGTACTAATTCCCCATTTTCGTACAGTAAACTGACCGCCAGACCATCCAGTTTTAGCTCGCAACAGAACACCAGCGCCTGACTGTCTTTCAAGCGATCACGAACGCGCTTGTCAAATGCCAGATAACTTTCTTCATCAAATACGTTATCCAGAGATAACATCGGGATTTCATGACGTACCTGCTCAAACGCCGTTAATGGTGCGGCACCCACGCGTTGGGTAGGAGAATCAGCCGTAATCAATGCGGGATGCTGCTCTTCCAGTGCTTTTAATTCCCGCATCAGGCGATCATATTCTGCATCAGGGATCTCTGGCGCATCCATGACATGATACAAGTATTCGTGATGACGTAATTTTATTTTTAATTCATTGATTTTTTGAATGATATTTTCCATGACTTCTCACCAGAGATGAAAAACCCCCGGCTAGCGGGGGTTCAAGACTAAAAAGAGGGATTATTCACCAACATTGAGTGTATTGCGGATACGCGCTTTATAGAGTTCGATCATCTGTGGTGTCAGCATCTTGCGTTCACCATCCAGAACCACCCCTCCTACATCGGCGGCAATACGCTGGGCTGCTTGCAACATCAGCTTAAAATTCTGATTGGAATCGCCATATGAAGGCACAAGCATAAACATGGAAACGCCGGGCGTCGTGAAATCGACCATTCGCTCCGGATCAAACGAACCCGGTTTGACCATGTTAGCTAAACTGAACAATACCGCGCCGCTACCCGACGGATTCAGGTGACGATGAAAGATATTCATCTCACCAAACCGGAAGCCTGCCTGTAAAATACTCTGGAGCAAGACTTCGCCGTTCAGTTCTTGCCCGTGATGAGCAGCAACATGCAATACCAACACCGTTTCTTTTTTGGCTTGTTCAGATTCAGACAGTGCTTCACTTTCCGCTGTCTTTGGCTGCCCTTCCACAATATCAAAACCTGACTCAGCTCCCCCGGCTGCTTTCAATTCAACGCCTTCAACCGAGTCAAACAACCCAAGTTGTGGTTCTTTCTGTTGATCACCGGCATCTTTCACTTTGACTGCGGATACATCAGATTGATGCCCTGCAAGTAAAGGATCTGAGCCATCATCAGGCGCGATGATGGGTGATTCTGGCACACGACGTTCGATAGTCGGCTCTGCACGATGTTCAGTATGCGGTTTTGCCAACTCCTGAGCATGCGATTTAGGCGTATTATCAAACAGTTCATCGCCACCATTATCTCCTGACTCTTCCTGACGCCCCTGTTTATGACGTTTAACTGGGCGATCACGAAAGAGTGATGAACGCTCTTTACGGCTGGTCCACAACCCATGTAATAGCAAAGCTATTATGGCTATCGCACCAACAACGATTAATATCAGACGCAAATCCTGCATCATTGCTATCTCTGTTGTTTAAATTAATTGCCACCACGGCGGAATATTCTTTAGATAAGAGTATTTGTCAAATAAGACAAGTGCAAGTCTCTACCTGCTTTTCTTATCATAAAGCGATATATCCTCTGTTTTTTCGGATGTTTTTTACCCACAAAACAACTGGTCAGTAGAAAATCCTGCCTATATCATACCGTCTCAATCATCTGGGAGAGAATAAGAAAATATGACGAATTCGACAACGTCGCCAAAACATTCAAGTGGATTTCACTATATTGCACAAGGCTGGCAACTGATAACCCGCCCTGGCATTAAGAGATTCGTTCTATTACCTTTATTGGCCAATATCTTATTGCTAGGTGGTTCATTTTGGTGGCTATATCATCAACTGGGTGGCTGGATACAATGGACCCTCGATAAAATACCAGACTGGATGCAGTGGTTAAGCTATTTAATCTGGCCACTGGCAGTCATTTCCATCTTATTGGTTTTTAGCTATTTTTTCAGCACTATCGCGAATTTTATCGCTTCACCCTTTAATGGATTGCTGGCAGAAAAACTGGAGGCCGACCTGACAGGCATTCCGGCCCCCGATACCGGCATGGTTGATTTACTCCAAGATACTCCCCGTATCCTGAAACGGGAAATGGTGAAAATTCTTTACTATATTCCGCGTGCACTCATCCTGTTGTTACTTTATTTCATTCCCGGAATAGGCCAAACCATCGCACCTGTCCTTTGGTTTATTTTCAGTGCCTGGATGCTGGCGATCCAATACTGTGATTATCCCTTTGATAACCACAAAGTCAGTTTTACCACCATGCGCAATACCCTGCGCCAAAACAAAATAGATAACCTGCAATTCGGCGCCGCAGTGAGCATTTTGACCATGATCCCTGTCGTGAACCTGTTCATTATGCCCGTTGCGGTTTGTGGGGCTACTGCGATGTGGGTTGATCGTTACCGTGCTCAATACGCCCTGAATCGCACAGCATCAAACTGATTTAATCTTCTGCCAACAGATCTTCTGCCTACGATCTTTCTGCCTACAACAGCAACAAAGCCCCTGACATTTTTATCCTCTGTCAGGGGCTTTGTTTAAAAAGCTATACTCATCTTAAATAACCCAAACAATATAAAATGACCATCAAATATTCTTTTATCTAATAAGAATAGACTGAAACCTTATTTCCATAAATAGGATGTTAGCGTATGGTTGAGCTAATGTTTACGGTATTAATCTACGGTATAAGTATTTACAGTATCTTAGGGGCAATCGAACAATGAGTAAAATTTATGAAGATAATTCGTTGACTATTGGTCACACTCCGCTGGTACGCTTAAAAAATTTCGCCAATGGCCGCATCTTGGCAAAAGTCGAATCTCGCAATCCCAGCTTCAGTGTAAAATGCCGCATTGGTGCCAATATGATTTGGGACGCGGAAAAACGTGGCATCCTGACTAAAGATAAAGAACTTATCGAGCCGACCAGTGGTAATACAGGGATTGCACTGGCCTATGTTGCAGCCGCCCGTGGCTATAAGTTGACACTGACCATGCCTGAAACGATGAGCCTTGAGCGTCGTAAGCTGCTAAAAGTACTGGGTGCCAATTTGGTGCTGACCGAAGGTGCAAAAGGCATGAAAGGCGCCATTGAGAAAGCTAACGAAATCCGGGACAGCGATCCTGGCCGTTATGTACTCCTGCAACAATTCAGCAATCCTGCCAACCCTGAAATTCATGAAAAAACCACTGGCCCTGAAATTTGGGAAGATACTGATGGTGATGTAGACGTTTTCGTTGCCGGCGTAGGAACGGGTGGCACAATCACAGGGGTTGCCCGTTACTTGAAAAATACGCGGGGCAAACCCGTGACAATTGTTGCGGTAGAACCCGAAGATTCACCTGTTATCAGTCAAAAACTGGCAGGTGAAGAACTTAAACCCGGCCCGCATAAAATTCAGGGAATTGGCGCAGGTTTTATTCCTGATAACTTAGATTTAACATTAGTTGACCGTGTATTTAAAATCAGCAATGAAGAAGCGATTCAAACAGCACGCGAACTTACTGAAAAAGAAGGTATTCTTTCTGGTATTTCTTCCGGTGCTGCGGTTGCCGCAGCCATCAGAATAGCGCAAGAAGATGCCTATAAAGACAAAAATATCGTTGTTATCCTGCCTTCTTCGGCGGAACGTTACCTCAGTACAGTCTTGTTTGCTGACTTACTCAGTGAGTAAAAATCACGCAATAGAATTTTTCACTATATTGATAAAAAAGCACCTTCAGGGTGCTTTTTTGTGCATTGGATCAAAGTTTAAAACTTTCCTAGATGATTTATTCAAGTAGCTTTAGTATTTAACCAGTAATTATTTTGATGCACGAAATTAATCGCCAAGCAGGTAGAGAAACCGTTATTCAATTAGGCCATTCTTCGGATAGTGGGCATTAACACCAAATCAACAATTGAGTGCATCAGGTATGTTAATTTTTTGATAATGATTATTATAGACCCAATCAATTTCAAGTGACACTCAACAGAGCAATAACTTGAAAAGCTAAGGGAATACGCTTTGTTTCGTTATCATTTAAACGGTTGTACAAGCCGGAGCGAATTCAACAACACTGACTTTTTGAATTCGCTTGGCTCATCAACGAATATTTAAGTTATTGAGGAAATACTATGTTCCAGCAAGAAGTTACTATTACTGCACCAAACGGCCTCCACACTCGCCCTGCGGCACAATTTGTCAAAGAAGCAAAAGGTTTTGCTTCTGACATTACCCTGTCTTCTGGAGGCAAGTCTGCCAGCGCAAAAAGCCTGTTCAAATTACAAACGCTGGGATTGACTCAAGGTACAGTCGTAACGATTGCTGCTGAAGGCGAAGATGAGCAACAGGCAGTTGAACATTTAGTTAAATTAATGGGTGAATTGGAATAATTGTCTGCTCAATCAAGCCAATCTATTTCATTCAGTTTATCCCCAGTGCAATAAAATCTGGGGATATTTTGAGCCTCTCCCCCGAAGGCTTAATGAAAGGTAATCATCCGCAGTAAGGTCATATAATATGATTTCAGGCATCTTAGTATCACCAGGCATTGCTTTCGGTAAAGCGCTATTACTGAAAGAAGATCCCATCATTATCAATCAGAAAAAAATTATTCCTGACCAAGTAGAACAAGAAATTTCCCGCTTTAAGCAAGGCCGCGACAAATCTTCCGCACAATTAGAGATAATTAGAGAAACAGCCGAAAAAAATCTGGGTGCAGAAAAGGCCGAAATCTTCGAAGGCCACATCATGTTGCTGGAAGATGAAGAGCTGGAGCAGGAAATTATCACGCTGATTAAAAAGAATCTGCTGACAGCCGATGCAGCCGTCCATTCGGTGATTGAAGATCAGGCCAGGGCGCTGGAAGAACTGGATGATGAATATTTGAAGGAACGGGCGGCCGATGTCCGTGATATTGGCAAGCGTTTACTGAGAAATATTCTGGGTATGCCAATTATTGACTTAGGCTCCATTGAAAAAGAAGTCATTCTGGTTGCCAGTGACCTGACCCCGTCAGAAACCGCACAACTCAATCTGGACAAGGTATTGGGTTTTATCACCGATCTTGGCGGCCGGACTTCTCACACTTCCATCATGGCTCGCTCTCTGGAGTTACCCGCAATTGTGGGTACAACCAATGCGACCAAGCAAATCAAAAATGGCAGTTACCTGATTCTGGATGCGGTTAATAACCACATTTATGTGAACCCATCTGATAGCGAAATCGAGAAACTGAAAGCAGCAAAAAGCGAGTATCTAACCGAAAAAGCCGAACTGGCGAAGCTAAAAGACTTGCCAGCCATTACCTTGGATGGTCACCAAGTTGAAGTTTGCGCCAATATCGGTACGGTGCGTGACGTCATGGGTGCTGAACGCAATGGTGCCGAAGGTGTCGGTTTATACCGCACTGAATTCCTGTTTATGGATCGCGACTCCCTGCCAACGGAAGATGAACAGTTTGAAGCCTATAAAGCGGTTGCAGAAGCCGTGGGTAATCAAGCCATCATTATTCGTACAATGGACATTGGTGGGGATAAAGACCTGCCTTACATGAACCTGCCAAAAGAAGAGAACCCCTTCCTCGGCTGGCGCGCGATCCGAATTTGCCTTGATCGTAAAGAGATCTTACATTCTCAATTACGTGCTATCCTGAGAGCTTCTGCATTTGGTAAACTGCGCATTATGTTCCCAATGATTATTTCAGTTGAAGAAATACGGGAATTAAAAGCCGAGCTTACATTACTCAAAGTGCAGTTACGTAATGAAAACAAGGCATTTGATGAATCGATTGAAGTTGGCATCATGGTGGAAACGCCGGCTGCTGCAACCATTGCTCATCATCTTGCAAAAGAAGTTGACTTTTTTAGTATTGGGACAAACGATCTAACTCAGTATACTCTTGCGGTAGACCGTGGTAATGAGCTGATTTCCCATCTCTACAACCCAATGTCACCCGCGGTGTTGAGCTTAATCAAGCAGGTTATTGATGCCTCACACGCAGAAGGTAAATGGACGGGCATGTGTGGAGAACTTGCCGGTGACGAACGTGCCACGCTGTTGCTCTTGGGCATGGGGTTAGATGAGTTCAGTATGAGTGCGATATCAATTCCACGCATTAAGAAGATCATCCGTAATACTAATTACGATGATGCAAAGGCACTGGCAGGGCAAGCCTTGACTCAGCCAACCGCACAGGAATTGATGGATTTGGTTGACACCTTTACCAGAGAAAAAACACTCTGCTAAAAAATTAGCCAGAATACGGTCCCATTAAAACAATTAGGAGAAGATTCATGGGTCTGCTTGATAAATTGAAATCTCTGGTTTCAGACGATAAAAAAAACAGCGGCAGTATTGAAATTATCGCCCCATTGTCAGGTGAAATAGTTAATATTGAAGATGTTCCTGATGTTGTTTTTGCCGAAAAAATTGTTGGGGATGGTATTGCTATTAAACCAACCGGCAACAAAATTGTCGCTCCAGTTGATGGCACCATCGGTAAAATCTTCGAAACTAATCACGCTTTTTCTATCGAATCTGATAGTGGCATTGAGCTATTCGTCCATTTTGGTATTGATACCGTTGAACTGAAAGGTGAGGGTTTTAAACGTATTGCCGAAGAAGGCCAGCGGGTACAAAAAGGCGATTTGGTTTTAGAGTTTGATCTGGCATTTTTGGAAGAAAGAGCTAAATCAACCTTAACACCTGTTGTTATTTCGAACATGGACGAAATCAAAGAGTTAACTAAAGTCAGTGGATCTGTGACCGTCGGTGAATCCGTCATCATGCGGATCAAAAAATAACAGAAAGATTATTGAGGAATATTTCCCTCTTTATTCTGTTAACCGATTCATTGCCATTGCTGGTTGCGCGTCAATCGCCACTGTTTTATCCGGCTGAAAGGTAAAATGTCTGATAAAACAGGGCGATTTTTTATGGATAAATCAACAGCGCTCAATTATTCGAATAAGGCAGACAAAAGGTGCGTTAATTAAAAACCCCGGTGGACAAATACCGGTCGCCACGATCACAAATAATCGCAACAACAACGGCTCCCGGATTTTCGGCTGCAATACGCAATGCCCCGGAAACTGCCCCGCCAGAACTGACGCCACAGAAAATACCTTCCTTCTGCGCCAATAAACGCATTGTCGTTTCCGCTTCCGTTTGGCTGATATCCAAGATCTGATCCACCAACGCTTTCTGATAAATGCCAGGCATATAGGCCGGAGACCAGCGACGAATACCGGGGATATGGCTATTTTCCGCAGGTTGCAATCCGGTCACCTGCACTTTGTCTGACTGAGATTTCAGATAGCGGCTCACCCCGGTAATTGTGCCTGTTGTTCCCATGCTGGAAACAAAGTGAGTAATCCGCCCTGCTGTTTGCTGCCAGATTTCCGGGCCAGTAGTATTGAAATGGGCCAGTGAATTATCCGTATTATTAAATTGATCCAGAACTTTTCCTTCGCCATTTTTCGCCATTTCTTGCGCCAAATCCCGCGCACCTTCCATTCCCAACGCTTTACTGACCAAAATTAATTCAGCACCATAAGCCCGCATAGATGCCTGTCGCTCAAGGCTCATGTTTTCAGGCATTAATAATTTTAAGCGATATCCTTTTACCGCCGCGATCATCGCCAGTGCAATACCAGTATTGCCACTCGTTGCCTCAATCAGAATATCACCCGGCGCAATTTCTCCGCGCAATTCCGCTTGCTGGATCATCGAAAACGCCGCCCTATCTTTCACGGAACCCGCCGGGTTATTGCCTTCCAGCTTCACCCAAATTTCAGCATCAACGTTTTCTGTCATTCGTTGTAATTTTACCAGCGGTGTATTACCGATAAATTCTTCCAAACTTGCCACAGCATTACCCAATTTGTATAAGAATGGATAAAGAAATAATCATATTAAAGAAACTGTAGCAAGACATTAAGCAAAAAATCCCTACTCCCTCGCCGGACGGGGAATAGGGATTCAATATAAAGATGAATAAAATCAGGCGGATTCAGCAAGCCGCAGAACTTTTAATGGCAAATCCCCCGCATATAAGCGAGCCCCTGTGCCACCAATAAAATAACGATTTCCCCTCACCGGAATAGATGAGGCATCCTGCCAAATCACGGACAGGTATTCATTCCCCCAGCCTATCGGCTGAACAGATAACAGGAAAAAATGACCGCGCGGGCTCACCTCCACGACTTGCACCGGCAAAGGGCAGGCCGTTGTTTGTTTGGCACTGAGCGCCATATCCCAAGGACGGAAAAAGACATCAACCTTTCCTTGATGCAGCGGTGTGATATTCAATGGGAAAATTGTCCCGCCAATCCAGAGATGGGAACCTCTAATTTCACCATTCAGTTTGTTGATTTCGCCCATAAACTCAAGGACAAAGCGGCTCTCCGGTTCATGCCACACTTGCTGAGGCGTGCCGACCTGTTCAATGCGCCCCTGATTCATCAGCACCACTCTGTCAGCCACTTCCATCGCCTCTTCCTGATCATGGGTGACAAATACGCTGGTAAACTTCAACTCTTCATGAAGCTGACGCAACCAGCGACGTAATTCCATTCTTACCTGCGCATCCAACGCGCCGAACGGCTCATCCAGCAACAGGATCTGCGGTTCAACGGCCAACGCCCTGGCTAATGCCACACGCTGTTTTTGTCCACCAGAAAGCTGTGAAGGATAACGTTCTGCCAAATGGGAGAGCTGCACCATCTCCAGCAAAGTCATGACTTGGCGGTGCAATCTCTCAGCATTAGGACGCTGACGACGGGGAAGCACTGTCAGGCCAAACGCCACATTATCAAATACCGTCATATGGCGAAATAAGGCATAGTGCTGGAAGACAAACCCAACATGCCGATCTTTTGCATGTCGCCGGCTGACATCCTGTCCGTGAAATTGCAATTGACCTGCACTCTGCTGCTCAAGCCCCGCAATGATCCTCAACAATGTCGTCTTGCCAGAACCGGATGGACCAAGCAGGGCGACCATCTCACCCGATTCAATATCCAGTGAAATTTCATTCAGTATCTGAGATCGGCCAAAAGATTTACTGATTTTATTGATTTCAATACTCATATCCCGCTCCTCACCCCCCTTGCTGGCGGCTTAAACGCCATTGCAATGCACTTTTGACAATCAGGGTAATAATCGCCATCACCGCCAATAAGGCCGCTGCCGTAAATGCGCCAACCGTGTTGTAATCTTGGTATAACAACTCAACCTGCAAAGGCAGCGTATAGGTTTCACCGCGAATGGCCCCCGATACCACCGACACGGCACCAAATTCCCCAATCGCCCGTGCATTGGTCAAAACAACACCATATAACAATGCCCAACGAATATTTGGCAACGTCACGCGCCAGAACATCTTCCAGCCAGATGCTCCCAACAATATGGCTGCTTCATCTTCTTGATTGCCCTGACTCAACATCACCGGCACCAATTCACGCACCACAAACGGACAGGTCACAAATACCGTCACTAATACCATGCCAGTCCATGAAAACATCAATTGAATGTCATAATCCCCCAGCCAACTGCCTAACCCACCATTGGCACCATAAAACAGAAGATAAAGTAACCCGGCCACGACCGGCGAAATGGCAAACGGAATATCAATTAATGTCAGTAATAATTGCCGTCCGGGGAATTGGAAACGTGTTACCAGCCACGCCGTCATGACGCCAAAGACCAAATTGAGGGGGACGGTAATCAGCGCAATCAGCACGGTCAGCCAGATGGCATGCAGCATATCGGGATCGACAAGGTTTTGGGCAACCATGTCGATGCCTTTGGAAAAGGCAGTCAGGAAAATCCATGCTATCGGTATGACCAATAACAGAACCGAAAAAAGGATACCTGCGCCAATCAATAGCCCTTTCCCCCAATTGATGGAGGGACGTTTTACGGCAGGACGTTGCGCCACGGTGGATACGGAAAATTCAGTCATCAATGTCCCCCTATCCGTTTACCAAAGCGGCTTTGCACGATGTTGACGCTAAATAGCAATAATAACGACGCAGCGAGAATGACTGATGCAATCGCACTGGCCGCCGGATAATCAAATTCTTGCAAGCGGACAAAGATCATCAGGGAGGCAACTTCAGTTTGCCAGGCAATATTGCCTGCGATAAAAATCACCGCACCAAATTCCCCCAAACTGCGGGTAAAAGAGAGCACCGTTCCGGCAATTAATGCAGGCGACACTTCGGGTAAAATCACCCGTCGAAAAGTTTGCCAACGGCTCGCGCCTAATGTCTGGGCGGCTTCTTCATATTCAGGGCCTAATTCTTCAAGAACCGGCTGCACAGTGCGGACAACAAAAGGCAGGCTGGTAAATGCCATTGCGACCGCAATACCCAGCCAAGTATTGGCGACTTTGATATCAAAATTGCCAAACCAGACACCATACCACCCGGTTGCAGAAAAGAGGGTCGCCAGTGTTAAACCGGCAACGGCTGTCGGTAACGCAAAGGGCAGATCCATCAAGCCATCGAGTAAACTGCGTCCCGGAAATTGATAGCGCGTTAATATCCAAGCCATCAACATCCCAAAAACCATATTGAACAAACTGGCAATCATTGCAGCCAGTAATGTCACTTTATAAGCAGCAACCACCTGCGGATTGACGATGACCTGCCAATATTGTTCCCATGTCATGCTGGAAAGCTGCACGACCAAAGCACTTAACGGCAGCAACAGGATAAGGCAGACATAAAACAGGCTACAGCCCAAACTCAGCCCAAATCCGGGCAAGACACGTTTACTGGCTCCCCACATTATTTACGCCCTTCTAATAATAATTGTTCAAGCGTGCCACCCGTGTTGAAGTGAGTTTCCATCACTTGAGGCCAACTACCGAATTGTTCTTCAAGGCGAAATAGCTTAGTGGCAGGAAAACGGGATTGTTGTGCGTTCATAACATCTTGATCAATCACACGATAATTAAAACGGGCGATAATTTGCTGGCCAGCCGGACTATACAAATAATTTAAATACGCTTTGGCGGCGGCTTCAGTACCATTTTTCTGAACATTTTTATCCACCCAAGTCACAGGGAATTCAGCCAGAATATTCACCGCTGGCACAATGAGTTGGTAATTATCTTCACCATACTGCTTACGAATGTTATTGACCTCAGATTCAAAGCTAATCAGTACATCCCCCATACCCCGCTCAATAAAGGACGTGGTTGCCCCACGGCCTCCGGTATCAAACACCTCTACGTTCTGTAACAAACGCAGCATCTGTTGGCGAACCTTGGCGGGGTCATGCGGATTTTGTTGCTGAAAAGCTCCCCATGCCGCCAAATAGGTATAACGCCCATTGCCTGAAGTTTTTGGGTTGGGAAAAATCAACTTCACGTCATTTCTCACCAAATCATCCCAAGTCTGGATATGCTTGGGATTACCTTTGCGTACCAGAAAAGCCATGGTGGAATAGTATGGAGAACTATTATTTGGCAAACGCTGCTGCCAGTTGGCGGGAATGAGATTGCCGCGATCGTGTAAGATCTGAATATCCGTAACTTGGTTATAAGTGACCACATCCGCTCGCAATCCATGCAAAATCGCCAATGCTTGTTTCGATGAGCCGGCATGGGATTGTTTGAGGGTCAATTTATTCTGCGGGTGCTGTTTATTCCATTGTTTTTCAAATTCCGGATTCAAGTTCAAGAATAATTCTCGTCCAATATCGTAAGAACTATTCAGCAACTCAACAGCCCAGGCACCAGAGCTATAAGCGTTGAGACCGGCAAAAAACAATAGGCCAGTCATCCCGCTTAATAATTTATTTTTTATTGCCACTATTTTCATCCAATACCTTGCTTATCACACGATTTGACAACAACTTCTCTACTGTATCCAGAATCGTTATAACAAGGTAGGTTACTAACGTCTGTTTTATATACCGAATTTTTATGAGAAATGATGAAACGCGATAAGGTGCAAAAGATATTAAGTGGCTATAAAAAGATGCTTTACTTTACATAAGACGACTTTTCAGATTTTTATCATGATTTCCAAACGATACGCGAAATCTTCCAGCCCTTCAAAACATCATCGGAAGGGATTAATCCTTCAGGGCCATCCCAAGTGCCGGTAAAGACATAACTAACATGCTGGCTTTGTGGTGCCGTGCAAATGACGGCAGGCTGCACCGTGACATCCTGAGTGCGCTGACATTTGCCAAATGCCTGATTATAGAGATCAGAGAATGGTGTGCCTATTTTCGTACCCCAAACGGTTTTAACCCCGTCGTCCAGCACATCAATACGATTAACCTTACCCTTGACCAGACCATGAAATTCCAGTTTCACCTGCCCATCTTCCATGCCCTGAATGACACTCACTAACTTGCCATTTTGCATTTCCATGCCACTACGCAGACGATATTTTCCCTCCAACCCCTTTTCGATCGCGGATTGAGTCATATCCGTCTGTTGATTAATTTCGCCTATACCCTGTTCAGAAACGCTCAAAGGATTGCCAAACCAGCCAGATAACGCAGGCCATGATGCACGTAATGTTCCGGCACAGGCCGTCAACAAGAGTGAGCATCCTACCAAGCTGCTGGCTGCCATAAGCCTCTTCTGTCTGAAACTGAAATTAAATGCAAAAAATTTATCCATCACTGTTTTCTTACCTTTGGCGCTATGGGGTGGTCACTTGATACCTATCAGACCGCACTTTCAAAAAAACATTCAATGCAATTGTGAATATACAAACCATTCATCAACAGAAACATCAAAGTTATGGTTACAAGAGGTTATTTATTAAGTATTGCACATTTATTTATAAAATAAACTGTATGATCAAATAGCATTACATATTTTTATTCGTTATCTTCCTGCCAATTTTATCTTTATTATTTCTCAATTGGCTAAATAATATAACTCAGGAGAAAAAATAATGATGAATATTCCTTATCAATGTTATGTCGATTATCAGCAGCCTTATAGCTGGACTGCATTAAAAGGAAAGTCCACATCCTCCATACCTGAGCATTATTATCTATTTAAGGATGAGAATGGAGATATTAAAGTTATTCTTTACATTGACAATAGGAAACCTGCGATGTCAAAAGATCTCTTGGTTATAAAAAACAAATACCTGAGAGGATGGTCGCATTCCATTTATACTTCATCAAAAAAGCAATAGAAGAAGATAATAGCTAAATAGCATAACGCTGCTCAACCATTTCATCACTTATCTTCCCTACCAACTTCAAGTTGCAGCTCGCAAGACGAAAGTAGCGTATTATCTCCCCGTCGCACGGGGAGATAATAAATGCATCTTGCAGTACGACGAGTATATAGCAACCCATTTAATCAATAATCAATCGCTTGCTAAACATCACATTTTCTTGACCCAAATAATCATATTCCATTTTTTCACACATACAGATTGTTGCATCATTTTCTTCTGGAACCGTGATCAAAATACAGGGACAACCTCTGGCTAATAATTTTTTTTCCAGACGAGAGATTAAGGCATTGGCTATTCCCCTGCCTCTGAATTCAGGATGAACCCCAGGGCGAGAGCATGAAAGCCTGCTTTTTGAACGATCCGTGCAAATAAAATAC
This sequence comes from Xenorhabdus sp. IM139775, assembly GCF_028598745.1. GTDB lineage: Bacteria > Pseudomonadota > Gammaproteobacteria > Enterobacterales > Enterobacteriaceae > Xenorhabdus. Next base: position 26,755 of record NZ_JAQRFK010000047.1, read on the forward strand.
TGGTTGATACTTTAACAAGACCGAATTGAGTGATATTCACCCTATAATTGATTATGTTGCATACAAATTAAGGTCAAAAAACGTTCGCGCTCTCGCCCTGGGATGAACCCCCAGATAATAAGCATACCCCCGATGCCCATCATAACCGCCCATCACCGTACCAACCACTTCCCCCGCCACTTCAGCAACCAGAAATAAATCAGCGTCATGGGTAAGTTTACGCTCAATATCTATTTCTGGATCATCACCAGAATTAATCAAATCACAACGTTCCCAAAGTGTGATAACGGCTTCAAAGTCGTCTTGCCGAAATACCCGAATTTCCATAGTTAGTCAGCCTATTTAATAAGCAGTTGAATCAACATTAATTATCGCTGCTTTTATTTTGGAATCAATATGAAAATGCGTTTACTGAGACTAACGCTGAATTAACATATTAAGTGCAATCGGCGGGGTATTAAAAGGAGTGAGTCAACTGTGATACATTTCATGGCTCTCACACCTGAAATCATGGCCTGATATG